>JAEZYN010000030.1 GCA_023419095.1 Bacteroidota bacterium | reverse complement strand
CCGCCGCACCAGGGTAAAGAGCTCAAACAAACCGCTCAATCAGGGCTAAATAAAAAACCGTGTTCAGGCAAGGCCCGACACGGTTTTTATACTTATACAAAATGGCCAGAATCTTCAGTCTATCTTCTAACCTCTAACTTCTAACCTCTAACCTCTAACTTCTAGTTTTTGTCACAACTACATATTCCTTCTGTACATACCACCCACTTCAAACAGCGCATTGGTAATCTGACCCAAAGAACAGTATTTTACCGCTTCCATCATGAGTTCAAATAAATTCTGTTGGTTGATGGCGCCATGCTGAAGAGATTTCAGTGCGTTTTGCGTATTGTCAGAATTTGCACTTTGGTAATTGTGCAGGTTTCTAATCTGCATCTGCTTTTCTTCTTCGGTAGAACGGATGACCTCACCCGGCAGAACAGTTGGCGAACCGTCCTTACCAAGGAAAGTATTTACGCCGATAATCGGATATTCACCCGTATGTTTCAGCCATTCGTAATGCATGGATTCTTCCTGGATCTTGGAACGCTGGTACATCGTTTCCATCGCACCCAGCACTCCGCCTCTTTCCGTAATCCTGTCAAATTCAGCATAAACAGCTTCTTCCACCAAATCAGTTAACTCTTCGATAATGAATGAGCCCTGAAGTGGGTTCTCGTTCTTGGCAAGTCCAAGTTCCTTGTTGATGATAAGCTGGATTGCCATCGCACGTCTTACCGACTCTTCAGTTGGCGTCGTAATGGCTTCGTCATATGCATTAGTATGGAGTGAGTTACAGTTGTCATAGATGGCGTAAAGCGCCTGCAGAGAAGTCCTGATATCATTAAAATCAATTTCCTGCGCGTGTAGCGAACGACCGGAAGTTTGGATGTGATATTTCAGCATCTGGCTTCTTTCGTTGGCGTTGTATTTTTCGCGCATCGCCTTGGCCCAGATTCTTCTGGCCACACGCCCGATCACAGCATATTCCGGATCGATACCGTTGGAAAAGAAGAACGACAGGTTCGGCGCAAAATCGTTGATGTCCATGCCGCGACTCAGGTAATATTCCACATAAGTGAAACCGTTGGCCAGCGTAAAGGCAAGCTGCGAAATCGGGTTGGCACCCGCTTCAGCAATATGGTAACCTGAAATGGAAACCGAATAGAAGTTCCTAACTTTTTCTTTGATGAAGTACTCCTGAACGTCACCCATCAGTCTCAACGCAAATTCCGTTGAGAAAATACACGTGTTCTGAGCCTGGTCTTCTTTCAGGATATCCGCCTGAACAGTTCCACGAACCGTAGCGATGGTTTCCGCCTTGATCTTAGCGTAAACGCCAGCCTCAAGAATTTCATCACCTGTCAAACCAAGTAATTTTAACCCTAAGCCGTTATTGGATGGCGGAAGTTCACCGCTGTAGGTAGGTCTGGTTAAACCTTTATCATCAAATTTTTCCTTTAGCTTAGCCTCAACTTTAGCCCAAAGGTTATTTTCTTCAATATATTTCTCACAGTTCTGGTCAATGGCGGCATTCATGAAAAATGCAAGCAGCATTGGCGCCGGTCCGTTTATCGTCATCGATACCGAAGTCATGGCATTTACCAAATCAAAACCGGAGTAAAGTTTCTTGGCATCATCGAGCGTAGCGATGGAAACACCCGCGTTACCGATCTTACCGTAGATATCCGGTGGCAAGGCAGGATCCTGACCATAAAGTGTCACCGAATCAAATGCGGTGGAAAGCCTTTTGGCGTCCATCTCGGCTGAAACATAATGGAATCTGCGGTTGGTCCTTTCCGGTCCGCCTTCGCCGGCAAACATTCTTGTAGGGTCTTCACCTGTTCTTTTAAAAGGGTAGATTCCCGCGGTAAAAGGGAAGGATCCGGGAACATTTTCCTGACCTTTCCAACGGATGAGGTCGCCCCAGTCCTGGAATTTTGGCAAAGCGATCTTTGGAATCTTAAGGTGCGACAGCGTTTCAGACTTGGTCTGAACTTTAATTTCTTTTCCGCGAACAAAGTAGGAGTAAGTATCCGCTTCCAGTTCTTCTTTGAAATGATGCCAGCCGTGCAGGAAGGCTGCGTTTTCTTCGGAAAGTTCTTTTTTGGTTTTCAGGAACACTTTTTCAAGCTCGTCATGGGTACGCTGGTCGTCCTGTATAAGTGCCCTCGTGCCCTCCACGAGGTACATCTTCTTGGCGATGAGTGCCTGGTTTTCTACTTCTTTATCGTATGCACGGTTGGTATCCACTATTTCAGACAGGTAGCGGACTCTTTTCGGCGGAATGATGGTGGTTTCCTCTGAAACATTTTGCTCCTCGTATTCGCTGAAATTTAAACCGTCGAACTTCGCATTTACTTTTTTAATCAATTCATTATAAAGCTCTGTAGTTCCCCAATCGTTGAACTGGCTGGCTTTTGTGGAATAAACCGGCATTTCTTCCAAAGGTTGCTCAAACAGAACGTGATTTCTCTGAAACTGTTTTTTCACCGCCTGAAGCGCGTCCAGAGCACCGCGTTTATCCGACTTGTTCAAAGCGATTAAATCGGCATAATCCAGCATGTCAATTTTCTCCAGCTGGGTAGAGGCACCGTATTCCGGTGTCATGACGTACATGGAAACATCAGCGATTTCAGTAATTTCCGAACCGGACTGTCCAATACCTGAAGTTTCCAGAACGATGACATCGGGTTTTGAAATTTTCAGGACATTTAAAGCCGAATGGATATACGGCGAAACTGAAACATTATTCTCACGCGTTGCCATCGAGCGCATATATACGCGCGCGTCGTTGATGGAATTCATCCGGATCCTGTCGCCAAGCAATGCACCGCCTGTTTTCTTCTTGGACGGGTCTATGGAGATAATGGCGATTTTTTTCTCAGGGTTAGACCTTAGGAATCTTCTAACAAGTTCGTCGGTTAATGAAGATTTCCCTGCACCTCCGGTTCCGGTGATGCCAATAATCGGGATTGTGGAATTTTCAGCTCTGGCGTCTATTTCTTTAACCAAATCGGTTTTGCTTTCGGAGAAATTTTCAACCGCTGAAATCACTTCAGCAATCGACCTGGCATCGTCAAAGCTTATTTTATCTAAATTTTCTACGGTAACTTTTTCTCCCGTCGCGTAGTCGGATTTCTGAACCAGATCGTCAATCATGCCCTGCAGACCAAGTTCACGGCCGTCATCAGGCGAATAAATTCTGGTAATCCCATAATCCATCAGATCTTTGATCTCCTCCGGAAGTATTACACCTCCACCGCCGCCAAATATCCTGATGTGAGAGGCGTTTTTCTCCTTCAAAAGATCGTAGATATATTTAAAATACTCGTTGTGCCCACCCTGATAAGAAGTCAGTGCAATGGCGTTGGCATCTTCCTGCACGGCACAGTTCACCACTTCTTCTGCAGATTTGTCGTGACCCAGATGAATCACTTCCACGCCGGTGGCCTGAATTACGCGGCGCATAATATTGATCGCCGCATCGTGCCCGTCAAAAAGTGCAGCAGCAGTTACAATCCGTATTTTGTTTTTAGGAGAATATTTTTGGGTTTCCATAATTAAAATTGAATAAAGCCAAAGATAAGATTTTTAACATTTCTGTTCAAAACACGCCGAAAACCTGTAAACCAAAACGATAAAAAACTTGAGTCACCTCAGCGAATAGCCAATAACATTAGAGACAAGCTTTAAAAAAGGGAATAAAAATCCTACTGTCAATCTCTAAGTGATGCATGGAATTTTATTAAAGTATAAAACAGCAAAGTGAGAGCACAAAAAAAGCTCCCGAATTACTTCGGAAGCTTTGTAGCCCGTAGGGGAATCGAACCCCTCTTACCAGAATGAAAATCTGAGGTCCTAACCGATAGACGAACGGGCCGGACGCTTTTTATAAAGTTAAGCCAGTTTGTTAACGTGCTTAGTTAATTTGCTTTTTAGGTTAGCCGCTTTGTTCTTGTGGATGATGTTTTTCTTCACCAACTTATCCAACAAAGAGATTACTTTTGGCAATTGCTCTGTAGCAGCGGTTTTATCTTCTTCATTGCGCAGTACTTTCAAAGCTGTTCTTGCAGTCTTATGATAGTATCTATTTCTTAGTCTCTTCTTTTCGTTTTGTCTGAGTCTCTTCAGCGCTGATTTATGATTTGCCATATCTTTTTAAAAACTTGGGTGCAAAGATATAAAATCTTTTTAAGTTACAAAATGTTTTTTCTTTTTTTTCTAAATTTTCAATTCTTAGTAGCCTATAGGGGAATCGAACCCCTGTTGCAAGAATGAAAATCTTGAGTCCTTACCACTAGACGAATAGGCCTTTGTTTTAGGGACTGCAAAAATATCAATAAACTTTTGATCCTGCAATACCGCTTGGATTTATTTTAAAACTTTTTCTATCACGGTATTTTTAATCCCTTTATCATCCAGTGTTTTCTGCATCTTCACGGCCTCTTCCAGTGTACTGAAACGTCCATAAGTATAATAGAACCTGCCGTTTTCTTTAGTTCGGGTGACATCTTTCAGCGTATTCAGCATCGGTGAATTTGAGCTGAGTTTCTGCGCAGTTACCGCCAGTTCGAGTCTGTAATAGCCCACACCAAGCTTCTGATTCGGCACAAAAGATATTGATGTCGCATTGCGGAAGCCCGCATCTTTTGCTGTTTTCAGGTTATTGTCACGCACGGAAGCCAAATTGGTAGTACTGTAATAATATTTATACATACCATTTTCTTTTATGGGCAGAATATAGTTTAAGCCTTTCAGCGCAGGATCAGTATTGCTGTACTTTGTAGGTGTAGACATCAATAATATACGGAAGTCATTCTTTAGTGGTTTTTCCTGCGGTTTTTCCACCTCGCGGGGCGCTACCGTGGCATTTCTTTCCAACGCTTTTTTATAACTCGTCACTGCCTGAAGAATACTTTCAGCTATCTCATCCTGACCTTTTTCAGAAGCCAGGTATGCTGCCTCGTCATAATTGCTGATGAAACCTGTCTCAATGAGTACTGACGGCATTGCATTCAGCCGGAGAACGTGCAGGTTCTGCTGCTTCACGCCGCGGGAAAACCGCTTGTCCTTTTTAACGAAATTGTCTTCTACAAAGCTTCCGAAAAGCAGACTGCTTTCAAGGTATTTGCTTTGCTGTATTTTCAGTGCAATCAGTGATTCCGGCGATTTTGGGTCGTAAGACGCAAACATCTCGCGGTCTTTCTCATCGAGATAGATTACGTCATTTTCGGCTTTTGCCACTTCCAAATTGGTTTTGTTCTGGTCCGGACCCTGCACGAAAGTTTCGGTGCCGTACGGAGAAGTTTTGGTGCTGGCATTGCAGTGTACAGACACAAAAAGGTCGGCTTTGCTGCGGTTCGCCAGATTTGTCCGGTCAATCAGAGAAGGATACTCGTCGATTTTCCTTGTATATATTACTTTGTAGTCTTTGTTTTTTTCAAGCATTCTGCCCACTTTTAACACTACAGACAACGTGACATCTTTTTCACGCACCGTACCCAGATCGCTATAGTAGCGGTTGGCACCGTGATCTGAACCGCCGTGGCCCGCATCGAGCACGATGGTGAATTTCTTTTGAGCGAAACTGAAAATGGAGATTAAAAAGCCGAGAAGGAGAAAATATTTTTTAGGAGAAAAACTGGAGTTAATCATCTTCAAAGTTTAAAATTTATGCTAATTTTGACCCCAAATTCCACAAAAACAACGCATTGGTCAAAACTGGCTTCAAAAATATATTTCTATTCCTAATAATCCTAATTTTTAACAATATTTTAGCAAATATACATGCTCAAAATTTGTCTGAAAATAAGGCACTTACCGATACCGCGAGAGTGGCTGACACACTGAGAGTCACCCCCGAACAGCTTCAGGCCGTGGTAAAAACCAAGGCCGATAATATACGCAATGATGTTCCGAAAAAGATGACTTACCTCAACCGAAAAGCACAGGTAAAGTATCAGGATATGCAGATTGATGCCGATTATATATCGATTGACTGGAACAAATCGCTCATTTTCGCACGTGGCGAACTTGATTCTCTGGGCCGTATAAAAACACCTGCAATTGCTAATCAGGGTGGCAAGGAGTATGAATATGACGAATTCACCTATAATATAAAGACGCGTCAGGCCATCGCTTTCAATGCCAGAACTGAAGAAAGCGAAGGTGTCATCATAGCCGAAAGGACCAAGAAATACAATGATTCGGTATTTTTCATGCGTCGCGGAAAATACACGACGGATGAATATTTCATTAAGAAAAAGGATACAATTGCAGACTATTATCTCCTCGCGCCCAACATTAAACTGGTGAAAGGCAAAGAGAAATCGCAGGTCATCACGGGACCGATACAGCTTTACGTAGAACAGGTTCCGACACCGCTCATCATGCCGTTTGCGATCTTGCCGTTTTCTGATAAACGGAGTGCGGGAATTCTGATCCCGAGTTTTGGCGAGCGCGAAGACGTTGGTTTTTTCCTGAACTCGCTTGGCTATTATCAGCCGATCGGCGACCATTTCGATCTAAAAATACTGGCTGATATCTACACAAAAGGCAGCTGGACCCTTAGACCTGAAGTCAACTACAAGAAAAATTACCGCTACACCGGGAACTTTTCCGCCGATATCGGTACTACAATCCGCGGCATCAAAGGGCTTTCTGATTATTCAAAAACCGGGACCTACCGTATCGCCTGGAGACACCAGCAGGATACGAAGGCGAATCCTTTCCTCACCTTTTCAGCCTCCGTGGACGTGGTGAGCAATAAATTTTACAACAATACGGTAAATAACAATTACGCATTTAATCAGAACAACCTCAACGCGCAGCAAAACTCGAGTGTCAGCATCGTCAAACGGTTTCTCACGCTGCCCATAACTATTACCGGGACGTCATCTTACTCACAGAATTTCTCAAACGGTCTGGCAGATTTAAAATTACCGGTGCTGAATGTTGCCATCAATCAGTTTTATCTGTTTAAACCTAAAACCGGTGTGCGTCAGGGCTTACTTGAAAACATTACCGTCAATACAGGTTTAAATTTTAATAATTACGTGCAGACCAATGAGAATGAGCTGTTTACCAGTGCAATGTGGGACAAAATGCAAACAGGTCTGAAAAACAATATTGTGCTGGGAACCAATACCACGATTGCGAAATATTTCACTTTCTCTCTGAATGCAAATGTAGATAACGCATTGACAACGAAATCTTTATCACGCGCTTACAATCCGGTGACCAATACGGTAGAAGACACCTTTAAGAAAAAAATCACGGGCTATTCTTCATTTTCTACGGGCGCGAGTCTGCAGACGGTGCTTTATGGTATGCTGAATTTTAAACGAAGTTCTGCAGTACAGGCGATTCGCCACATGATGACACCGCAGATCGGGTTCACGTACTCGCCCGATTTTTCGGCCCCCGGCTTTGGCTACTACAAAAACTACTACAATGACCGCGGTGAAATGACGCCATATTCCATTTTCGACCGTGGAATCATCGGCTCACCCAACTCAGGACTTGTGCAGGCGCTGAGTTTGTCTGTGAACAACAATCTGGAGATGAAGGTAAGATCGAAAAATGACTCTGTAGGAACGCGTAAAATCAAAATCTTTGAAAGTTTAAATTTCAATGCCAATTACAATTTTGCCGCACCTTCAAACCGCTGGTCTATATTTTCATTTAACGGCCAGACCACGATTTTCGAAAAACTGAACATCAATACGGGTCTGAACCTCGAACCTTATGAAATTACTTTCGCGCCGGGCGAAGCGGTAGGTGTGCGTACCGAAAACTTCGGACGTTTCAGCGTTCAGGGTTTTAACGCGCAGCTTTCTTATCCGCTCAGCAGTGAAATATTTAAGAAAAAGGATGCGGAAGATATTTCCAAAACATACTCGAAAAAAGGTGAGATACGAAATGAAAACTATTATTTCGACGATGATAATTACTCGCAGTTTACGCAGCCGTGGACTTTAAATATCAATGCCCAATACAGCTATACACGTAGCCTGACACGATTCGGTAACAAAATGGCGTCGATCGGACTTGACGGCAGCATTAAACTCACGCCTTACTGGAATATCACCGGAAACCTTTACTACGACGTGATTTCTAAAGAAATCGCAACCACTCAGCTCGGTTTTTCACGTGACCAGCGAAGTTTCACCATCAATTTCAACTGGATTCCGTACGGGCCGTATAAAGTTTACGATTTCTTCATCGGCATCAAAGCAAACATCCTCCGCGACGCGCTGAAGTACAAAGACCGCAGCTTCAACCAGCCAAACGCGCCTTTCTAAGATTATTTTTGAAAGAATTAAACATTAGTTTATATTTGCGACACAATAATTTGATATGAAAACTATTATATCTACTCCTGACGCGCCCGCGGCCATCGGCCCGTATTCTCAGGCAAATTTTGCGAACGGAATACTGTACATTTCAGGCCAGATTCCACTTAATCCGGAAACAGGAAAGCTGGTGGAAGGCATTGAAAAAGAAACGCACCAGGTAATGAAAAACTTGCAGGCCATCCTCACCGAAGCCGGACTCACCTTTAAGAATGTAGTGAAGGCAACCATTTTCCTTAAAAACATGGACGATTTTTCGGTGATGAATGATATCTACGCTTCATATCTGGATGCTGATCATTATCCGGCGCGCGAGACGGTGCAGGTTTCCTGTCTGCCGAAAAATGTGGACATCGAAATTTCAATGATCGCACATCAGTTCTAAATGAATTTCCTTCGAAATACGATCGGGGTACTGGTAGGGCTCGGGGTAGCGGCTGTACTGATCTCACTTGGCGTGAGACTCAATTCGGCCTGGATCACTTACGACGAGTTTGCGCCTTTTCAGCACTGGGAAAAACTGCTGATCGCGATGGAGCACAAGCCGTATTTTTTCGTGGCGCTACTTATATCCTCGGGTATTGCGGCTACTGTGGGCGGCGTCATCACCGCCATCATCGTGAAATATGCGAAAGTAGCCTACGCGATTTTGATCGGGTTCATCCTGCTTTTTTGTGCGATGCTTGACATTATTATCTTTCCGTATCATCCAACATTCTACAAAATCCTGATATTCCTTACATTTTTTCCGTTCTCATGGATTGGAGGCAAGATTACGGAAGTTATTTACGAAAAGAAAAAACGCCGCCAGAAACGGCTTCAGCATAAAAAAAGCGCAACTTCGTAAGTTGCGCTTCTCTTTTTTATTATATTTAAATATTAGGGCATTTTGAAACCTCGGGTGGTGATTCGGCCATACTCATCAACATACTTCACCTGCACGTTTCCGGTGTAACCCTGCAGAATTTTTTCTACATCTTTCTGTGAATTCACCGGCTTCCCGTTCACTTCGACGATGATGTAGTTATCTACCACGCCAATCTTCGCCATCTCGCTTCCGGAAACCACATTTTTCGCAATCACACCACTGTTCAGGCCGTAATCTGTTTTGAATCTTTCACTTAACGGTTCAAAATCTGACCCGATCCTTTCCGTCACCGTAAGATCTGCTTTGCTGCGGAATGAAGTTCCGCCCTTTTCATCGCGTAAAGTTACATCAGTAGTGTTTGTGCGGCCATTTCGTGTATAAGTCACCGAAACTTTGTCACCCGGACGCTTGCTTCCTACGGCAAATGAAAGATCATAATAGCTTGAAATAACCGTATTGTCAACTTTAGTAATGATATCACCGGTTCTTAATCCGGCTGCTTCCGCACCACCTTTAGCCACAACCTGTGTCAGATATACACCTTCGCCCGCTTTCAGATTGGTTTTGTTTTGCTGGTTGTAGGCGGTAACCTGACGCGTATCAGACAGATCAAGCGTATTCACACCCAGGAATCCGCGCTGTACGAGACCAAATTTCTTAATGTCCTCTACCACTTTTCTGGCCAGATTTGAAGGTACTGCAAAACCATAACCTTCATAATAACCTGTTTTCGAAGAAATCGCCGAGTTAATACCGATAAGTTCACCATTCGGATTTACCAAAGCTCCACCAGAATTTCCCGGATTAATGGCCGCATCCGTCTGGATGAAACTTTCAATCGGTGTACGAGATTGCTGACTTAGTAAATCAATGCTTCGGCCTTTTGCTGACACAATTCCTGCAGTTACAGTTGAATTCAGGCCCATTGGGTTCCCCACTGCCAAAACCCATTGCCCTACTTCCACATTATCAGAATTTGCAAAGTTCAAATAAGGCAAACCTTTTTCTTCAATTTTTAGAAGTGCGATATCCGTCGTAGGATCGGTTCCTACAAGGTTCGCAACGTATGATTTTTTATTGGAAAGCACCACTTCCAGTTTGCTCGCACCCGCAATAACGTGGTTGTTCGAAATAATGTATCCATCAGGTGAAATGATGACACCCGAACCCATTCCCGACGGCATATTCTGTGGTGGCTGCTGCTGACGGGGCTGTCCGCCAAAGGGATTTCCGAAAAACAGGTCGAACATATCCTGTTCGCTTCGGCGCGAGGTGCGGTCTGCATAATTTTTAATGCTCACTACAGCAGGCACCGTCATTTTTGAAGCTTTCACGAAATCATCACCTACCCCCGTCATGTTAAAGGAAGCGTACTTCGCATCGCTGTTTTTAGGAGCGAAATAGGAGAATTCAGAATCGCTGTTCTTCTCGTTAAAATAATTGATGGCACCAAATGTAGTACCACCGGAAATAACACCTACGACGGCGTAAGGAATTAGTTTTTTTATAATGTTCATCTTCATAATATTATTTTCGATTTTCGTCTTGTAATTGTCAAATTTAATGCTAAATAAGTGGAGATTATTATAGAGTTGTTTCAATTTTAACTAAACCTTAACAATCATTGGCACTTTTTAATGTAAATACAGTGGTTTGATTAAATTTTAATGCAAATGTTAAAAGAAGAATTGTCTTTGATACTGCCGTTTTGTCATCATCCTGATCATTATTTTTAAAATTTTCCTACTTCAATGCAATTGTTTAAATTTGGAACTCTTGCGAAATTATGAAACTACATATTAAAAACGAAACCGGCAGACTGAAATCTGTAGTTCTCGGTCTACCCCACTCGATGGGTCCTGTGCATGCACTGGAGCATAGTTATGATGCAAAATCTTACCATTCGATACAAAACGGAATATATCCGCGTGAGGAAGATATCGTTGTGGAAATGTCTGAATTTGAAAAAGTTCTCTTGAAATATGATGTGGAAGTGTACCGCCCACACCTCATTGAAGATTACAACCAGGTTTTTGCACGTGATGTAGCCTTTGTCATCGATGATAAGATGATCATTTCAAATATCATCCAGGACCGCTATAACGAGCAGAATGCCTACCGGAAGATTTTTGCGCGCGTTGGCTGGAAGAATATTATCAATCTGCCCGATTCCGCCCATATCGAGGGTGGTGACGTGATCGTCTGGAATGATTTTCTGTTCGTTGGCACCTGTTTTTCAGAAGATTACCGTAATTATAAAACCGCACGTACGAATGAATACGCGATTGAAATATTAAAAGAATACTTCCCAAAGAAACGCATCATTGATCTTGAACTGAGGAAAAATGACTTTGATGCCTTTGCCGGAATTCTGCATCTGGACTGCACGTTTAATCCTGTCGGAAAAGATAAATGCATTATTTACCGCGACGGTTTTGTAGATGAAAGCGATTATCGCCTTTTACTTGATATTTTCGGTGAAGAAAACTGCTTCCACGTGACCAGAGAAGAGATGTTTGACATGAATCCGAACATCTTCTCCATCGCGCCCGATGTGGTGGTTTCCGACGGAACTTTTACGCGTCTGAACGAACATTTACGAAATGAATGGGGAATGACGGTGGAGGAAGTACCATATCGTGAAATCGCTAAAATGGGCGGTCTTCTCCGTTGCTCTACCCTTCCGCTTGTTCGGGAATAATCAGGAAATCAGCTTTTTGAGACGCTTGATTTCATCGGCACTTGCAAAGGTGTCATATTTCGGGATGGCTGATGAATGAAAACTTTTCGCGCCCGTAAATTCCTTTATTTCCGCTACATTTTCAGACCTTACGCCGCCGCCTACGAGAATCTCAATGTCGTTAGAATAATTGGAAACGAGATTTTTCAGATTTTCTTTGCCTTCGAGTGCTGACGATTTTCCTCCTGACGTCAGCACGGTCATGAAACCGAGTTTTATCAGGCTTTCCACAGACCTGTCAAGGTTCGCCGTCCTGTCTACCGCACGGTGAAAGCTACATGGAATGCCGGCAGCGAGTGTGATCAGTTCAGCATTTTTTAAAACATCAATTTCATTCTGTGGTGTTAGAATTCCAAAGACAAAACCGTCTGCACCTGCCTCACCGAAGGAAATAATACTGTTTTTCATCTCCAAAAATTCAGTCTCAGAATAATAGAACGGACCGCCTTTAGGCCTGATCATCACGTAAAGCGGCTTGCTGAAAGTACGTTTCAGATGTAGAAATTCATAGAAATCAGGAGTTGTGCCGCCCGCCGAATGATCGGCGCAGAACTCAATACGGTCAGCCATCGAACGCAAAGCGGTTTCGGCTGAGGTAATTTCAAAACAGGCTATTTCTAACATTTACATTTAAATATTGTCTTTAAATTTAAGTATTTTTGCGCGACTTCAATTTTAAATATTAAAAATAAAAATTCAGCAATGCAAACAGCCAGTACGGTTCTGATGGTAGAACCTGTCGCTTTCGGATATAACGAACAAACGGCTTTGAACAACTATTTTCAGGTAGAACAAACCGGCAGCAATATTCAGGAAAAAGCACTTCAGGAATTCCAAAACTTTGTCGAAAAACTGCGTGCAAAAGGGATCAACGTGATTGTAGTAAAAGACACTTTGGAACCGCACACCCCCGACTCCATATTTCCCAACAACTGGGTGAGCTTTCACCGCGACGGTATGGTGCGCCTGTACCCAATGTTTGCGCCCAACAGGCGTGTAGAGCGCCGTCCCGATATTCTGGAGAGGCTGAAAGACGAAGGTTTCAAGATAGAAAATGTAGAAGATTTATCGCATTTCGAGAAAGAGGACAAATTTCTGGAAGCAACAGGAAGCATCATTTTCGACCATGACCATAAAATAGCGTATGGCTCGATTTCCTTACGTCTTGATGAAGGACTTTTCCGCGATCTTTGCGCAAAAATAGGCTATTCGCCAGTCGTTTTTCATTCGTTTCAAAACGCTGACGGCCAACGTTTACCCATTTACCATACCAATGTGATGATGTGTGTGGCGGACCGTTTTGTGGTGATTTGCCTGGACTGTATCGACAGTGAACTGGAGCGCGAAAAAGTGCAGGAAGTTATTAAATCTACAAACAAGGAAATCATAGAAATCTCAGAAGATCAGCTACAGCAGTTCGCCGGAAATATGCTTCAGGTGCAAAGCCAGGACGGCACGAAATATCTGGTAATGAGCCAGACCGCGCACAAATCTCTCCACGCAGATCAGATTGAAAAAATAGAAAAGTACTGCGAAATTTTGTCGGCGGATCTGGAAACCATCGAAACCAATGGTGGCGGAAGTGCACGCTGCATGCTGGCGGAAGTGTTTTTGCCAAGGGTTTAAATCCTGTGTTTCATTCAAAATCACAAAATCCACGGCACAAGCCGTGGATTTTGTTTTTATGAAAAATTTAGAAAAAATAACTTAGCGTGTTCTGCTCTTCACGTCACTGCTTGCGTCTTCAATGTCGCGGACTTTTTTTACTTTTTTGTTGCCGAAATTATAGACAATCGTGGCTCCAAAGTTCTGGCGGTAGGAATCATTCAGGACATAATTGAAATTGCCGTTCGCCTGATAGTCGCTTATTTCAACAATATTGGTACGGAAGACATCGTTTACATTCACACTGAACGTCCAGTCGTTCCAGATTTTCTTAAGGTTCAGGTCAAGACTCATCAGATTGTTGAGTAAGCCAAGTTCAATCTGCTGCTTGTCCACGTAGAAAAAGTTGACACCCATAAACCACGTTTTCTTTTTATCGAGTCTAATGGTGTTGTTCGATTGAATGAAGAGGCTGGTAGATTCAGTCGCGTTCGAATAGGTGACAAACTCGCCGGCATCATTTAGAAAACGGTCTCCGGTGGTCGGATCTACACTCAGCGACCCACGGTTGACATTATGCTGCACGCCAACATTAAGATTCATAGAAAGTGCCTGTTTGAAGAACGATTTATTGATCCCAAATGCGGCGGACATTTCCTGTTTATCGCCAAAATTGGTTCGGATATAGCGAAGTTCATTTACCGGACTCACGGTTCCGTCGGGACTTACCGGATATCCCTGAAGCGGAACCTGGGTAATGACATCTTTAAATAAAGAATGGTTCAGAACAACGAAATAGGAATTTTTGTACATATACGTAAGTTCCTGATTGTATGTTGCAGAGGCTTTCACGAAAGGGTTATTTTGCGTGTAATTATACTCCGTAAGCAGGTTTTTCACGGGATTCAGTTCCCAAAAACTCGGTCTGCGCATGCGGCTGGAGAAAGCATACGAAATATTGTGACTGTCATTGATGGCATAATTCACGCTTAAATATGGCAACAGATTGCTATAATCGCGATCAATACGGCGAAGCGCAGGATCTTTGCTGTTATCAGACGTACCGAGGCTGCCAGTAATTTCGTAGCGCGTGCCCACTTTACCCGAAAACTTTTCCGAAAACTTTTTCTCGAGTGTCAGGTAAAATCCGTAGATCGTCTCGTCATAGATAAAGTGATTGGGCGCGGCGCTCGGAACTGTATCTATAAGATTTTCCTCGCTGTCATAAATAAAGTCAGTGGTGATGCTCTGGATGTCATTATCAGTTTTGGTTTTGTTAAAATTCGCACCTGCCGACGCCGTAAAGTCATTCTTAAATTTCCTGATAAGATCTGCAGTGGCCGAAAAACTGTTGATGATCTGCGGCTGGCTTTGGAAGACAAACTTCGTTTCACGTACATCGCTGCCATCTGCGTTAGCAAGAATTGTATAATTATCTCCCCGCTGGAAGCGTTTGTAGTTGAGATAGGCCGCATTCAGATTTAACTTGCTGCCCAGAGAATCGGTTTTCAGTTCATAATTAAGATTGATATTATTGTTGTAAGATCTTGCATCTTCCCTGTTGCGTGAGTTGCTGTAGGCGGTAGAAAGCAGATTTCCCTCCTCATCAAATGTTTTTAGGGTATTGAACAGGTTGATCGAAGCTCCGTAGCTGCGGTTAGCCCACGTATTCCAGCTCAGTGCGATATTACTGTTTTCTTTCAACTGATAATCGATGTTCAGGTAACCGCCCAGATTTTGATTCGGGTCGTCTATGAAACCTTCGCTGCGATTTGTCGCCAGGCGGTTTCCGTTTTCAAGTTCGTAATACTGTGGCTGAATATTCGCCGAACCGCTCACATTTGCGCTGATTCCCAGACGGTCTTTCCGGTAATTGCCTGAAAATGAAGACGAGTTGCTGCTGTACTTATTGGCTGTGCTGCTCATGCGCATATTTCCGTTGAAGCCGTCTGTACTTTTCTTCTTTAAAATAATGTTGATAATCCCGTCAGAAGATTCCACCTGAAACTCACTGCCCGGCATTGTGATTACTTCGATTTTCTGAATATTTTCCGCCGGCGTGTTTTTTAGAAACTGCGCAAGCGAAGTGGCATCCATATTAGATTTACGGCTATTGATGTAGATTACCGCGTTATTTTTTCCGGCAATTTTCAGCGTGCTGTCATCTGTAGACGAAAGCAGCGGCGTTTGCTTCAACACATCGAATGCGGTACTGCCTTTCGCCACCGGCGCGTTTGAAATGTCATAGACAAGGCGGTCGCTTTCTTTTTTGAATACCTTTTTTGTCATCAGAACTTCCTGGATGCTTTGGATCTTCGTGCTGTCCTCCTGTGTGCTTTCCTGCGCTGAAACTGCGGAAAAAGTGATGAGCGCGAGGGTAATAGTGAGTTTTTTCATGGTAAATGTTTTTAAAGAAAGCAGATTTAAAATTTGTAAAAATGTGATTTAGTGATGTTTTTTAATAGCCTGCTTTCTTCTTTGCTAATTTGATTTCTATTGTATTACAAAGATATATCATTTATTAAGTATTATGCAATACAAAG
The DNA here is from genome assembly GCA_023419095.1 of Bacteroidota bacterium. Lineage (GTDB taxonomy): Bacteria > Bacteroidota > Bacteroidia > Flavobacteriales > Weeksellaceae > Kaistella. The sequence goes on along the minus strand of JAEZYN010000030.1, from coordinate 68,252 downwards.
TAGTAAATTAGTTTTAAAATCGTAGGTAATTAATTGATTATCAACTAAATAAATTTTAATACAAATTGTAAGTATATTTAAATAGACTATTCACAGCACCGAAATGTTACATCTAAAAACAAAAAAAGTGGCCAAGGCCACTATTAAAATATTTCAAAGCAAAGATTATTCACGGTTAAACCTCGCCAGTTTTTTATCGATCCAGATTGTCGCAAACGGAAAAAATGCCGCGATCAGCGCGAAAATAAAATCCTCGTCGTCCCAACGGAATATCTTCTTCGCCGGCCAAACCATCAGCAGGTAGAGCGTGAAAAAAAGCCCGTGAATATTGCCCATGATGATGATATAGATCGTCGGCAAAAGCCCTTCACGGTCGTAGCGAATCCAGATCATCGCCGAGAAAAGCAAAAGCCACGAAACCGCTTCGGCTACACAAATATTTTTGAACCAGCGGATGATCTTTTCATCATCATATTTGGAAAAAAATCGTTCTAAGAATTCCATTTAAAAAAATTAAAATTAGCGGTAAAAAGCGCTTCCGTCCAGATACTCGAAAACCTCGGGCGGCAGCATAGGCCGCACATTTTTGCCAGATTTGATCATATTCCGGATTTCGGTGGCGCTTATTTCGATTACCGGTGCTGTGACGAGGGAAATGTTTGGATGCTGCAAAAGATCAGGACTAGGTTTTGAATCTTCATATAGTCGCGGATACACGATAATGTGATGATTATCAATTAATTTCTGCGAATTTTTCCACTTAGGCAAACCGTTCAGATTGTCTTCTCCCATTATTAAGGCAAAAGAAAGATCAGGATATTTTTCTTTTAGATAGGTAAGTGTATCAATCGTGTAGCTGGGCGTCGGCAGCGAAAATTCTACATTGGAGGCGCGCATTTTCGGATAATTCTTTATCGCGAGTTGCACCATATCAAGCCGGTTGTGGTCGCTCAGCAATGTCTTCTTTTCTTTGAATGGATTCTGCGGACTCACAACAAACCAAAGTTCGTGCATATCCGAATTTTCAAGAATATAATTAGCCAAAATTAAATGTCCGATATGTATCGGATTGAAACTGCCGAAAAATAACCCAACTTTCTTCATAAAACACGGAAAAACATCAATAGCAGACGCTTTTTATCAGCGATAAAGATAGTGATTAAAGGCTGAAAAATGTTGACCTCCGTACAAATCAGCATTAAACTTTACATTAAACAAAATATTCTTGCGTATATTGAGTTCAGAAATCCAAAGTCTTATCTATTGAAACATGTCGTCGCGCTTTTAGCCCTGTTTTGTTGCGTTTTTCTGTATTCGCAGCAAAAAGAATATTGGCTGACAGACGTCTCGACGGGCCAGCGAAAAGTGGTGAAAGATTCCGCCACCGCTGCAAAATTCCTCGATTCGCTTTCACAGGATAAATTCTATCTCACTGAATTAAAAAGCGTTAATGAATCAGAAACTGCAATCGAAATCATTTATGACAAAGGTAAAAGCTTTAATGAAGGCAACGTAAAACTGACGGAAGAGGTAGCATTGAATTTAAAATCTCCGCATGAATTCTACTCCAAAAACATCGATTCATTAAAAAAATCCATCAGCGAAAATTATCGGCTGCGCGGTTTTGCATTTAACAGGGTAAAGACGCGGTTTCTCGGTCTAAAAAACGGTGAACCGCAGCTCGAACTTAGTGTTTCTGAAGGCGCGCGCAGAAAACTCGACGCCATTGTGGTCCGTGGTTACGAAAAAGTGCCAAAGCGCTTTATCAAAAATCTCGAAAGAGATTATAAAGGAAAAAATTACGATGACCAAAATCTTTCGAGGCTGAACCAATCGCTGCAAAACCATCCTTTTATAACGCTCGAAAAACCGCCGCAGACGCTTTTTACACGGGACTCCACGCAAATTTTCCTGTTTCTTCAGAAGAAAAAGTCGAACACTTTCGACGGAATTTTAGGGTTTGGTAATGATAAAAATGAAAAGTTCACTTTTAACGGAAGCCTGAACGTGAATTTCAGAAATATGTTCAACAGTTTTGAAACCGTAAATGTTTTTTGGCAAAGAAACCCCGATCGCGGACAGACTTTCGATCTCAAAACCGATATTCCATATGTAGCGAATTCAAATATAGGTCTGGCACTGAATATCAACGTATTCCGCCAGGATTCCACGTACGCAAACTTCAAATTTTTGCCCGGAGTATATTTAAATTTGGGAAGCCGCCAGAAAATTGGAATTCGCGGAAATTTCGAGACTTCCGCGGTCACCGATTCTCTCTATAGCGCAGGACGCGATTATCACAAAAAAGGTGTTGGCATCTGGTATGATTTCACCGAACCTACAGAAATTGCGCTGTTCCAGTTTAAAACACGCATCAGAGCGGAAGCCGACCTGATAAGCACACGTTATGCGGCCGACCTAAACGCTGTACAGCAGAACAATTTTTTCTTTTCCGGAGAACGGAATTTCGCGGTAAAAGGAAATCATTATCTCAATCTCCGCGCGGAGACGGCCCTTATGAATTCAAAAGCCCAACTCGCCGCCAATGAATTGCTGAGATTCGGCGGCTGGAATTCGCTGCGCGGCTTTAATGAAAATACGCTTTTGGCGGACTTCTACTACTTCGGAACTGCCGAATACCGATATCTCGTGGGTGATCAAGCCTTTTTCGACATTTTCGGTCAGTACGGCGGATTGAGCAATAGCTCTCTGGGCGAAAAACCTAAACTTTACAGCGTTGGTTTAGGTTTTAATTTTTTCCTGCCTATAGGTTTAATGAGTTTCCAGATTTCAAACGGAAACCAGTTTGGCAATCCGATCCGCTTTGGCGATACCAAAATTCACTGGGGTGTAATCAGCAGGTTCTGATCAGGTGATTTCACTCAATTTTCACTGCGCTTAAAATATTTTTAAAAACTTATTGCGTAAAACCGCTAACTTTGTTTTGCACATATATAAGTTTTTATATATCAATGCTTTACGACTGTAACAAGCGACGACTTGCAATGAGGTGTAGCTGAAAATTCGCCCACCAAGATTCCACTTTCCCAAACTTATAACCACAAATACCGAAAAAAATGCCAGATCCTGTAAAGTCTGCAACTGAACTGTTGCGAGATTTAGACTTGGCTGCTGCGAAGCAAAACCAACCTAAACATTTTGAGTTCCTGCTTGAAAACATTGCAAAATCAAGCCCTTCGAAAACCAATTTTCAGGAAATCCGATTCTCGAAATTACCTGCAGGCGCTGGCCGGCTTAGGGGAACTATCCAGCTTCCCAAACCACAGCGCCCAGTTGCCGCTGCTAAACCAGAATTTGAAATTGAGCGGATGCCGGAAAATGCTGTCCGTTTCGGCGCACATCAGATTTTCGACGCGAATAAAGTTTTTACCGTCCCGGACAAGGTTCTCGGTCCCTTCCCTACGTTAGATGGTACCCAGATCTTCTACAATTTATATAAATTCATTGATGATTTTAAAATCTTTTTCCCAAACGAACAGCAGGCGGCGTTTATCCTTCCCGTCCGGCTGCCGCGGCTGCTGGTAGCAAATACACGGGTAAGTACACTCAATCTGGGCAGCGGGAATGTGTGGATTCGGGCAGATCTTGTGGATCCGGCAGCGCCCAAAACTACTTACGTAGGATTGAGGATACTTTCCGGCACTTTAAGTCTCGGCGGAACGTATATTTTAAGCAACAATACCGTGCAGGTTCCGCGTCAGGCAATATTTGAAATAAATTTAATATTAGACAATTCCTACGCTCCCGCTGACGGCGGTGTAGGTTTAGACGGAAAAAACTCGACGTTTACACCGACAGATAAGTTGCGTTTAAAAACAAACAAAGGGCGACTACTGGTTGTGGACATCGGCCAGTTTTCAGTGAAAACGGTGGACTGGGAATGCGGGTTTACCTGCACAGATCACTCACTGGGATGGGATCCGGCACAAAATTATTTTGCACTTACGCTCACACCTAATCAAAAGAGGTTTTCAGTACGACGATCTCAGTCGCAGCTTTATTCAGTTTCAGGTGAAGCAGGCATTGAATCCAGCACCTGGCTATTGCCCACACGCGTGCTGCAAAACAACCAATCTGTTGAAGTAAAATTCAACGGTTTGCTTTCATTAGGTTTAAAAAAAGGAATCAAAGCAACATGGGACGGCGTAAGGAATCAGAATGCGGAAGCGCATTTTAATAATTGTACGTTAATGGTTTTTAATGGCTTTTTCTATCTCACTTCAGACAAAGCTGACTTTGCCTACCTGCGTGATCATCTCACTTTATGGCAAAAATCGGCGGAAAATAAAGACCGAATGACAGTCGATGTCCGGCTGATGAATTACAAAACACTCAACATTGCATCACAAAGCGAGACGGGCGATGTGGTAAGTGCATTTGCAGACACGGAATTTTTAATCGACAAACCGCTGCGCGCCGATAACACGTTTGTCCATCCAGTTTCCAAAAAAAGTCTGTACAGTAAAATTCTGACAAAAGATGCGAAAAGCATCCTGATTATCGACAGCGACATGCTTACAGAAGATCTTCAGGACACTACAGTTTACACAAATCAGGTCGGGAATAAATTCGAAAAATACCAGTTTGCACTGCAAAATGCTTATTTCACAACAACGAAGGAAAGCGGTCTGTACCTCAGCGGCAAATACACAGACGAGAATGAGATCTATAAAGGTACGTTGCTGCTGAACTTCTATATTCTTTCGCTGTTGCCCACTCTACCGCATCCTTACACTACAAATGTAAAAAACGAGCGCCAGACAAGAGATCAGATAACAGGCTCTTTACAATCTTTTACCAACTGGAAAAGTATTGACGGAACTGTATTGGCGGAGGTGACCTTTAAAATGAATTACGTTTTCGAGGAAAACGAAAAACCTGCATTTGCGGTAATGGCTGAAAGATCCGGCATCCGTGGCGTTCCATCTATTCAGAACAATTTCATGCTGTTTGATGTCAGTACACAGGCCGACCATTGGGGTGTCGCCCTGTCACTTCAGAACCGCGAGGAGATGCGTAAACTTTTCCAGGATGATGTGACGGTAACCGGTGAAAATATTGTTACGGTAAACAGAAATTATCTGCAGGCACCGATGGGCTTTCTGCAGGGCCTTACGCTACCGAACGTAAGCTGGGAACCGGTAAACAATATCACCCCAAGACCGGAGCCGCTGAATCCCGGAGACCCACCGGTACCGGAGCCGGTCTTGGGTATTTTAAACCAAGCTCCCAATACACTTCCTACTGTTTTCAGCCAAACCGACAATCATTGGATCCGTATCCATCCTGCTGATTATATGAGGCAGTTCAAAATAAACCTGAACAGTACAGCTGTGACGAATCAGCATCTTGTTGGAAAAGTACTTTTTACATTGCCAAATGCCAAATATTCGTTCGCGACACTCTATCCGTACAGAAACGAACCCATGCACAGCAGTGGCCATCTGGAATTTGTTCAGCCCAATTTTAAATTTCAAAACCAGGAATTTCGTGGCGGCATACAGTTCAGGATCTCCGCTTACAAAGATCCCAATCCCGAGGCGCCACCGCGTATTTCCGGCACCACACAACAGCTACGTGCCCTGACAGATCAACCCGGCATCAGCATACTCGGAGAAACGGTAACAGAAATATTTAATAATGTATTTTCACCGCAAAAGCCGCGCGGGGTACCTTTAACACATTTCGATTTCTCCGGCTACGGTGCAAGCACATTCAGTAACTGGAAAAATCCTGCAGTGAAATTTGCATCGATTTCGCAGGCAAAATTTGATGTGCTGAAAGGACGGACCGCACACGAAATTGTACAGGCTGTGAGCATGATTTATCCGTGGGGCATCTGTGTCACACGAACCGTCACCTTCCTGCGCAACAATAACGCGGTCATCTTCCGTGAGGACAGTGGCTGGGTGGCCCAAAGCGAAGGTCTTTTTGATTTCAGTTTCACATGGCCTACCGCGACCGAAACGCTGGCTTATAATAATCCGTATGACATTTACCCCGGAATTGTTCAGGGTCTGTACAAGATTAAAAACATCCGCGAAGACTATACCGACGTCATCAGCGGACAGTACACAACATTCGCCAACGAGTACTTTTTAGATGAAAATGTGCCGATTGTACTGGCGTCTGCGCCCGGCAAAAAGGTAGATTATGAATTTGTCGCCGTATATTTTGACTGTGATGCAGACCTTCAGCCGGTAGACGAAAATATTACCGGAACCCAGTTCAAAGGCTATCTTCAGATAAAACCACAGGAAGTTCCGGTTCCGGCGCGTATATTAAAAACAATTTTAAATAAAAGTCAGAACCCTGTCAGTGGACGAATAGATGCGCTGATACCTGTGGAAAATACGCTGCAAAAATTTAAAACTACAGCAGTGGAAATGTCGGCATCTTACCAGAACGATAATACTTCCCTGCCCGCGTTCGTAGCCTCCGTGAAAGGATCGGTAGTATTACCCGCAGACGGAAGCTGGAGCGTAGTAGATGTAGATAAAAATTCCGGCTCTGTACAGAATTTGAAACCGGGAACGTCCGTCGGTTTGGTAAAAGACGGCCTTCGGCCTAAAAACAGCGGGACACCTTTCAGCTTAAATTCAACAAAAACCCTGCTGGCCTATCCTGATGCATTGAGGAATACCGCAGCAACGTTCAGCAAAACATATGGGTTGTTGCAAAATACCGATACACAGAAGTTGCTGCTTAATTCAATAGAATATACAAAAGGTGAGACCGAAAAATACACTTCTGATCCCGCGCTTCTGGCTGACTGCTTCCGGCTGATGAATTCAAAAGGACCATTTCCGAATCTTAGCGACGCTATAAAAATCGATAAACTCGCGAAAACCACCATGAACTTGCTGCCGGATGGCGTGCAGAAAGCTTTTAATTACAAAGTTCCTACAAATTTTGATTTTAATATTGTAGGTGAAGAGAACGACGCCTTCCGGATTTACGTTAAATATACCGCCATTGACGAAGACGGTGCCAATACAAACGAATCAATAATTGATTACGTCACCGACACTAAATCTTTGGAAAAATGGGCAAACCAAATGCATAATATCACCATCGCGGTAGATCTGGCCGGTTTTACGCCATTAATGTATATCAGCGGAAATTTCAGCAACGAGAAAAAGAAAAACGCAGGTATGTCAATTGGCAGCGGTCCGCAGCTGAAACTTGATAAAACGCTGCAGACCATTTATGACATTCTGGAATTTCTGAACAATCTGGACCCATCGCAACCTTCGGAAGCCGTAAAACAAGCCCTGAAAATCGCAATGAGCAATTCTGCGGACAGCTGGGAATATAAATTTAAAGCTGACAAAGAAATTCCGCTGGTGAAATTTCCATTTGATCCGATCAATTATAACTCGCCTACAACGCCACTTAAGATGGATGCGTACTTTAAAGTGGGCGTTTATTTCAACCAGCCAATCAAAATTCCGAAAACAATAGATCAGATCAAGCCTTCCGTGGGTGCATATCTTGAGCTTGGCGCAGACATCCGTGTCATGTGCGTGAGCGTGGCTGCGGCTACCATTTACGCAGTCGGACGGGCAGAAGTGGGCTTGGCGGCGGATCTGTCTTCGCCACCGGCGCTCTATTTTAAATTCGGCTTTGGCATTGAGCTCGCTGTCGGGCTTCCGGTGATTGGCTCAGTAGCAGTCACATTCATCATGGGTATTGACATGAAGATTTCAGGCGATCTTGTGGTGGGTGCTTTTATCTATTTCCGCGGCCGTGCAGAAATCCTCGGTGGCATCGTGACCATCACTATCGCAATAGAGGCGGCCGGTCAGGTTCAGAAAAAAATTGGTGGCGGACCTACCAACTGTATTGCGAGATGCACTTTCGCGCTGGATATTTCTATTGCATTTGTGGTAAACATCAGCTTTACCGAAACCTGGGAAGAAACACGTCAAATCAGCTAACTGTAGTTTTTTTTTAAAATCAAATATTATGGAACCAATTTATAGCATCCTCACATTTCCGCAGCATTACAGTGAGGGCCTGCTGCATTTTAATATTGTCGTTCTGCCCCGAAACATTAACCTTCGAAAACCTTTGGCTTCGGGCGCACCTGCTTTTGTAGATGCCGCTTTCCAGTTTAACGTCAAAATTATCAATCAACTTGACGGGCTGCCTCTTTTTTCGGCTGTCGCGCAGACCGAAACGCCTCAAATACCGGTTCTTCCTGTGAATAAAAAAGCGGTTATCGAGGAAATAATTGCACAGATGGAACTTAATGACGGCCTGCAAATCAGCGAAAACCCTGCGTTAAACAAAGACTCGGGCGCCAGGGCACAGTCAGAAAAATATGCTGCGAAAAATGTGGCAATCAAAAAATATTTGCCACAGACTTACAGGAGTTCATTCAATTTCACTTCTGCCCGCACACGGTTTGCAGTGACAGATGATTCGTACGAATGTATTATTAAAAATAAAGACAAAAGGCTCACAGATGAATTGACGGACCGCCGCTATATCTCCTGGGGTAAATTGATTGCTTTTATTCTGCGAAATTCTGCACTGGCCGAAAAAGCAGGTCTGATCTACAAAGCAAGTATTCCCGTTTCAGGCGATATCTTCAAAAAAGGAGGATGGCTTTTCAGCACTTTCAGTGCCGGATCACCTTTTGAAACAATTTTAAGTGGAATCTACGCCGCCAGAATACCCGCTCTGAAAGATGACCGCATTCTGTTTGCGCCGGTACTTTTTCCTGTGTCCGAAGTTGCGGCAAATAACGCCACCTACGATGCGGTGATGCAGGAATCGATCTTGTATAATGATGGCTATGCAAAAATAGTTCATGCTAAGCAGCCTGTTAATCAGGATATGTTGCAGGAATCAGATTCCAGCAATCCGCCGAGTAAGGATGTGGGCCTGCAACTGGGTTGGGATGACGAGCAGCTGACAATCTGGGGAAATCGCCAGTTGCGTCAGAAGGAAGAACTTACAGATTTGCCCATTGATGCGCCACTTGGCGTTTTCGGCTATAAAGTGGACATCAGGAAACTCGGCGATTCAACATGGTTTTCGCAAAACAGAGTGATGGCATCGCAGGACATCAAAATGCAGAATGGCGAAATCCTGTTTGAGCAAAACAAACCTTTTGAGCTTCCTACGGAGGTGCATCCTTCATCTCACGGGAACACAATGGAAGAAGGATTTTGGTTGCCAATGTATTTTGCGGCCTGGAATGGCAAGTGCATGGTGATACCCGACCGTGAAGCCCAGGAAATTCACCACCTCGAAAAGCCACGCGTGGCAGTGCCAGGGCTTGGAAGTGCAAATGCCGTAAATCTGCAGCCTAAGAAAAACTTTCATCCGTTTCATCAGGATCCTCAACATATCGTTCCGTTGCGGTACGGACATGACTATGAAATCCGTATCAGACTGATGGACATCTCCGGCGGGTCACCAGAAATCAAAAGTGAACCCCTTAACGGCGGTCAAAAACCTGTTGCAGAAACGCATTTTCGCAGGAATATCAAAGCTGGCGCATTAAAAATTTTAAATATTAATGATTTCCACAGAATGCAGACATCTGCCTTAGTACGCGATACAAGCATCTTAGAAAATATTTTAGGCGAAGACAACGTGTTGAGAATTAAAAGGCCAGACCTCAGCTATCCCAGCGTGGCCTATACCGGGAAATATACTGATGCTGCACAACTGCTGAAAGACAGAATAAATGGGATTTCTATTCCTTCAAACCCCTCTGAAAGGTCTCAGCAGACCATTGGCCTGCCCGATCCTGACGTGAACAGTTTTAAAATTCTGGTGGAAGTGAAATCGCTGGAAATGGATAACGTACTGTCAGAAAACGGACGTGAAGCTTACATTTTATGGCAGGAAAAAACAATGCCGCTACCTAAAAACCTGGCAGCGGAGAACTATGATCTGGCGGCACATATAAAAATTATTTATAAAGATTTTACCCAGCTGGATTTACTAAATAACTATACCGGTGACGAGGCTGCTGATGAACTTGTATTACCTACTTCCCGCGAGTTGAGGCTTACCTTCATTCCAATTCTAGATTTTGCTGATGATGACTATGCAGCAAAATTCGTGGCTACAGGAGTTCCTTTAAGCTTAAAAGCTTACAAGACTGCAGAAAACGAGCCCGAACTTCTCTCGCCAATCAAAGGTGGGCTGCGCGCCTTCTACCTGCAACCCGAAAATAAGCCTCAAATAGGAGACATTAATAAAATAAAACTCGCGAGCACGAAAACTGTCATTAATTCCACAGCGGTTGAACTCAAAAGACTGGCCGAGGCTTTAGACTTACATTCCCATAACCTCACGATCGAAGGTCACCCCGGAAACCGCGTGCAGTTTGGCGTGAGCAATGAAATCCGGCATTCTTTGGCGCCCGAAAGCGGCTCAGTAACTTTATCTTCGGTGAATGAACTGTTCAACCGGTGGATTGTCGCAGTAGATTTCAGTCTGCTGCGTGACTGGGCCTGGCAGGGACTTGAACCAGACAGCATCATAGTAAAGCGCAAAGTACATGGTTTTGACAGCGAATTCATTGAAATTGGCAGCATACAACTGAAAGATGCTGCTAACATGCAGATGTTGCGGGATGCGGACAGAACCCAAAGCCGTATCATGTTTCTCGATTCTGTAGATCCGAAGAAATTTCAGAAAAAATTTCCACGTGTTCTGATGGCAGAATATAATCTGGAACTCAATTTTAAAAATAGTGCAACAGTCTCAGATAAAATGGAAACGCTAAAAATAGAACTTCCTGTTACGGTTATTCCTCATCAGATTCCGAAACTTGTTTCCGCTGGTGTGGCGCTGACTCCGTATCAGCACGACACCGAAAATTACCGTTATTCCGAAGAAAGACAAAAATATCTGTGGTTTGAATTTGATGAAGCTCCGGAAAACCCGCGTACGACGTACTTCGGACGGATACTCGCCTATTCACCTGACCCGTATCTCTGCCGGATTGACCGCGATTTACTTTTGAATATTTCTGAAGATCAGCATTTCAATATAAATGAAGAAAAAATCCGGGAGATTATCCCTGATATGCATGATGATTTAGCCGGTATAGGCGTTATGCAGGAGCTGATTCCCGAAGAACAGGAGAACGCCATACGATATCTTCTGCCGCTGCCACCAGGTCTTCACGCCGCCAGTGACGAACTTTTTGGATTTTTTACCTATGAAATACGTGTAGGTCACCGCAAAGAAGTTTGGTCTACCGCACAGGCCCGCTATGGCAGGCCTCTAAAAGTAAACGGCGTTCAACACCCTGCGCCTGAGCTTGTTTGCCATGCAGTTCGTAGTGAAGTGAGCTCACCATTAGGTAAAAATAAATATGTGGAGTTGTCGGCAGCACACGCGAGCGCTGTGCTAAACGGTAAAAATGTTACTGCATTTCCGCCCAATACTTCATTGTGGTATTCACTTTATACCCAGGTGATGCAGGCTGATGGCGAGTCTTTCCGTAATATTTTGATTGATTCAGGCCCAATGCCTTACCGTCCCAAAAAATCAAAGCAAAATGATGGTGCATATAGTAAAGAAAACGGCCACAGACTTGGCACAGCCAAAATTTTGGTGCAGGAAATCGGTGATAGGCTGGAAGCACTGGGTTTACCGCGAAGCAACAGCATCAGCGCGATAGCCGTCGAGGTTTTTCCGATGGACAACAAATGGCAACTTGAAAAAAATCCCAAACGCGGATCAGAAGCTACGTACGTTGAAGAATATCTGGCAAACCGAAGCCAGCTTAATCCGCTCACAGATCTCCTCGGCCAGCACAGAATCTACCGTTCCAGCAAACTGACAAGCATTACAGAGGTTTGCTGTGAAAATTGCTAAAATTTAAAATAAGTGGCACAATTGGATAGAACTATCTTTCCTGAACCGAAACAAAAAAACTGCGAACACTGTTCGCAGTTTTTTTTTATAATTTAATGTAAATTATAACTGTTCGCGCTGTTGCGCATCAAGTACTGCGATGGTAGCTAAATTCACAATTTCATCTACACTCGCGCGCATCTGCAGAACGTGAACAGGCTGATTAAGTCCCATCAATATTGGACCTACAACCTGCGCTACCTTCATACCACGGATAATCTTATATGAGAGGTTTGCGCTCTCGAGATTTGGGAACACGAAGACATTCGCCGGTGTAGTGCCAAGTTTTGAGAACGGATAATCTGAAAGATGGTCCGCACTCATTGCAAAGTCGGGCTGAATCTCGCCATCCACGATCATGTTAGGATGCTTTTCGTGCAATATCGAGACGGCTTTCGCTACCTTTTTGCTTGTTTCTGATATGGCGGCAAAATTTTCGAACGAGAGCATGGCAAGGCGCGGTTCGATCGCAAAACTTTTTACTACGGTTTCCGACATTTTCGCGATATTCACGAGGTCTTCCGCAGTTGGATTTTGGATAATAGATGTATCCGAAAAGAAAATAGGCTTTTTCTCAGTTAAAATCATCATCATCGATGCCACTTTATCGACACCTTTTTCTTTACCAATTGTTTCAAGAATCGGTCTTAAAGTTGATGAATAATTTTTTGAAAAGCCAACGATAAGCGCATCTGTATCACCATTTCTTAACATCAGCGGTCCGAAATAATCGCGCTGACGCACAAATTTTTTCGCTTTGTATTCGTTCATGCCTTTACGCTGACGGAGTTTCCACAGGTCTTCACGGTAAATCTTACGTTTTTCCTCCTGGTCGTCGCCGGCCGGATCTACAATCGGAACATTAAGCTCGATTCCGAACTTCTGCATCTGTTCCTGAATGTATTTCTTTTCGCCCAAGAGAATTGGCTGCGCAATTCCTTCTTCATAAAGAATCTGCGCGGCTTTCAGTACGTTATATTCTTCTGCATTACCGAGTGTCACGCGTTTTGGGTTAGCTTTCGCACGGTTCTGCATCATTCGGATCAGTTTCTCATCACGGCCCATCCTGTCGAGCAAAGCGGTTTCGTAATCGTCAAAATTTTCGATCGGTTTGCCGGCTATTCCGCTTTCCATCGCAGCTTTAGCAACGGCCATTGAAACTTTAGTAATGAGTCTGTTATCAAACGGTTTTGGAATAAAATATTCACGTCCGAAATTCAGACTCTTCAGGTTATACGTTAAAATCACCGCTTCCGGCACAGGCTCTTTTGCGAGCTGAGCGATTGCATGTACAGCCGCCAGTTTCATCGCCTCATTGATGCCTGTAGCCTGCACATCGAGCGCACCACGGAAGATGTAAGGGAAGCCGAGCACGTTGTTTACCTGATTAGGATAGTCACTGCGGCCCGTCGCCATGATGGTGTCCGGACGCGTAGCCATTGCCAGATCATATTCAATCTCCGGGTCCGGATTCGCCAGGCCGAATACAACAGGATTGTCAGCCATTGACAACAACATTTCTGGCGTGAGAACATTGCCTTTGCTGAGTCCAATGAAAACGTCTGCACCGCGGGTGGCTTCTTCCAGCGTTTTGAGATCGGTTTGACGGACAAAATCTATTTTTTCAGGTGTAAGATTTTCCCGGGTATGACTGATGACGCCTTTAGAATCGCACATTAGCACATTTTCTTTCTTAAGGCCGAGCTCCAGGTACAGCTTTGTGCAGGCTATAGCAGCAGCGCCGGCACCATTGACCACCATTTTCACTTCGCCGATATTTTTGCCGGCGATTTCAAGTGCATTGATCAGGGCTGCAGCAGAAATGATCGCGGTTCCATGCTGATCGTCATGCATCAGCGGAATATTCAGTTCTTCTTTAAGACGCTGTTCGATATAAAAGGCTTCGGGCGCTTTGATGTCTTCAAGATTAATTCCGCCAAACGTAGGCGCGATGCCTTTAACGATCTCAATGAATTTATCAGGATCTTTCTCGTCAATTTCAATATCAAAAACATTGATGTCCGCGAAGATTTTAAATAAAAGTCCTTTGCCTTCCATCACTGGTTTTGAAGCTTCAGCACCGATGTCGCCTAAGCCTAAAACGGCCGTTCCGTTCGAAATCACAGCTACAAGATTGCCTTTTCCGGTGTATTCGTAGGCTAATTTTGGGTCTTTTTCTATTTCAAGACAAGGAATCGCAACGCCGGGCGAATATGCAAGCGAAAGATCGCGCTGTGAAGAATGCGGTTTCGAGGGAATGACCTCAATTTTTCCTTTGGGTTCCTGACGATGATAATCAAGCGCTGCCTGATTGAACGCTTTTTCATCGCGGTTGGTTTGATTTGACATAATAAATTAAAAAATTTCCGGCGCTTTAAAAAAATGCCGGAGGCCCGTGAGCCAGATTAAATTAAGGCTGAATATATTACAGATTCAGCATGTACTTTTTATGATAATTTACAAGACTTTCAATCGGCTTCTGCACTACATTTCCAATTCTCAAATTGAGTTCAGCAGCTGCAGAACGCAGAATATCTTCATATATAAAAGCAATATATCCAATGAAATTCACTTCCACCTCACGTGCCTCAGGATATGGAAGCACCTGATAATCAAGGAAATTCTTCATTTCGTCAAAGACCATATTCTGGAAATACGGATGCTTTTTACGGTTCGCAATAAACTGGTTAAATTCACCCAGATACGCGTTGGCCCTCGGGTTGTGATACATTTTCTGAATGGCTTCCTCGATGGTGAGATTGTAGGTCTGCACAAAATCTTCCTCGAGATCTTTCGGCAGTTTTTTCATAAAAAAGCGCCGCAGCAGCTGCTTCCCGAGCGCACTGCCACTGCCCTCGTCACCTATTAAAAAACCAAGCGAAGGCAAATCGACACGTATTTTTTCACCATCAAAATAGCAGGAATTCGAACCCGTACCCAAAATACAGACAATGGCAGGTGAGCCGTTGTAAGCCGCGTAAGCCGCAGCCGTCATATCTTCACGTACTGAAACCTCCGCATTTGGGAAAATTTCTGAAAACTCTTTGTGCACTTTCTTGCAGTTGTGCGTCGTGCCGCAACCTGAACCGTAGAAAAACACTTTTTCGATATGATTTTTCAGAAAAAACAAATCCTGATTGCGGTTGATTTCCTGCGGGATAAAATCGGGATTTATAATGTTCGGATTAAAACCAAGCGTGGTGGTTCTTAGGCTGAGTTTGCCTGAATTTTCCAGAATTACCCAGTCGCATTTGGTAGAGCCGCCGTCGATAATGGCAATCATATAGTAGTGAGATTTAGTGCGCTAAAATATCAATTAAATCGTGAATTCGCTTGGATTAATACTGTTTTTTAGCCGCTGAATTTTTCTAATAACTTGCGGCATCAAAAAAAAGCAATTCAAAATTACGAATTGCTTTTGAGTAAGGTTTGTACTGAACTGAATTATTCCACATTTACAACCTCCTGAATTTCAGGCGCGTGTTGCTTAATCGTGTTTTCTACACCCAGTTTCATGGTCGAAAAACTCATCGGGCAGCCATTGCAGTTTCCTTGCAGTTTTACATAAACTATGCTGTCCCGCACATCTACAAGCTCTATATCGCCACCGTCCTTATTCAGGAAGGGCCGAATTTTTTCGAGCGCGTACATCACATTATTTACAGTTTGTTCGTGCATAGAGAATCTATTTTTGCTGCGCAAAATGTTGCTTTGCGCATTTTTTTTATTATTTCTTCGGAGAGCAGCCAGCCATGGTAGTGATTTTCACTGCTTCTGTGGCCGGCAGGTTTTTATTCCTTTCCACAAGGCTTTCTATCATATTCTGCGCAACTTTTTTGTACACATCACCGATAAGTGTCCCTTCCTGCAATGATGCCGGACGACCTACATCACTTGCTTCGCGGATACTCTGTACGATCGGGATCTCACCTAAAACCGGGATTCCCAAATCCTCGGCGAGGTACTGCGCTCCCTGTTGTCCAAAGATATAATATTTGTTCTCCGGTAGTTCTTCTGGGGTAAAATACGACATATTTTCTATAAGTCCGAGCACCGGAATATTTATACTTTCCATTTGGAACATTGCGATACCTTTCCGTACGTCGGCTAAGGCAATATGCTGAGGCGTGCTCACAATCACCGCACCTGTAACCGGAACTTCCTGAATGATAGACAAATGAATATCACCGGTTCCCGGCGGAAGATCGATCAAAAGAAAATCGAGTTCTCCCCACGCTGCATCGCGAATCATTTGGTTTAAAGCTTTGCTGGCCATCGGTCCGCGCCAGACAACCGCCTGGTTTGCACCGGAAAAATAACCGATCGACAGCATTTTCACGCCGTAATTTTCGATGGGTTTCATTAAATTTTTGCCGTCAACTTCTACAGAAATTGGTTTTGCACCTTCTGTATCAAACATTGTAGGTACCGAAGGACCATAAATATCAGCATCCAGAATACCGACTTTAAAACCCATTTTTGCTAATGTCACCGCCAGGTTAGCAGCAACCGTAGATTTACCTACGCCACCTTTACCGGAAGCCACTGCGATGATATTCTGGATTCCCGGGATTTGCTTGCCTTTAATTTGACTTTGCTGAATCTCTGACGGCTCAGGAGAAGCTATTTTAAGCTTTAGCACAACGTCTTCGCCAAACTGGGAAGCAAAGGCCTGCTTCATTGCGGCTTCAAGTTTCTTTTTTTCATGCATGGCCGGCGAGTGGGCGGTCATGTCAATATACACATCATTGCCCATCACCTGGAAATTGTGAACTAAATCATCCACTTCAATCTCTTTTAGAAAGGCCTGAATTTTATCTTTGGTCAACATAATATTTACTCTGATTGAATGGCAAATTTACGCAATTTAATCTGTAATTTAGAATCAATAAAAGTAACTTAACTTGACATCAGTCAGTAAGCGAATCTCAGCGGGATTTTTTCATAGTGCGATTAAAGCCTGCCGTGATGAAGAAGGCGAGGAAGGAGGGCAAAAGCCAACCGAGTTCATGCTCGGATAATGGCAACCAGCTGTTGAGAATATCAATCTGATCAGCAAACAACTCGAAATGCTTAAAAACCGTCAGCGAAGCGATAACACCTGCTGTGGCAATTGCCGCGATATAAGGGGATTTTGAAAATACAATCTTGCCGAAAAACAAGAGTGTCAGTATAAGTGCAAATGTGATTGGGTACACAAAACTCAGAATTACTACGGCATACTCAATGATTTCATCTACACTCTTTACCGAAAAATATCCGGAAACGAGGCAGGTAAGAAGTACGGCTGTACGATAACTTACTTTTCCTTTCGTCAATTTTTCAACAAAACTTCCCATCGCGGCTGAAAGTGCAATAGCGGTGGTGAGACAGGCCAGTGCTACCGCAACTGAAATCACGATCGTGCCCTTATTTCCCATCACCGATCTGGAAATATGGAGAAGCAGATCAACCCGTGAAATTTCCTGCGAGGCTTCGAATCCGGCATGTGCGCCAAGGTAAATCAGTCCGCCATAAATGAAAAGCAGCGCTACCATAGAAATGAGTCCGGCTACAACAGTGATTTTAAACCGATCGTTGGCATTGGTATATCCTTTATCAATAGCGGCTGAAATTATGATGCCCGCAAAAATAACGGATGCTAGGACATCTAAGGTCTGGTATCCCTGATGAAATGCATAAACGTAAGATTGTTGAGCGCTAACTCCCGTATCCTGAGCAAGTGCGGAAGGATTCAGAAGTCCTATGACAACCATTACTCCTAAACTTATTATAAGAAACGGCGTCAGGATATTGCCAATGATATCTACAATTTTTGACTGCGAGACGGACAACATGAAAACAACAGCAAAGAACAGTACAGAAAAAATAATGGGATTAAAACCTGCAAAAACAGGCTGAATGCCAATTTCAAATGTAGCGGCAGCGGTGCGTGGAATAGCGACAAGCGGGCCAATGCAAAGCATAATCAGCAGCGCAAGGATGGTCACAACCGCCGGATTTACCTTTTTACCAAGATCGGTAAACGAAGTGCCGAACAGTACAACAGTGAGCACACCCAAAAACGGAGAGACAATACCTGTGGTGAAAAATCCCGAAACTGCCGCGAACCATTCATCACCCGATTGAAGACCGATAAATGGCGGCAAAATAAGATTTCCGGCACCAAAGAACATTGCAAACAGCGCAAAACCTAATGTTATCGCTGTACCCACTCTGTTTTTCACCGCAGCTTCTATTTAAATTAAAAATTAATTACAGGTCACCGCCGTGGTTATCGAGTTGGCCTTCCCATTTTGAAACCGCCGAAGTTGCAAGCGCGTTACCCAAAACATTGGTCATACTTCGACCCATATCGCAGAAATGATCGATTGGAAGAATAAGCGCAATTCCTTCCGGTGGAATACCGAACATCGTACATGTAGCCACAATAATTACGAGACTTGCACGCGGCACGCCTGCAATTCCTTTAGACGTAAGCATCAATACCAACAGCATGATTATCTGCTGCCCGAGAGTCATGTCAATACCGTAAATCTGCGCGATGAAGATGGCAGCAAACGTCATGTACATCATACTTCCGTCAAGATTGAAGGAATAACCCAATGGCAGAATGAAGGAAACTATCCTGTTGTTGCAGCCAAATCTTTCGAGTTCTTCCACAAGTTTCGGAAATACTGCTTCTGAACTGGTAGTGGAAAATGCGATAAGCAGAGGTTCTTTTATTCTTCTTAAAAGTTCAAAAAGCCTGTTTCCAAGGATCATGTAACCCACAATACATAGAACCAGCCACAGAATGGCAAGCGCAAAGAAAAAGTCACGGAGATAGATTGCGTACACTTTAAAGATGTCAAACCCGTTCGTAGCTACTACAGCAGCAATGGCCCCCAAAACACCGAGTGGCGCAAACCACATGATATAACCTACCATTTTCAGGATGGCGTGAGCGAGAATATCAAGTGCGCGCACGATAGGTTTGGTGTAATCTTCACCCATATTTGCAAGGGCAATACCAAACATAATGGAAAAAACTACGATCTGAAGTACTTCATTGGTAGCAAAGGCCTCAAATAAACTTTTGGGAATTATATGTTTTACAAACTGTTCCAATGAAAGTCCATGGCTGTTCGCCACCACCTCACCGGCTGCATCAGCAGCGGGTTTCTCAAGCTGCATTACATAGCCGGGCTCAAGCCAGTTCACAAATATCAAACCGATCACCAGCGATACCAGAGATGCCGTGATAAACCACAACATGGCTTTGGTTCCCACGCGGCCAATCATGCGCATGTCGCTCATTTTTGCAATTCCCACAACGAGGGTGGTGAAAACAAGCGGCGCAATGATCATCTGTACAAGTCGGATGAATATAGTTCCCAACAGTTTGATGTTATTGGAAAACCCTTCGGAATTTTCGGGGAACTGGGTGTGTACCACGCCACCCATTATCACTCCTAAAATGAGTGCAACTACGATGGCGATAAAAAGCTTGTTTTGACCTTTCATGTTATTTCTTTGTTGTGTAAGGTTACAAATATAGTTTTTTTAGCATATATAGATTTGAACAACCGCGCCGGACAAGCGATCGCAGTGGAAATCCTCCGCGGCCTGAAAAGGCCGCGGCGATTGTATCGGAGATCGCGGTCTCGTCATGGGAATTTGTTTGCGTCAGCAAATAAATTCCCATGACGAGATGGCCCCAAACAAAAACCCCTGAATTAACGAATCCAGAGGTTAACAAATATATAACGAAAGACTTTCTATGAACGGAGATAGCGTGAATAGGCGTAACCTTCCACACCGTCTGAGGTGCGTACTTTCCACCAGTCGTCAGAGGTTTGTTCTACCAAGGTCACTGCGTCACCTTTTGCTGCTTTCCCCACAATGGCTGCGTCTGTAGAAGCTTCCTGGCGGATATTTAGATTTGAATTATCCGTAGATACCGTAAGCGAAGCGCCCGCAGACAGACCGGAAACCTGCACGTTGAGGTTGATATCAGACGCTGAATAGGTGGTATCAATAGCGCCCAAGGCATTCCAAACGCTGTCTTTTGCCGCACTGGATGCAGCGTCTCCTGAAACATATAATATGCCGTCCTGTTCTAAAACCTGCAGATTCCGGATTCCGGCAGACTGTGCAGCAGAGATCACTCCTGCGTATTTATCTTGTAAGGTACTCATTGCTATTATTTTACACTATAATTATAATTTACTTTTCCTGCCTGAAGGGCATCTACAGACATCTTGATCTTACGCGCCTGCTCTGGCGAAACATTTCCGGTAAGCGTCAGTTCACCATTGATGACTTCTACGGAAACTGAAGGAAAATCTTTAACGGCATCAGCTACTCTCTGCTGAACAGCCGGATCTACGGCAGAAACCGTTTCTACAACAGGAGCGGCTTCAATTTTTGACATGTCCATTACGTCCTTGATGCCCGGTATTGCTTTGAGTGAAGCAATCATCTGATCGCGCGAAGCTTCATCTTCAAAAGTGCCGCTAAGATGCGCAGTGCCGTCTTTCACTTCTACTGAAGCTTGCGGATTTGCTGTTACCACAGTAGTTGCCTGCGTCTGAAGATCGGCATCACTCACCTTTTTCTTACAGGCGACTGATGCAAATGAAACTGCCAATGCGAGTGCTGAGGTTGCAATTAGTTTTTTCATAGTTCGATGATTTAATGTTTTAATATTTTCAAATTTACCTATTAATAATGATGCCAGGATGCTAACAAATATTAAACTTTTCACAATTTTTAAGCCAAATTTTTAATGTAAACAGTTTCAAATACTGACGCAGAACCATCAGTTTCAACGTTCTATTGTTCTGAAAGTAAGATTAATCCTTGGTGTATTTACCTTTTTGGTTGGTGGCAAACGGTGAAGCCAAAAGCTTTGGGTTTCGTCTTTCATTACCAATAAACTGCCGTTTTCTAAGAGCACATCCACTTTTTCGCTGCTGAATTTATGTTTGAATAGAAACTTTCTTTCAGCGCCTAAACTTAAGGAAGCTATTGCGCCGTTTTTCTTCAGATCTTTCTCCGCATCGCTGTGCCAGGCCATGCCTTCTTCGCCGGAATGATAGAGATTGAGCAAACACGAATTGAATATCTCACACGTTTCTGCCTCGCAAATTCTCTTTATCTCCAGCAGTTCCGCAGTCCATGGAAGTGCGGTTTTGGTCGTTTTAGAGTAGGTATATTTAAATTCTTCATCGCCGTACCACGCTACTTTGCGCTTCGTGAGGATTTTTTTACCGAAAATCACAGCCTCATCATTGCGCCATTGGATGGTCTTCAAAAGTGCCTGTTGAAATCGGTCTGCCTCATCTTTACTTAAAATCTTCCCATAGTAATTGACCGTTCCGTCTTTTGGTAAAAGATTAAGGTTTGAATCAAAAGCAGTATCAAATAAACTCATTGATGCGCACTTTTCAGATTAAATTTCTAACTATTTTCATACTTTCGGGCAAAATAATCATTCATGAAAAAATTCCTGCAACTTACCCTTCTATTCTGTTTTCTTTCGGCTTTCGCTCAAACGGCACCGGACAATTCATTTGTAAAAGAAAATTTCACCAAACAGGAAGTTTACATCCCAATGCGTGACGGCGTAAAATTATTCACTGCGATTTACATTCCAAAAGATATTTCGAAGGTTAAAAAATACCCGTTCATCATGCAGCG
The DNA here is from genome assembly GCA_023419095.1 of Bacteroidota bacterium. Lineage (GTDB taxonomy): Bacteria > Bacteroidota > Bacteroidia > Flavobacteriales > Weeksellaceae > Kaistella. The sequence goes on along the minus strand of JAEZYN010000030.1, from coordinate 46,655 downwards.
CACGTGCTACAGCATCGCACCTTACGGCGAAAACGAATACCGCGCTTCGCTCGGGCCGAATAAATTTTTGATGAACGACAAGTACATTTTTGTGTATCAGGACGTTCGGGGACGATACATGAGCGAAGGAAAATTTACCAACATGACGCCACAGGTAGCACACAAAACCAAAAAAGACGTAGATGAAAGCACGGATACTTACGACACGATCGAGTGGTTGCTGAAAAATGTGAAAAACAACAACGGAAAAGTGGGTCAGTACGGCACTTCCTATCCGGGATTTTATACTGCTGCAGGCATTTTGGCGGATCACCCGGCATTGGTAGCGTCGTCGCCGCAGGCACCAATTTCGGATTTCTGGAATGATGATTTTCTGCACAACGGCAAGTTCATGCTCGGCTATTTCAGGACTTTTCCCGTCTTTGGCGTGCAAAAAACAAAGCCTGAAAACAAGGCCTGGTACACCGAAAGTATGATTAAACCAACATCAGAAGACGGCTTAAAGTTTTACCGCGATATGGGACCGCTGAAAGACGGCTACGAAAAATATTACAAGGACAATTTCTTTATGACCGAAGTAATGAATCATCCGAATTACGATGAATACTGGCAAAAAAGAAGTCTGCTGCCACACCTGAAAAACGTGAAACACGCAGTGATGACCGTCGGCGGATGGTACGATGCCGAAGATCTGTCCGGACCTCTAAATATTTATAAAACCATTGAGAAAACCAGCGCAAATGCTAAAAACACCATTGTAATGGGACCCTTCTCGCACGGCGCGTGGAGCCGCGAAACCGGGAAACATTTTCACAATGAGATTTATTTCGGAGACAGCATTGCGACCTATTATCAAAAAAATCTGGAAACTAAATTTTTCAGTCATTATCTTAAAGGGAATTCCAAAGCTGACGCCGGTTTACCTGAAGCGATGATGTACGACACCGGAAAAAAAGAGTGGAAAGAATTTGATGTTTATCCGCCTAAAAACGCGCAGAAAGTCAACTTTTTCCTCGCAGACGGAACCCTGAAACCGGCAGCTTCCAACTCAACCTCGGAGTATTACAGCGATCCGAACAATCCGGTTTTAAGTTCAGATAAACTGAAAGACTTCAACGGGTTCACACCGCGAAATTATATGAGCGAAGACCAGCGTTTCGCGGTGGGAAGGCCGGATGTGATCACATTCACAACCGATGTACTCACGGAAGACCTCACTTTTGCAGGCGAAATTTTAGCAAAACTTAATATTTCCTCTACTTCTACCGATGCCGATTTTGCGGTGAAACTTATCGATGTCTATCCGGAAGATTTCAAACCCACAGAAAAGAAAGACGGCGTGGTTTACGGAAATTACCACCAGATGGTGCGCAGCGAAATAATGCCGGCCAGATTCCGCAACTCACGTGAAAAGCCGGAAGCCCTGGTACCGAACCAAAAAACAGCTGTGAATTTCCGGCTTCAGGATGTGGTGCACACCTTTAAGAAAGGGCATAAAATCCAGATCCAAATTTCAAGCACCTGGTTTCCACTGTTTGCTGTAAACCCTCAGAAATTTATGGACAATCCGAACTTCGCTGCAAAAGAAGATTACACCAAAGCCTTCATCAAGGTTTTTGGCGACAGTTCTTTGGAAGTAGATGTTTTGAAATAAAGACAAAATATAACATTGAATTGCCTGACCCGTTTCCCGAAAGTTAGAAGCACGCGTGTTTGGACTTTTCGGGACTTCCCGAAAGGTTGTCGCACGTGTGTTTGGAACTTTCGGGAACACCGGAAAGACTGTCGCACGAGTGTTTGGAACTTTCAGGTGAAAAAACGTGCATCAATCTGTCTTTTTTAAACCACACTTCATCAAAAATGCTTCCCAACATTATGGAAAGCATTTTTTTCTTGATTTTTGATTCCTGGCGCTTTTTACCTCGCTCTTTTTACTTGGCTCTTCCCAAATGATAATACGCCAGCATTTTATAATACAATTTCGCGGCTAAGAACGCGCTTGGTTTCGGCATCGGCGAATCCATTAATTCTACAATATCGAACGCGACAACATTACACTTTTCGAACACTTTTTTCAAAAGCTCCAAAGTTGGATACCACTGCAGACCGCCCGGCTCCGGCGTTCCCGTTGAAGGCGCAATCGCGGGATCGAAAGCATCAAGATCGATGGTGATATATACATTTCCGGAAACTTTTGCCAGCACATCGTCGATCCAGTTTGGGTTTGTCGCGATCTCGTGTGCCCAGAAGCACTGCTCTTCATTTACGTGTTCCATTTCTTCCACATCCATCGAACGGATACCAACCTGAACCAGATTGTGTTTTTTGCTGGCTTCATAAACTGCACACGCGTGGTTTGACGTGGAACCATGGAACTCAGGTCTCAAATCTGTATGCGCATCAAGCTGAAGAACCGTGAGGTTTTCATACTTTTCACCCACCGCGCGGATCGAACCAATTGAAACCGAATGTTCACCCCCAAAAAGCGTGAAAAGTTTGCCGTCGTGGTTCAGCAGTTCCTTGGTTTTCTGATAAACCGCTTCTGTCATTGCCTCCGGCGTTGAATCTTCTGAAATTTCGCCTGCCAGATATACACCTTCAAGGTAAGGCTCAGTTCGGGTTTCAATATCGAAAAGTTCCATATTTTCGGAAGCGTCGAGAAAGAGTTCAGGGCCTTTGTCGGCGCCTTTTCCCCAGGTGGAAGTTCCGTCATATGGCACAGTGACAAGCATTACTTTTGAGTTTTCGAGGGATGCGTTTTCTACGGGAATACCGGCGTATGTTTTCATGTATAAATTAGATTTTAATTTTGAATTTTGAATGTCCAAAGGTAAAAAAACGTATTGTAAACAGAAGCCCGTTTCAGATTGCCAATTTTCAGGAAAAAACCGTAACTTTAAGACAAACCTAAAAAGATGAAAACTGATAATTTTCGGAACGATGCCGGCAACTGGATTTGGGGCGTCTTCTACTTCAATAGAAACGACCAAAGAATATTTCCGCCCAAACGTCAGCCGTGGATGGGCTGGACAGTGAATTTCGCCAACTGGAAATCGGTACTTGCGCTGTTAATAATAGTGGCTTTATTCTTTGGTTTGATATGGATTATCGAAGCGAACCGGTAATTTTTGTCACCCAATTGTTTTAAATTCGCTTTATCTACCTTTGCGAAAATCACAAATATGCCTTTAAAAGCTGTACTTTTCGATATGGATGGTGTCATCGTAGATACCGAGCCATTGCACCGAAAAGCTTATTTCAAAATGTTCGCAGACCTCAGCATCACCGTTACTGAAGAACTGTATACGAGTTTCACCGGTGCGTCAACGCAGAAAGTTTGCAGCACACTGGCAGAAAAATTTAATTTAGGGACATCACCCGAAGATCTCGCTTCTATAAAGCGCCGCTATTTCAAGCACTATTTTGATAATGATGCGGATTTTGATCTACTTCCCGGCGTAAAAAACCTGATAGAAAACTATCACAGTAACGGACTGAAACTTATTTTGGCTTCGTCCGCACACATGAACACGATCAACTGGGTTTTTGAAAAATTCGGTCTCGAAAAATATTTTAGCGGAAAAATCAGCGGTGCAAGTCTAAAGGAGTCGAAACCTCATCCTGAAATCTTTCAGTTAGCCGCCAAATTGGCGGGCGAACCTGCACAAAACTGTCTTGTCATCGAGGATTCTACGAATGGAATTCTGGCTGCGCACGCGGCCGGAATTTTCTGTGTGGCTTACAAAAGCGAACATTCGGCAGGTCAGGATTACAGCAAAGCCAATATGGTAATTTCGGATTTTTCGGAAATTGCAATGGAGAAGATTGAAAGATTTTTTTGAATATATTGAGGGCGCGAGCGAAGCGAGCGCCGAAAAGTCTATTTGTAGAGCCCAGCGGCGGGAAATGCAAATACCCGACATCCTAGCCCCGATTGCAGTGGAAATCCTTTTTTTCGGCGGCAAAGCTGCCGAAAAAAAGATTGCAACGGAAAGCGGGACCGCAAATGAAAAGGAGCAACTCTTTTGTTGCTCCTTAATTCAATATCCTAAAAGTTTCAGCACGTCTTCCGGCCTTTGTTCTTCGCGGAAAACTTCGTAGGTGAAATTGCCGTCTTCGTCCTTATTGATCAGAATATGCTTCGGCTGAGGCATCAGGCAGTGGTGAACGCCGCCGTAGCCGCCGATGGTTTCCTGGTAAGCCCCGGTGTGAAAAAATCCGATATACAGCGGTTTCGTATCACTGAAAACAGGCAGATAAATCGCGTTGGTATGTTGCTCGGAATTGTAATAATCATCTGAATCACAGGTCAATCCGCCGAGAAAAACACGTTCATAGGTATCGTCCCAACGGTTCAGCGGCAACATGATAAAGTGGCGCGAAATGGCCCATGTGTCCGGCAAAGTGGTCATGAAAGAGGAGTCGATCATGTTCCATTTTTCTCTATCGTTCTGGCGTTTTTGGGAAATGATTTTGTAAAGATTTCCACCGCTTTCGCCAACCGTGAAACTACCGAATTCGGTATAGATATTGGGTTCTTCCACCCCTTCTTCTTCGCAGAATTTCTTGATCTGCGACACGATTTCGTTCACCATATACTGGTAATCGTAATCGAAATTCAGGGATGTTTTGATCGGGAAACCGCCGCCGATATTGAGCGAATCTACTTCCGGCGCAATCTTTTTCAGCCTGGCATACACGCGGAGACACTTGTAAAGCTCATTCCAGTAATACGCCGTGTCCTTGATGCCGGTATTGATGAAGAAATGCAGCATTTTCAGGCGCGCATTGGGATGTTCAGCAATTTTTTGGCTGTAATATGGGATGATGTCTTTGTAGCCGATGCCCAGTCTTGACGTGTAAAATTCGAATTTCGGCTCCTCTTCAGACGCGATCCTAATCCCGATATTGAAGGTCGTATCAATACTTTCAGTGAGTTTATCAAGCTCGCGGTAATTGTCCAGAACGGGAATAATATTCTGGAAACCGCTATTGATGAGTTCGGAAATTTTATGCAGATAATCGTCAGTCTTGAAACCATTGCAGATCACTTCAACGTCTTTATCATACTTTCCTTTGTCGTACAGCGATTTCACAATGTCCATGTCGTACGCGGAGGAAGTCTCGATCGAAATATCATTTTTTAAAGCCTCTTCGAGCACAAATGCAAACTGACTCGACTTGGTGCAGTAGCAATAGCGGTAGCCTTTTTTATAATCATTCTTCTCAATGGCTTCTTTGAACCACGCCTTGGCGCGCTGAATATTCATCGAGATTTTCGGGAGATAATTAAACTTCAGCGGCGTGCCATACTGCTCTACCACATCCATCAGAGGAATATCGTGAAACAGAAGCGTATTTTCCGAGACGTTGAATTCTTCTGTCGGGAAATACAAAGTCTGGTCGATAAGTTCTGAATATTTAATTTTCATTCTTTAGAAATATTTGGAATTTTAATGTGTAAAAAGTTCGCAGAAAATAAATTGCAAAATTGCGCAAAAAAGTTGGTTTATGTGGAGAATAAACCCTAAAACTTACCTTTTGGGATGTTACCCACGAAAACTACCAGGTCACCACCCGTAAAAGTTATTTCCACCGTATCACTTAAAGCAAAATTTCGAGACCCGATGCGTGTCGTGAGCGACAGATCTTCGCACGAAAGTTCCCAGTTCAGCCCGTTGCTACTTACATTCTCTGTAGCCGGAAAAGGAATTAGTGAGACCAGTTTTCCCTGACATTCTTTTAAAACTAAATTTTTCGGCGAAAAAAAGTAAGTGCCGTATGCATCAAAGAATTTGAGTTCAATTTTGTCCTTAAACAGAAAGGCGGTATGCAGATTTCCCAGGAAATGATCCATCTCTCCGCCGCTGCCACCGTAAATATCCACTTTCTTTATACCTTTTTGCTGGATAATTTCCAGCGATTTATGAAAGTCGGTCTTGTTCTGATCGGGTGTGTAGATGAACTTATCCCGGTACACAGCGTCATCCGCACCAGAATGCGAATCAAAATCACCCGAAATAAAATCAAGCTTTTCGAACGGAAATTTTTTTTCTTTTAAGTAATGGAATGCCCCGTCCGAACACGCTATCAGTGCATATCCTTCAGTGTGAGGAAGGTTTTCCGGCGGTTCTCCGTTTATGAATAAAAGCGCTTTCTGCATGTATCTTCAAAAAAATCAACGGTTGTTCGGATTCCAGTATTCTTCTGTTTCGCCGTTGATTTTCGAAACGTAGCGCGCCAGAACAAACAGATAGTCTGAGAGTCTGTTCAGGTATTTAATGAGTTCAGGACGAACTTCTTCAGACTCATTCAAAAATACCAGGCTGCGCTCCGCACGGCGGCAAACGGTGCGGCAAATATGAAGCGATGTCGCAGATCTGCCGCCACCGGGCAGAATAAAAAACTGAAGGGGCTCCAGTTCTGTTTCGAAATCATCCATCCAGTTTTCGAGTTCTTCTATTTCTTTTTCAGATATCATTAAAGACAAACGCGAGCTCCCGTTGGCTAATGTAAGTTTGTCCGTCGGTGTCGCAGATTCTGAACCTACCGTAAATAAATCAAACTGAATTTTTTTAAGTTGACCTAAAACAACATCATTGGCTATTTCCGTTTTAGCAAAACCGATAAACGAATTGAGTTCATCGATTGTGCCGTACGCTTCCACCCGCGCAGAAGCTTTGGAAACGCGTGTTCCGCCATAAAGTGCTGTCTCGCCTTTGTCTCCGGTCTTTGTGTAAATTTTCATTGGCTTTCTTTGAGGTAAATTTAATGATTTTAAAATAGCCACCCAGAAGCTTGGAAGCTGTGAAACTTCATTACATTTAAATTGTTTCAAAAAATTTTGTAATAAACTTGATCCGTTTGTAACCAATGTACAGAATTTGCTGCAGCGTCTGAAAAACAGTCTTTACTTAATACTTTAAAAAATGAAAAAACACTGCACTTATGACGCACGATTTTGACGACCTGTACAAAGAATTCTCGCCAAGGATATACAGACTGTGTTTGAGTTATTCGGGCGAAAGACTTTCAGCAGACGACCTACACCAGGAAACCTGGATTGCCGTCTGGAACAGCCTGCCGAGATTTCGCGGCGAGAGCCAGATCGGCACCTGGATTTACCGGATCGCCATCAATACGTGCCTGGTAGGTTTAAAAAAACAAAAATCCGTTGCCCACAACTCCGAGGATATTCTCGCCAAATTGGAACATGAAGAAACGCATGACAATTCGAAAGAAATCGACCGGCTTTACCAATGCATCAGTCGTTTGAAAGAAAATGAAAGAATCATTATCACGCTGGTTTTGGACGAGAAAACATACCCTGAAATCGCAGAAATCACCGGCATTACCGAAAACAATCTGCGTGTGAAAATCCATAGAATTAAAAAAGAACTTCACCAATTATACACGAGCCATGGAAGAATTTAACGAACTCCAAAACCTTTGGAAAAAGAACGAAACATCCGCCGCAAAACCCGTCGCCATAATTTCAGAAATAAAAAGCAATAGAATGAAACTTAGAAAAACCCAGATACGCGCGGCGGCGACACTCATATTTACCGGCCTGCTCGTCATCGGGTTAATGGCCACATTTAATCCTAAACTCCAAACTGCGCCCATCATGTCTGCCATGATTCTGATTTCAACGGTTTGTTTTCTTCAGGCAGCGCTGATGCTTTATACCGCAAAGAAAATTGACCGGATCGATGAAGCACAGCCACCCGCAATCCACCTTCAGCAATGGCTCGATTTCCGCGAATTCCAGAAAAAACAACGCCACTGGAATATGCCGGTTTATTATGTTTTACTCGGCAGTGCGCTCGCAGTTTACTTGTATGAACTGCTGAAAACAAAAGATTTGTGGATCTTACTTTTGGCATTTGGCATCACGTATGGCTGGCTCCTTTTCGCCTATTTTTACCTCGGTAAACGCGAAATGAAAAAGCAGGATGCCAAAACCGCCGGCATTATTTCCGAACTGAAAAATCTTGAAAACCAGTTCCATTAAAAACGCCGGAAGCACATTAGCTTCCGGTTTATTTACTTTAAATTTAAAAGTAAACATCATGCAACTGTAGTTTAATTTAAAAAAATTCACTTAAAAAAGTGAATTATAATCAACTAAATATGTGAATTATTTTACTCTAAACCGAAATCCTTTAAATATGGCAAGCCGCTTTGCGAACCACAGTTTTTGGTTACTTTTAAAGAAACGTCGTTGCCGAATTTCACACAGTCATCAACAGAATTCCGGTGGCACATGGCAACAGCAAATCCCGCGGTGAAGGCGTCGCCCATTCCCATTTTATGTAAAACCGAGTCGTGATCGTTGCGGTAATATTTCATTTCGGAACCGTTGTAGTACGTCGTTGAATTCGAATCATCGCGCACGAAAAGTTTGTTGGCATATTTTCTCAGGATCTCTTCGCGCTGCTCTTCACCAAAGACAATTGAAAGTTCGCTGCTTTTAGCTACAATGAAGCTGCTGGCTTCTATCACAGCCCCGGAAAGTTTTTTGGGCGGCGAGGCATAAACTCCCACTTTCGTATCGTTTTTACGGGCGAGTTCTACCGCAAATTCTACTGTTTCCATCGGTATTTCAAGCTGAACGAGCAGCAGGTCGGCTGTAGAAAAATAGCGTTCTGCCTCTGCGACGTGCGACGGATTAAGGCAATAATTTGAAGCAGGAACTACCACAATAGAGTTTACGCCTTCTGAGGACGTAACATATGCAGAACCCGTGGCGGCTTCTTCGGTTTCAACGATATAACTTACGTCTACGCCCTCATCCACGAGGTTTCGCATAATCTGCTGGCCAAAAGGATCCATTCCGACGCAACCGATAAAATAGACACTTGCACCCAGCCTGGCAGCGCCCACAGCCTGATTAGCGCCTTTCCCGCCAAAAAAGCTTTCGGATTTTTCTGCGAGCACAGTTTCATTTGGTTTGGGCAAATGTTCGGTAGTAAGCACCAAATCGATGGACGAACTGCCTACTACAATTATTTTGGGTTGTTCCGTGGATACTTTCATGAATCAAAAAATTTAAACGACCGTCAATTATGAAATATCTGGCGACGCTTTTACAAATCTATTGATTTTATAAGAGTTTATGATTTAAAAGTGTATTTTACTTTTCCGCCAAAATCTCAATGAATTCGGTTACAATCTTTACCGGCTCACCTTTGGATCCAAAACCGATGTAACTACCGTAAAATCCTTCGCCATAACCGGTTTCGAAGGCGAAAATATTTCCTTTTGCCGCGTCATCAGGTTTTAAAATCGCATACTGATCGATTGCGCCGTCCTCATTGAAAAAATGTTCATGGAAAAACTCTTCGTAAATACCCATGAAATCGGCACCTTTCCGGTGGAAAAGCCTAAGTTCCAACTTCCCCAAACTTATTTGTGTATCCGTATCCATAAAGCAACCCATTCCACTTTCAACAGGATAGCCATAGATTTCCTCACCTTTCAGGTCCTGAATATTTTGAGAATCGGTGGTGGCCAGCTGCCATTTCACAGCGGGCGAATCGCTGAAGACAATTTCGGTATAGGCGATGCAGTTGCTTTCACGCTCTTTGTGAACCAAAACCGGAAATTCTCCCACAGGAAAAACAGTATCGAACGGCGCCATGTCATTGGTTAAGACAGGATCGCAGGCGACAAGTTTTCCACTGGAAAGATATATTGTACCGGCATCGAAAGTCTCAAGAACAGGATTTTCCACAAAATTTTTGCTGAAGAGCCGGGCAATGTTTTCGAGGTGAATCATGGTATTTTAATATTATAAAGTCTTCAGTTTCGCTTCGAGAAGGGCAATTTTGTCCTGTGCATCGCGCTGTTTTTTACGTTCAGATTCTACGATTTCAGGTTTTGCATTGGCCACAAATTTTTCATTTGAAAGTTTTTTGTCAACCGAGATCAGGAAACCTTTGAGGTATTTAATTTCATCTTCGGTTTTTGCTTTTTCTTCTGACAGATCGAGGTTGTCACTGAGTGGAATTGAAATTTCATTGGAACCGATTAAAAATGTAAAGCTTGGTTTATCGGTTTTCTGAGCATAATGAATGTCTGAAATATTGGCTAATTTCTTCACCAGATCTTCATTCTCAAAATGCTCAGCACCCGTAAAAATCTCCGCGGCTTCTCGCGGCGAGATTCCCTTGCTTTGACGGTAATTCCGTACGCCTGAAATTATTTCTTTTGCAAATTCAAAATTATCAAGAATGTCTTTGCTGAAGTCGCCACCTTTACTCTGCTGCGTGATTACCAACGCGTTATCAGCAGTTCGAGTTGTGATATTCTGCCAAAGTTCTTCAGACAGGAACGGCATGAACGGGTGCAGAAGCTTCATCAGTTCCTCAAAATAGGCAATTGTCTGATCGTAAACTTCCTGTGACACCGGCTGACCAAATGCCGGTTTCACGGCCTCAAGATACCATGCGCAGAAATCGTCCCAAACCAGTTTGTAAATCAGATGCAGCGCATCTGAAATCCGGAATTTTTCAAATTGGTCGGCAATCTCCGCGATTGTTTTATTCATTTGCTGGCCAAACCACTCGATCGCCTGAACGTCAGATTTGTTTGGTTTTAAATTTTCATCCGTGTTCCAACCCTGAATCAGGCGATAGGCATTCCAGATTTTTGTGGCAAAATTTCGGCCCTGCAGCATCAGGTCCTCATCGAAAAGCAAATCGTTTCCGGCAGCCGAACTTAACAAAATTCCCACACGAACACCGTCTGCGCCATACTTTTCGATCAGTTCAATCGGATCCGGTGAGTTGCCCAGCGATTTTGACATCTTGCGGCGCTGCTTATCACGTACAATCCCGGTGAAGTAAACATTTTTAAACGGAACTTCCTTTCGGTATTCAATGCCGGCCATAATCATCCGAGCTACCCAGAAAAAGATAATATCCGGACCTGTCACCAAATCTGAAGTCGGATAATAGTAGTTGATATCGCTGTTTTCGTCGTCCAGCATTCCGTCAAAAACAGAGATCGGCCACAGCCATGAAGAGAACCACGTGTCCAGTGCATCCTCATCCTGACGGAGATCTGAGATTTGAAGATTTGGGTTTTGAGATTTTTCCTTTGCGAGTTCAAGTGCTTCCGCAACCGTTTCCGCGACCACAAAATCGTTTTCACCTTCCCCATAAAAGTACGCGGGAATCTGCTGTCCCCACCAAAGCTGGCGTGAGATATTCCAGTCGCGGATGTTTTCCATCCAGTGTTTATAGGTGTTCTTAAATTTTTCAGGATGGAATTTGATCTCATCATTCATTACTACATCGAGTGCAGGTTTTGCAATTTCAGACATTTTCAGAAACCACTGAATCGACACTTTCGGTTCAATTACGGCGCCCGTCCTTTCGGAAGTCCCTACTTTGTTCACATAATCTTCAGCTTTAAGCAAAAGTCCTTTCTCCTCCAGTTCCTTCGCGATCATCTTGCGCACTTCGAAACGGTTTTTGCCCTCGTAGTGAAGACCGTGAGCGTTCAGATTAGCGTCATCATCCAAGGAATCAATCATCTGCAACTGATGTCGTTGGCCGATTTCGTAATCGTTCAGGTCGTGTGCCGGCGTAATTTTCAACGCGCCCGTGCCGAATTCGATATCAACATATTCATCTTCGATTACCGGAATTGAACGGTTCGCAATTGGCACGATCACTTTCTTTCCTTTCAGGTGCGCATATCTTTCATCGTTTGGATTGATGCATACCGCCGTATCACCGAAAATGGTTTCGGGACGCGTTGTCGCTACCGATAGAAAATCTTCAGAACCTTCAATTTTATATTTTAAATAATAAAGCTTTCCATTCTGCTCTTTGAAGATCACTTCTTCATCAGAAATATTGGTTTTGGCCTCCGGATCCCAGTTCACCATCCGGTAACCGCGGTAGATGAGTCCTTTATTATAGAGATCAACAAAAGATTTGATGACCTGCTGAGACATTTTAGGTTCCATTGTGAAACGTGTGCGCTCCCAGTCGCAGGAGCAACCCAGCTTTTTCAGCTGTTCCAGAATGGTTCCGCCGTAATTATTGGTCCAATCCCAGGCATGTTTCAGAAACTCTTCGCGCGAAATTTCAGATTTATTGATGCCTTCTTCTTTCAGTTTTGTAACCACTTTCGCTTCAGTAGCAATCGAGGCGTGATCGGTACCCGGAACCCAGCAGGCATTGAACCCCTGCATTCGCGCTCGCCGCACCAACACATCCTGAATGGTGTTGTTCAGCATATGGCCCATATGCAGAATTCCGGTCACGTTTGGCGGTGGAATCACAATGGTGTATGGTGGTTTTTCGTTGGGTTCGGAATGAAAATAATTATTTTCCAGCCAGTAACGGTACCATTTATTTTCGGTTTCTGTCGGGCTGTACTTCTCGGAAAGCTGCATAGAATCTGTTGTTTACTCGGTATTAGGTGCAAAAGTACTCAAATAAAAAAAATTATCCCGATGTGGAAATAATTTTTAACTTTGTCTCTCAAAATATAAGAAACCCGAACCATAAAACAATTAAAAATATGAAAAAGATTTTCGCAGGTTTGTTTTTAACTGCATCTTTCGCATTCGCAACAGCACAAACCATTTCTTTCGATAAAACCACTTTTGATTACGGAACCGTGAAAGCGGGATCTGAAGGTCACAGAATGTTCACCGTGAAAAACACGGGCGACAAACCCCTGATCATTTCGAAAGTTCAGGCATCTTGTGGATGCACTACTCCTGAATGGAGCCAGGATCCCATCATGCCAGGAAAAACAGCTCAGTTGAAGGTAGGTTACGACACAAAAATCGTAGGTCCATTCGCTAAAATCATCGAGGTATATTCAAATGATCCGGCAAACAGCCGTTCAGTAATTAACATTAAAGGCACCGTGGAGCCCGCTGTAACTGCCACTGTAGCAGCTGATGCCGCTGTCGCCGCTCCTGCAGCACAACTTTCTGTAAAACCTGCGCCTGTCTCTGCTGTGAAAGCTGAGAGAAAGAAAGCAAAATAAGAAAAGCTTTAAAATAAAAAATCACACAGATCACTTCCGTATGGGAGTGATTTTTTTATATTTTTAATGAAAATAAGGAAATATGGATCTCAATTTCAGCGATGATTTTATTATTAAAAGTGAATTTTCAATATCCGCCACTGACACGGAATACAATGGTGACCTGACGAAAAAGCAGGGAAGAGAAATGCTGGAAACCGAAAAAGAAAAACTGCGCGAACTGCAGGAAAAACTGTACGCAGACGGTAGCCAATCTTTACTCGTTGTACTGCAGGCGATGGATGCCGCCGGAAAAGATTCACTGATCGAACATGTTTTCGGCGGCGTGAATCCGCAGGGCTGTGAGGTGCATAGTTTCAAGTCACCGAGCTCAAAAGAATATTCGCACGACTTTTTATGGAGACATTACGTCGCACTGCCGGAGAAAGGTAAAATCGGGATTTTTAACCGAAGTCATTATGAAAGCGTGCTAGTCTGCAAAGTTCATCCTGAATATAATCTAAATGAAAACGTGTGGGATTCTGTTTCGGATTTTGACGAAGAATTCTGGGAAAACCGATATGAAAGCATCCGGAATTTCGAGAAACACCTGACGCAGAATGGTACTAAAATCATCAAGATCTTCCTTAACGTCTCAAAGAAAGAACAGAAAAAACGCTTTCTGGACCGCATCAACGAGCCTGAGAAAAACTGGAAATTTGCAGCCGGCGACCTTAGCGAAAGAAAACTTTGGGATGAGTATATGGAAGCCTATGAAAGAGCCATCAACGAGACTTCAAAAGATCATGCGCCTTGGTTTGTGATTCCGGCGGATGACAAATGGTTTGCACGTGTGGCCGCCATTCGAATCATCATTGATTCGCTGCAAAACATGAATTTGAAATTCCCGAAATTGGCCAAAGAAGAGCAACAGAAGTTGGATGATGCAAAATCTCAATTGGAAAAAGAATAAATAAGAAAAGCAGAAACCTAAATTTCTGCTTTTTGTTTTCTATTAAAAACCACAAGAAAAACTGTAAGCCGGATTCTGTAAATTCGCCGAAGCGAAAGTGCCTGTTATTTATCTGCGTTTAACATTGCTGCAAAACTTTAGCTGCTTACCCCTCGGTTTTTGGAGCGAGCCACTCCTATCCCGGCGAACCGGGAAATCCGATATACTTAACATTGCACCGCAAAGAGTTTACCTGATTTCACTATAAATTAATATACATCCTTTCTGTTGCACTGGTCCTCATCTCGCGACCGGCGGGCGTTACCCGCTTTGCTGCTCTGTGGTGTCCGGACTTTCCTACCCCAAATAAATTGGAATCAACAGGCCGTTCTTCTTGTGGAGGGCAAAGATAGTCTTTTTGTAAAAAAGTTGGGGTAGTTCGGGGCACGTAGCCCGGATCGCAACGGCATCCTTTTTTGACGAGGAACGAGGAGAAAAAGATACAGTGGAGAGCCGGAAACAGCTCCAAAAAAAAATCCGCTCAATAAAAATTGAACGGATGCTTTTATCCTAAACTAAAAATTTAGTGTCCTAAAACTTCTTTTACTTTGTTCGCAGCTTCCTCAAGCGTAATTGCAGAATGCACCGGCAAACCAGAGTTGTCGATCAGTTGTTTTGCTTCCACAGCGTTGGTTCCCTGCAGACGCACGATAAGCGGCACCGGAAGGCTGCCCATTGCGTTGTAAGCATCTACTACACCCTGTGCAACACGGTCGCAACGTACGATTCCTCCAAAAATATTGATAAGGATTGCTTTTACGTTCGGATCTTTCAGGATGATACCGAAAGCTTTCTGGACACGCTCTGCATCGGCAGTTCCACCCACGTCAAGGAAGTTGGCCGGGTTACCGCCGGAAAGTTTGATGATGTCCATCGTCGCCATGGCAAGACCGGCACCGTTTACCATACAGGCAACGTCACCGTCAAGTTTCACGAAGTTCAGACCGGCTTCACCGGCTTCTACGTCTGCCGGATCTTCTTCGCGCGTATCTCTAAGCGCAGCCAGATCTTTGTGGCGGAAAAGTGCGTTACCATCCAAAGTAACTTTCGCATCAACAGCGATGATTTTGTTGTCCGAAGTTTTCAGTACCGGATTGATTTCGAAAAGTGACGCATCGATACCGACGTATGCGTTGTAAAGCGAAGTAATGAATTTGGTAAAATCCTTGAACGCGTTACCTTCCAAACCTAAGTTGAAAGCGATTTTACGCGCCTGGAAGCCCTGAAGACCTACCGTAGGATCAATCACTTCTTTGTGGATAAGGTGCGGAGTAACTTCGGCAACATGCTCGATATCCATACCACCTTCAGTAGAGTAAACTACCGTGTTTTTGCCCAAAGCTCTGTCCAAAAGGATAGAAACGTAGAATTCCTTCGTTTCAGTTTCGCCCGGGTAGTATACATCTTCAGCAACCAGTACGCTGTGTACTTTCTTACCTTCAGCAGAAGTTTGTGGAGTCACAAGCTGCATACCGATGATGTTCTGTGCGTTTTCTTTCAGTTTATCCAAGTTCGGTGAAAACTTCACGCCACCGCCTTTTCCGCGTCCACCTGCGTGCACCTGAGCTTTTACCACCCATCCTTCGGCACCGCCGGTTAATTCCTTGAGTTTTTCAGCTGCTTCTGCGGCTTCTTCCACATTGTTTGCCACAAAACCGCGCTGAATATTAACGCCATATTTTGCTAAAATCTCTTTTGACTGATACTCGTGAAGATTCATACTATTGAATTAAATTTATTGTTTTTTTTAAAGATTTACAAATTTAAGAAAAAAGGAGTAAGTAGGAAGTGCTGAAGCAATTAAGTTTGCACTGCACTTGGTTTTTGGCGCTTTACGGCATGTGTTTTTGCGGAGTTCCAGTAAATTTGGGCGCCATTTCCGGCTTTCACTACTCGCTTTTTTCTGCGCCGCGGCGCGCGGCGCAGAAAAAGAGCTCAGACAGGCCGTTCAACCCGGGGCGCAGGTTCGCGCTGAAACCAAAGCCGTTTATAAAAAACTACAGAAATCGCTCAGTACAGTCTGCCGACATCTTTGCAAACCTCCATATATTCTTCCGGAATCGTGGAGCGGAAACTCTGCTCGTAATACTCGTCTGTATGCGGAATGTATATGCTGTAGCGTTTCCCAAGCGGAATGAGCGGAATAAAAAACAGTTCAATGTACGTTTTGTAAACAGTCACGACTGCGTTTACACTCAAGCCATTCTTGCGGATGCTTCGCGTCTCCCTGCCCACCGGTTTTTTGTTGTAGCCGAAGATGAAAAACATGTGGTTTAGTTTAAATTTGTGAAATTTCCCAAAGTAAAAAGCAGCTTATTTATATCTATCGGTTTGAAAATTGTGACATTAGCACCAGCTGATCTTGCTTCGCCAATGCTTGAACCCGAAGTAGTTAAATAAATAATTGCGGTATGCCTGCCGAAAGGGCTCCTTCGAATTAATTCTATTGCTTTAACCACGCCAAGTTCAGGAATTCTTCTTGCTATCAATATCCCTGCGGGACGAAACTGCAACAATAGTTCCGGCAGTCCCTGGGAAGTCTCCCGGACTATACACTGATATCCCTCATCCTTTAAAATTGACGCCAATACACTGGATACTGCTATCTCAGTTTCAAGAATCAGAACGCGTTTTTTATGCATAGTAACCGCCTTTTTGATATCCTGTCTTCAAAAAGATCAGATCTTTGTCCGCAGGAAATAAAAAATCAGCATCGCCCATGAAATAATCATCATCAGGCCACCCAGCGGTGTGATCGGTCCAAGAAACTTGAAGTTTAAACCATTTACTCCGTTGAACGCCAAGAGATAAATGCTGAATGAAAAGATAAAGGTTCCGGCAATCATCAAAATCGAAATCCATTTTTCAGCTGGCGTCTCGAATTTCAAAATATATCCCACGATTAATAAAAACAGCGCTGAATACATTTGATAGCGCACGCCGGTCTCAAAACTGGTGAGTTTTTCCACAGACAACACTTTTTTCAAAGCATGCGCACCAAAAGCGCCTAATATTACCGAAAGCAGTCCGTAAACGGCACCTACAACCAATGTGAATGTTTTCATGTTTTAAAATTCTCCTTTTTGATACATTATAAATATTCTGCCGATGAGCGTGATGATGCCGGTTGCAATCAGCAGCCACGCCATCCGTTTTGAGCGCGCAAAGCCTGGATTTTGGGTCATTTTGAGAAAAATCCCAAAAGCTAAAATCGCCACTGATAAAATTAATCCGAACATAATTGATTCATTTTTTACCGTATTTTTCTACTAATTCAAGCTTTTTAATTCGGGAACGGATAGCACCTTCATTACGCCCAAAAATCTCACTGAGTTCTTTCACGTTTTCCCACAATAATATAGGATTTCAAGTTGTTCATCATCCTCTGAACTCCAAGGCAAATATGCATTTCCCTGATGCCCAACTGTGGTTCTGGCGCCAGGTGAACTTTGACGAGGCCTCGATATTTTGATGTCAAACTTTTTTGCTATCTGCAATAGCAAATCAAGATTTTCTTCAGATCCCTCAGCTACCACACATATCTTCATGACTATATTATTTTTCTCTCAATTTGTTAAACTCCGAAATCACCTCATGGTGCGTCACCGTTTTGTCTTTGAAGTAAGTCACGAAATGGTTTTTCTCCTCTTCCGTCGCCTCCATCTGATTCAGGATATTCAAAAGGTGCATCTTCATGTGACCTTTCTGGATGCCGGTTGTCACCAAAGAACGCAGCGCACCGAAATTCTGTGCTAAACCTGAAACCGCCAGAATACTCATGAGTTCCTGCGCGGAAGGTTTTCCTAAAAGTGCCAGTGAGAATTTCACAAGAGGGTGAAGATTTGTCAGACCACCAACAACGCCAACCGAAATCGGCAGGTCAATCCAGAACCTAAAAATCCCGTTATCAATTGTACAGTGCGTCAAACTCGAATATTTTCCGTCTTTTGCTGCGTAGGCATGTGCACAGGCCTCTGTGGCGCGGAAATCGTTTCCGGTTGCGATTACCACGGCATCCACGCCGTTCATGATTCCTTTGTTGTGCGTGGTAGCGCGGAACGGCTCGATCTCTGCGATCGTCACAGCGCGTTTAAATTTAGTTGCGAATTCTTCATTTGAGATTCCGCTGTCGTCCTTTAAATCCTCGATTTTGCACGACACCTCAGCTCTCACGATACAATCTGGCGTAAAATTCGAAAGGATATTCATCACAATCTGCAGTGAATCTTTTTCTTCCTGCGTGAAATCTTCTTCACTTGCTACTTCTTCGCGCAGGGTTTTGCCGAATTTTTCCAGACAAGAGTTGATGAAATTCGCACCCATTGAATCTACGGTGTCAAAACTCGCTTTCAGCTGAAAATAATTTTCCAGGTCAGCGGTTTTATCGATCAAACGGATGTTTAGTATGCCGCCTCCACGGTTGCGCATATTTTTGGTGATGTCTTCAGTGGCTTCAAAAAGCTTCTTTTTTAATTTAAAATTAAAAAAATGCTGCAGCTTGTGCGGCTCTACATTCAGAATGAAATGCGTGTGACCTAATTTTTTAGTATTAATAATCGTCGTCTTGAAGCCTCCTTTATCGATCCAGAATTTCGCAGCTTTTGAGGCCGCAGCCACCACTGAACTTTCTTCCACGGCCATTGGCAACGCCAGCAGTTTACCGTCAATGAGAAAGTTGGGAGCAATACCGTAAGGCATATAAAAATTGGAAATGGTATTCTCGGAAAATTCTTCGTGGAGTTTCTGAAGATCAGGATTATCGTTCCAGTATTGCTTCAGGACGGTTTCGTATTCTGAGTTTCCTTCCAGATATTCGTTGACGATCCAGTCAATTTTTCCCTGCTTCGACAGTTTGGAGAAACCTTCTACCGGCTGATGATTCATAGCATTTGATTAAGCTTCAAATATAGGGAAAATCGCGCAAGCTAAGGGCTTGGAACGGCATTATTTAAGTTTATAAAACTGCACAATAATGACATATTGTGCGTAATAAAACATAAGCGCCGCCAGCTTGCCGATCAATTTATAATGATATTTCCTGCCGAATCGTAATTAAATTCCCACTCTTGCACAGACGCTGTAGAAGAGCCGTTCTGTGTAAGAATCTCACGGTAGGTCCTGAAATTATTTTTAGAAAGAGAGCGGTAGAAGTACTCATCCAACAATGTAAAACGCTTAAATGGATTATAAGAATTATCAAAGTTTTCAAACAGTCTTACACGCTTATAATGCGGTGAAGGCACGCCATCTTGCAATTCCACATACTCTGTTCTTATTAAGTTGCCTGCGGAATTAAAAAAAAATTTTTCCGAGAATGAGTATATATAATCATTTGGATCTGTAGGATCGTAGGGCATATTTGGAAATGTAGTCTCTATCTCGTCTAGCTTGCCACCTTTGTAAATGTAAGTCTCCCGTTTGAATAAATAAACATTTGCATTTGAAATTTCGCGGGTTTCTATTTGCTGATGAGGGTTAAGGGTAATGTTGCGGGTATTTTTCGGTACTGTAAACTCAGTGGAAGTTGAAAAATTCTCGACCACCACTTTATTTCCGGTGTACGCAAGGGAAGTTCCAAGCAACTTTGTAAAAGGGCCATAATTGTAACCCGTAGAACCAGAAATCGGTAGAAATCCGCCAGTGCGTCTGATTAATTTATTTTGGTGGTCATAAGAGAAATCTATAGTCAATTCTTCATTGTTGTAAGGCACCGCACCCGGCGACAAAACACGGACGGCTATTTTTGCCACTAATGGATCCTCCGGAGGAGTCTGAACAGCTTGCTCGCGCTCGCAAGACAGTACCACAAAAAGTAACAGCAGCAGTAAACGACTTATTTTCATTATTCTTTAAAAGATTAAATATACGCCATTTTACCCTTGCAACTGCGTTCCCAGAAACTCCCATTCCTGCAAGGCTAAATCAAGCTCTTCTTTCTTCGCGGTATATTGCTGCATTAATTCTTCGCTTGGATTTTCTTTTGCGAATCCGGCTTCCATCCCTTCGATTTTCAGTTCGAGTTCAGAGACTTTTTCCTCGACTTTCATTATTTTATTCTGAATGTTTTTCTGGTCTTTGCTTACGAAAACCTCTTTTTTCTCCGGCGCTTTTTCCGCCGGTTTTTCAACCACAGGTTCGTTTCGCAATTCCTGAAGTTTTGATTTTTCTGCCGAAACTTCACGGATACTTTCTTTCTGACGGAACTCCAGATATTCATTCACATCCCCGAGGAATTCTTTCATTCTTCCGTCACGGAATTCGAATATCTTATCGCTCAAGCCCTGTAAAAATTCCCTGTCGTGGGAAATTACAATCAGCGTCCCTTCAAATTTCTGAAGCGCCAGTTTGATAATTTCTTTCGACTGGATATCAAGGTGGTTCGTCGGCTCATCCATGATCAACGTATTGAACGGGCGAAGGAGCAACTTACACAAAGCCAAACGGTTACGCTCACCACCCGAAAGAACTTTCGTTTTTTTCTGCACATCTTCACCCTGGAATAGGAAGCTTCCCAACAAGTCGCGCACGCGTGGGCGGGTTTCTTCGGTAGCCGCATCTTCAGCTTCTTCCAGAACCGTTTTATTTGGGGTAAGCACTTCTTCCTGATTCTGCGCAAAATAGCCGATGTTCACATTGTGACCCAGATTCCACTCGCCTGTGTAATCTTTTATTTCACCGGACAGAATTTTTGCTAAAGTCGTTTTCCCCTGCCCGTTCTGGCCAAGCAAAGCAATCCGGTCACCGCGTTCAACAAAGAAATCTACTTTATCGAACACCTGTTTGTTGCCGTATGATTTACCTAAATTTTTAGCCTCAAAAATTACTTTTCCAGGAACAACAGACTGCACAAAGCGGATATTGAATTTCGAAACGTCCTCGTTATCAATTTCAATACGGTCAATCTTTTCGAGCTTTTTTATCAAAGACTGCGCAAAGGATGCCTTGGTAGCGCTGGCGCGGAAACGATTGATATTGTCTTCCATCTGCTTGATCTCCGCATCCTGGTTTTTCTTCGCCTGCGTCAGTTTTTCTTTACGCTCTTTACTTAATTCAAGGTATTTTGTGTAATTGGCTTTATAATCGTCAACTTTCTTGTTATTAATGTCAAAAGTCCGGTTGCAAACCGACGTCATGAACTGTTTGTCGTGGCTCACAAGCACGATGGCGCCCGGATATTCTTTCAGAAAAGCTTCAAGCCAAATGATCGATTCCATGTCGAGGTGGTTGGTCGGCTCATCCAGAAGCATTAAATCATTTTTCTGAAGAAGAAGTTTCGCAAGCTCGATCCGCATTCGCCAACCGCCCGAAAATTCATCGGTAATTTTGTGGAAATCATCCGCTTTAAAACCCAAACCAAGCAGCACTTTCTCTACATCGCCTTCCAGATTGTAGGCATCGTGATGCATCAGCAAATCATTCAGCTCCGTCATTCTGTGGATCAAATTCTCGTAGGCGTCACTTTCATAGTCGGTGCGCGTGGTAAGCTGATGATTGACCTCATCCAACTCACTTTTCATCGCATTAATCTGCTCAAAGGCCTGCAAAGTTTCATTCCAGACCGTTCGGCCTTTCACAAAATCCAGATCCTGTTTCAGGAAACCTATCGTTATATTACCTTCGGGTACGATGTTGCCTTCGTAGAAGTTTATTTCTCCCGTAAGCATCTTTAGCAACGTAGACTTTCCGGCACCGTTTTTTCCGACGAGACCGATTTTATCATCTTTTTTAATAGTGAAATTTACATTTTGAAAAAGATAGTTTCCTGAATGATGGAGGCCTAAGCCTTGTACTGAAAGCATAATTTGTTGAGCAGTTTAAGCGAATATTTTTCGAGCGGCAAAAGTACGGAAACAAATCGGAAATTACTTTACTGCACTCTTCTCCGCTTTGAAGTGGAAAACGTTAAAAATCATAACTTTGAAATTCGAAAAAAATCAACTTAAATGAAAAACCTGATTACTTTTTTGGCTTTAACATTTTATTTAAATATGAATGCGCAGGAATTGAAGGTGATGACTTTCAACATCAGGCTCGCGCTGGATTCTGACAAAGAAAATGCGTGGAAGCACCGCAAAGATGACGTCCTGAAACTTCTGAACTACTATGAAATGGATGTTCTAGGTGTTCAGGAGGCCTTACCTCAGCAGATGACCGATATCAAAACTGGACTTTCAAACTACGATTTTGTAGGCGTGGGACGAGACGATGGGAAAAATAAGGGCGAATATTCTGCCATTATCTATAATTCCGAAAAACTGAAAGTGCTTCAAAGCGGAACTTTCTGGCTCAGCGAGACGCCGGAAAAACCTTCAAAAGGTTGGGACGCAGCTTACAACCGCGTTTGTACGTACGCTTTATTTCAAACTAAAAAAGGCGGTAAGAAGTTTTGGGCGTTCAATGTGCATTTCGACCATATCGGAAATGTAGCACGGAAAAATTCTGCCAGTTTGATTTTAAATGAAATTAAAACATTGAATACAAAGACCTTACCTGTAATTCTTACCGGTGATTTTAATTTAACAGATGAAACGCAACCCATTAAAATATTAGCCCAAAACCTGCAGGACACGTATAAAAACTGCGCGAAACCGCCGTACGGGCCAACAGGAACTTTTACAGCATTCGATATCAATAAAATCCCGACAGACCGCATCGACTATATTTTTACGCAGAAATTTCGCTGCATTGATCACCGCATTATCAATGACCGGCGCGAAAATCTGCTTTATCCGTCGGATCATTTTCCCGTTATGGCCACACTAAGCTTCCATTAAAAACAAAAAAACCCACCGGTGATGAAGCCGGTGGATAAACACAAATGATGAAAAAAAATTTATTCTTCAGCTGATGAAAGCATTAGAACGGCACAAAGAAATATATTAATCCTGATATTTGCAAATAAATTAAAATGTATTTTCTCACTTTGATGCAATAGGTTTGAGAATCAGGCTTATAGAATGTTTATTTTTGCATTCTTTTTAAAATTTCTCACTCAGTCGGTCTGAATACAAGGCCACTTTCATCGAAATAATCGAGTGTTATGCGGTCGCCGTCGTTTACATTGCCGGCCAGAATCTCTTTCGAAAGTCTGTTGAGAACTTCCTGTTGCAAAACTCTTTTCAGAGGCCTTGCGCCAAAACTCGGGTCGTAGCCTTTATTCATTATATATTCTACGGCATCGTCGGTCGCCGTCATGAAAATACCTTTTTTCTCCAGCATTTTATTGAATCCACGCAGCTGATACTGCACGATTTTACCAATTTCTTTTTTGTTCAATGGCTGGAAAAGCACGGTTTCGTCAATTCTGTTTAAAAATTCGGGTCTCAATGTCTGTCTCAAAAGCGCGAACACTTCAGCTTTTGTTTTTTCCACAACTTCAGAAACGTTTTCATCAGTTATATTTTCAAAGTTTTCCTGGATTATGTGCGAGCCCAGGTTCGACGTCATGATGATAATTGAGTTTTTAAAATTGACCACGCGACCTTTGTTATCCGTCAGCCGACCGTCATCCAAAACCTGCAGAAGCGTATTGAAAACATCGGGATGCGCTTTTTCGATCTCGTCTAAAAGCACCACGGAATACGGTCTGCGGCGCACGGCTTCCGTCAGCTGACCGCCTTCATCGTAACCTACGTAACCCGGAGGCGCGCCGACCAGCCGTGAAACCGCATGCCGCTCCTGATACTCACTCATATCAATTCGCGTCATATTGTTTTCGTCGTTAAAAAGATATTCTGCCAAAGCTTTTGCGAGTTCCGTTTTACCGACGCCGGTAGTACCGAGGAAAAGGAAGGAGCCAATCGGTTTTCTTTCGTCGTTTAGGCCTGCGCGGTTTCTCCTGATGGCATCCGCAATGGATTCGATGGCCTCGTTTTGCCCGACTACTCTTTTGTGAAGTTCGTCTTCGAGGTGAAGAAGTTTTTCGCGTTCGCTCTGCAGAAGCTTGGTTACCGGAATTCCGGTCCATTTGGAAATGACTTCCGAGATATTTTCAGCGGTAACTTCTTCCTGAATCAGCTCGTTCTGATGGTTCTGCATTTCGAGTTCCAGTTTTTCGAGATCGCTTTCTTTTTCTTTAATCTTACCATACTGAATTTCCGCCACTTTCGCATAATCACCGACGCGGGACGCGCGTTCTGCCTCAAGTTTCAGGGCTTCGATTTCTTTTTTAATTGCGGTAAGATCTTCCGACTTCTGCTTTTCTTTAAGCCATTTCGCATTGATTTCGTTTCGCTGCTCAGAAACTTTGGCAATATCCTCTTTTAAATGATTGATTTTAATTTCATTGTTTTCTCTGGATATGGCTGCGAGTTCGATTTCGAGTTGCATAAGTCGCCGATCGAGAACGTCCAGTTCCTCAGGTTTAGAATTAATTTCCATTCGCAGTTTCGCGGAAGCTTCATCAATCAGGTCAATTGCTTTGTCCGGTAAAAAGCGGTCAGTAATATACCGCTGCGACAGCTCTACTGCGGCGATGATGGCTTCATCTTTAATGCGCACTTTGTGGTGTGCCTCATATTTGTCTTTAACTCCACGCAGGATAGAAATCGCCGATTCCGTATCCGGTTCTTCCACCATTACCTTCTGAAAACGTCTTTCGAGCGCTTTGTCTTTCTCAAAATATTTCTGATATTCATTTAATGTCGTTGCACCCACAGCACGCAGTTCGCCGCGCGCCAATGCGGGTTTAAGGATATTCGCCGCGTCCATCGCGCCTTCTCCGCCACCAGCACCGACCAAAGTGTGAATTTCATCGATGAAGAGTATAATCTGACCTTCAGATTTAATGACTTCATTTACAACAGATTTCAGGCGCTCTTCGAATTCTCCTTTATATTTTGCGCCGGCAATCAGCGCACCCATATCCAGTGAATAAAGTGTTTTATCCATCAGGTTTTCGGGAACGTCGCCAGAGATGATCCGGTGCGCAATTCCTTCCGCGATCGCGGTTTTCCCCACGCCCGGTTCGCCAATTAGAATTGGATTATTCTTAGTTCTTCTCGACAGGATCTGTAGCACACGGCGGATTTCTTCGTCCCTGCCGATAACCGGATCAAGTTTTCCTTCTGCCGCCAAAACATTGAAGTTTTTAGCGTATTTATTTAAACTTTGATAAGTTTCTTCAGAACTCGCAGAAGTGGCTTTTGAACCTTTGCGCAGTTCGCTTATCGCAACTTCGACGCCTTTTTTTGTCACGCCCATATCTTTGAGCATTTTTGAAACATCGGAGTTCACGTCAAGCAGCGAAAGCCACAAATGTTCGATCGTAACATATTCATCACCCATTCTCTTGGCCACGTTGGGAGCATCAAGCAAAATCCGGTTAGATGTCTGGGAAAGATAAATGTTGCCGCCCTCTACTTTGGGAAGTTTTTCGAGGTTTTCGCGGTTGCGCTCGCGCACGAGACTCAGTTCAGCCTCAGATTTCTTCATCAGAAATTCTGAAATGTTTTCGTCCACCTGCAGAATTCCTTCCAGCAAATGTTGTGGCTCGATCATCTGGTGGCCGAATTCCATCGCGATCTGCTGCGCTTTCTGGATGGCTTCCTGAGATTTTACGGTGTATTGATTTAAGTTCATATTAAAAATTTTGTGTTAAAAGTTTGATTTGAAATGATATCGTGTTGGCAGCAAAAATTATACTTTCAGCAGAAAATCAAACACTTTAAAGACATAATTTCCGTTTTAAATATTTGAATGTGAATGTTTTAAGACATAATTTCCGAATTTAGTGCACCAAAGTCAAAAACGTGTATTTGCGTGCCATCACTTTACTTAAATTCTCCAATCGCAAAAAACATTATATTTGTTTCACACACTTTTAATAATGTAGTCAGCTTTTTATATGCATCATTTTCATCTTTTAAAAACGACCAAAGTAGCGAAGAAAACAAACGATTCCGTAAATATTGCCTTCGAGATCCCTGCACATCTGAAGCCGGAGTTTTCTTTTAAGCAGGGCCAATATCTGAATGTAAGGTTTTTTGCAGGCGACGAAGATCTGCGACGCTCTTATTCCATCGTCAATGCTCCGACTGAAGAAAACACAGATCTCGAAATTCTGGTAAAACATCTGGAAAACGGCCGCGTCTCTTCCATTTTAAATGAGAATATTTTTCCCGGCCAAATGGTGGAAGTTTCCGCGCCTGCGGGTCATTTTTACACCAATCATCATATTTCAAACGAAAAAACATATGTGGGCTTAGCTGCGGGAAGCGGTATTTCGCCGGTGCTATCAAATCTGAAAGAAGCATTATACCAGGAACCGAAAAGCAAGGCTTATCTGTTTTACAGCAACAGAAGTCTTAACGACATTATTTTTAAAGAAGATATTGATGCGCTGGTGGAAAAATTTGCCGGAAGGCTGAAAGTAGTTTATCTCCTCTCACGTGAAAAACATTTTGAAGACGAGCTTTTTGAAGGCAGAATCTGCGCGCCAAAACTGGATGAACTGCTTGAAAGATTCAAAGATATTCCTGTTCGCGAGGCTACCTATTTTATTTGTGGCCCGTCTGAAATGATAAAAAGCGTATCCGGCTATCTTAAAAATGAGAAAAAAGTGCCGTCGCTTCAGATTTTATATGAATATTACGCCGCACCGGACGATGAAGAGAATGCTGAGATGAGCGACGAGTTCAAAGCGATCCCCAATCTTGAAAGCATGGTAACTTTAATTATAGATGACGACGAATATTCTTTTCATCTTAATTCAAAGAAAAACAGTATCTTAGACCAGGCACTAACCGAAAAACTGCCTGTGCCGTTTGCCTGCAAAGGCGGCGTGTGCTGCACGTGTAAAGCGCAGGTGATGGAAGGCGAAGTTTTCATGGAGAAAAATTTCGCGCTGACAGAGGATGAAGTGGAGCGCGGTTTCGTACTCACATGCCAATGCCACCCAACCACGAATGTGGTGATGCTGAATTACGATGTTTAACCCTTAAACAACGAAAAATGAACTACTGGAAATTTGCAAAGACTATTCGCGAAAATGAAGAATTTCGCATTGGAGGTTTAAACATCTGGAATCACTATTGGCATTGCGTCAATAAAAAAGTGGAAGTCACAGGACCGGATGGCGGCAATATTTATTTTTTCAAAGAATATCAGATTGTTGATAACGACAAAACGGTAAACTTCGTGGCCGGTGAATTCAGTGATGCAAAAGTAGGCGTTTACGTGAAAGATGATTTACGCGAGGGAAAATGGTAAGTGTACTGCAACAAATTAATTAAAAACAAAAAAGATGACTCAGGATAAATTTTTAAAATACGTTCAGGCCGAAAATAAGGTTGAGCCAAAAGATGTAATGCCCGAAGATTACCGGAAACTCCTGGTTCGGCAAATCTCTCAGCATGCGCATTCCGAAGTGGTGGGTATGCTGCCGGAAGCCAACTGGATCACGCGCGCGCCCTCGCTGCGACGCAAAATGGCATTGATGGCCAAGATACAGGATGAAGCCGGCCACGGACTCTATCTGTATGCAGCTGCGGAAACGCTCAATAACGGAGAAATAGCAGCAGACAGAGATTCCACCTACCAAGATATGCTTTCCGGAAAAGCCAAATATTCAAGTATTTTCAATTATCCGGCGCTTTCGTGGGCAGATATTGGCGCAATTGGCTGGCTGGTTGATGGCGCTGCAATTATGAATCAGGTAATGCTGATGGGTAATTCCTATGGTCCATATTCCCGGGCGATGGTGCGGATTTGCAAAGAAGAATCTTTCCACCAGCGTCAGGGTTACGAAATTCTGATGACACTTTGCCGCGGAACGAAGGAGCAGAAAGAAATGGCGCAGGATGCCCTGAACCGTTTTTGGTGGCCTGCACTGATGATGTTTGGTCCTAATGACGACGCTTCTCCAAATTCCCAAAAATCTATGGCGTACCGGGTAAAGCGGGAAAGTAACGATGCTTTACGACAGAGATTTGTAGATGTTACCGTGGAGCAGGCGGAATTCTTAGGTCTTAAAATCCCTGATGAGAAACTGAAATGGAATGAAGAAACAAAACATTACGATTTCGGTGAGCTGCCCTGGGATGAATTCATGGAAGTACTGAAAGGTAATGGCCCGTGTAACAAAAAACGTCTGGAAACTAAGCGAAAAGCGCAGCGCGAACATTCGTGGGTGAAAGAAGCAGCGATGGCCTACGCCGCAAAAGAGCAACTGTCGGTTTAAGTCTGATAATAAATTTTAATTAATAATTTCCGGATGATTTGGAAAGGTCGTTTTGATGGTGAAGACGCACTTCATCACAGGCTGTTTCAGCATGTAATGTTGAATAACGATTACAATAAAATCCAACCTAAAGATTTCGTTTTGCACGGTTTTGCCGTAGATGAAGGCGTACGCCGCAACAAGGGCCGGGTCGGTGCCAAAGATGCTCCCGACCTGATTCGCCAGAATATGAGTAATTTTCCGGTGGTAAATCAGGACTTTGTACTGCATGATTTTGGAAATGTTATTTGCGAAGATCAAAATCTGCAAAAAGCCCAGGATGAACTTGCACATAAAGTCACTGAAACCGTACTTAAGGGTGCACAATCCGTCGTTTTAGGAGGCGGACACGAGGTAATGTTCGCGCACTACACAGGATTAAAGAAAGCATTTCCTGACAGCAGAATTGGAATCGTCAATATTGACGCCCATTTTGATAGCCGTGAGCCCGATCCTTCGGTTGGCGCGAGTTCCGGCACGGGTTTTTGGCAGATCGCACAGGAGGGAAAACTGAATTCGCTGCATATCGGTATTCAAAAAAACTCGAATACTCTGAAGCTTTTTGACACGGCGCATCAGCTCGGAATGGAGTACTTTCTTGCGGACGAACTCTTTTTTGAAAACCTACCCAATCTTTATGAACGGCTCGACAGCTTTATTTCCCAAACCGATTTACTATACCTTACCATTTGCATGGATACATTCAATGTGGCAATCGCACCGGGCGTTTCTGCACCGGCGTATAACGGTATTTTCGCAGATGCGGCATTCATGCATTTGTACAAACATATTTTAAGCAACACAAAACTTCGCGCGATGGATGTGGCAGAAGTGAACCCTAAGTTTGACCCGGATCAGCGAACTTCGCGGCTGGCAGCAAGTCTTCTCAATGAATGGTTCATGTGTGTGTAAGCGATATAACCTATTATCAACACTGCATTTTTTTTCGTTTCCTAATACACTATCTTTAATTTTTTTATTTATTAATGCAAATAATACAGTAAAAAGCTTTTTTATTTAAATTTAATTTTTAACTTAGGGAGTTCAAATCATTCATTAATTAAAATTTTTAAAAATGAGAAAAAAACTACCTCTGTTGGCGGTTCTGATGCTGCCACTCCTGGGTTTTTCGCAAAATGCCCGAAATTCCCAAAATTCGAAAGAATCAGTTTACCCAAAAAATTCTAAACTTGTTGCAGGCCCATCTTTAAGCACAGCTACTTCAAAGATGCCGACTGCTTACTGTCTGCCGTCCTCAGACTGTAGTGATGGCGATCTGATTACTAATGTCACTGTTGCAGGCATTAATAACACTACTACCTGCAGCCCGGGTGGCTACGGCGATTATACTGCCACGGTAGGAACTATCGTTGCGGGACAGTCTTATCCTATTTCTGTTACTGTAGGCGACGGTTGGTTTGAGCGTGTTTCGGTATGGCTGGATTTAAATAACAATGAAACCTTTGATGCTGATGAGTTTCTGGGTGAAGTTGGCGAAGGATCTGATTTCGAAGTTTCCACACTTAATGGAAATATAACTATTCCGGCAACGCTGGCACCCGGTTCTTACCGACTCCGCGTGATGGTGGCTGCCACGGGTACTGACAATCCTGCAGTTACTGATGCCTGTACAACTGGCGCATACGGTGAAGTTGAAGATTACACCCTGAGAATCGCTCCTGTTGGTTGTACAACGTCGCCTAACGGACAGTTCCCAACTTCGGCAGTAACACCAAACTGTAATGGAAGTGTATATAATATTACCACTGCAGCGTGGACTGGTGAATACTCTGTGTTAAATGTAACAAGTGGAGTAAATTACACCTTTAGTGTTTCAAATCCTGCTTACTACATCACTATTACGAATAATACAGCTACACCAACGATTTTAGCTGGTGGCGCAGGTTCAGTATCGTGGACGTCAGATGTAACAGGCACGATCAGATTCTACTCTCACACAAGCGTTGACTGTGGTAGCGGTACCTCGGCTACCGCTCATACAAGATCTGTAAAATGCGGCAGCGCACCGGTAGAGCCAGACTACGGATGCGACCAAACTTATGCAGGAACACCTGACCTTGCTAATAACATCGTTAAAAACGCTACACTAAACTATGCGGTTGCAAATGACTTCTTTGTACCAATGGAAAGTGCAGCTTATAAGTTACAAAGCATTACTGCTGACATTGTACCTTTAGCACCAACAGGCGGAGCAGATATTACAGCATTTAATGTTCAGATAATGAGCAATTCTGCGACTGACACCCCGGGAACAGTGATACATACTATCAGCAACGTAGCGCCGGAAAGCGTAACTACTCTACCAGGTACATTTGCAGGTTATCCTACATTTGCCGTGAAAGTGAATCTAGGTGGTTACAGTCTGCCAGTGAACACTACAGCTGATACAAGGTACTGGATTTCACTTCAGGCGATCTCTGCAAGCAATACCAGCATGTATTGGATCGGTTATCAGTACACTGAAGGTTGGAATACAAAATCAAACTACATTTCTACAGACGGTGGCGCAACATGGACACAGATCACCAGTGATACCGCACCTGGCCAACATTATGACAGCAATATGGTAATCGATGCAGACTGTACCGTAGCAGCTGTGAGCGAGTCAGGAAGCAGAAATGTATCGTTCTATCCAAACCCTGTGAAAGATTACCTGACCATTGATTCTAAGATTAAAGTTGAAACAGTACATATCTACAATGCAAACGGCCAAAAAATGCCGGTATCATCAAAACTTAACAATGGTAAAGTAGATATGAGCAAACTTGCACCAGGCATGTATATCGTAAGTACTATTCTTGAGAATGGTAAAAACGAATCTTTCAAAGTTGTAAAAAAATAACATTGAATAGTCATCAGAGAGCCCGATGAAAATCGGGCTTTTTTTTTGATTAAAAAACTTCGGGAATAACGTGTAAATGGTGCGGCTATTGCCTCTATATTTTCGCAAAATAATTCCGATTGCCAAAGAATTTTATATATTTGCAGCTATTAACAACTAATAAAAATAAATTACTATGTCAGACATTGCATCAAGAGTAAAAGCTATTATTGCTGATAAACTCGACGTTGAGGAAACAGAAGTAACTCCAGAAGCTAGCTTTACCAACGACTTAGGCGCAGACTCCCTGGATACTGTAGAACTTATCATGGAATTTGAAAAAGAATTCAACATTCAGATCCCAGATGACCAAGCAGAAAAAATTACCACTGTTGGTCACGCTATTACCTATATTGAAGAGGTAGTAAACAAATAATAGCATTTTTTAGAAATTAAAATTTATGGAATTAAAAAGAGTAGTTGTTACCGGTTTTGGCGCTATTACGCCTATTGGAAATAATGCCAAAGATTACTGGGAAAACCTTGTAAAAGGTGTGAGCGGTGCTGCTCCAATTACTCTTTTTGATGCCACTCAATTTAAAACCAAGTTTGCCTGCGAGGTAAAAAATTTCAATCCATTAGACCATTTCGATAAGAAAGAGTCTAAAAAGATGGACCGAAACACGCAGCTTGGCATCGTAGCGGCCCGGGAAGCTGTAGAACACTCCGGCATTCTTTCGGCCGAAATTGACAAAAACCGGGTTGGTGTCATTTGGGGATCAGGTATTGGTGGTCTGGAAACTTTTGAAAATGAAGTTTTAGGCTGGGCTAATACAGATATCCCACGATTTAACCCATTCTTCATACCTAAGATGATTGCCGACATTACAGGCGGTCAGATTTCTATCGAGTACGGCTTTCATGGCCCCAACTATACCACAGTTTCAGCGTGCGCATCATCTGCCAATGCACTTATTGACGCAAAGATGCTTATTCAGCTTGGGAAAGCAGACGTCATTGTTTGTGGAGGTTCGGAAGCTGCAGTTACCGCGAGCGGCGTGGGCGGCTTTAATGCGATGATGGCACTCTCGACGAGAAATGATGATCCTACCACAGCCTCCAGACCGTTCGATAAAGACCGGGATGGCTTTGTGCTTGGCGAAGGTGGGGGAACAATTATCCTTGAAGAATATGAGCACGCTAAAAAACGTGGCGCCACAATTTATGCTGAACTCAAAGGCGGCGGTATGAGCGCTGACGCACATCACATGACGGCACCTCATCCCGATGGGTTGGGCGCATATCTGGTGATGAAAAACTGTCTGGAAGACGCCGGACTTTCGACCGATGATGTAGACCACATCAATATGCATGGTACTTCTACTCCGCTGGGTGATATTGCGGAATCTAATGCAATCTCACGTCTGCTGGGCGACCATGCGTATGACATCCAGATCAATTCCACTAAGTCGATGACTGGCCACCTTTTGGGTGCGGCGGGCGTGATAGAAGCTATCGCGGCTGTAAACACTATCATCCACAATGTGGTTCCACCTACTATCAACCACTTTACGGACGACGAAAATATCGACAGCCGTCTGAATTTTACTTTCCGTAAAGCAGTAGAAAAAGAGGTAAATGTTGCGATGAGCAATACTTTTGGATTTGGTGGGCACAATGCATGTGTACTTTTCGCAAAAATCTAAGAAATCTCTGATGGAGTTAAAGAAATATTTTCCTAAATTCCTTAGTGCCAAAAAAAATAAGCTCTCAGAGAAAGACTACCTACTAAGTCTGGAAATAAGCAAGATAACGGGTTGCAACGTTTATAACATCAATCTTTACCGTGAAGCTTTTTCACTGAAAACAGGATCTTCAAAGCAACTTAAAAATTACGAACGTCTTGAATTTCTCGGCGATTCCGTGCTGGGTGCCATCATTTCATGCCATCTTTTCTCGACTTATCCGCAGGCTAATGAAGGTTATCTTACCCAAATGAAGTCTAAAATTGTCAACAGGAAAAACCTGAACAAACTGGGCGAAGAACTGGGCCTGATAGACATATTGCAGACAGATACACCCTCCACACTGAGCGAAAATATTGCGGGCAACCTTTTCGAAGCCCTTATTGGCGCGATCTATCTGGATTTAGATTATGAAACGTGTAAAAAAGTAGTGCTGGAACGTTTACTGACACCCACCTCGATCAACAAGCTTGAAAATAAGATCGTGAGCTACAAAAGCCTTCTGCTGGAATGGTCTCAAAAGAAAAAAGAACAGATCCGTTACGATACTTTTCAGGAAACGCAGCCGGGAAGGCAGGTGGTTTTCCGGAGCATCATCTGGATCAACGACCGCAAAATTGCCAACGCCACTGAAACCTCCAAGAAAAAAGCTGAAGAAAAAGCGGCACAGCGTGCATTCTATATCTTAAATAAAAAACAAAGTATACTTGAAAACTCAAAAGATCCTGCTTAATTTCGATGCTGAGTCCTACGATATCAAAATAGGTCTCGTACGGCTCGCAAAAGAAATTCCGGATTTTGAACTTTTCTACCACATCAATTTACTTAATACTTTTAAGTTCACCCGGATAAACGATTTTATTTTACGTGGGAGCTACTTCGATCACAGTTTTTCAAGATTTGAAGGCTACCATACAGACTCAAAGATCTGCGTGCACTTCATCTCAAACAAATCCATCCGCAGCGTGCAGAAGAAACAGTCAAACGAACTGTTTTCAGGCGAAGAAGAGTGTCGTTATCTGCTTCCACATTCGCCGGAGGTTGATTATGTAATTAAAACATCCGAGCCATTTGATGATTTTTCCCTAATTTTGCATCCTGAAAATCTGATGTTTAAAATTCAGACTTTCATGCTAAATCCTTCCGAGGAGCTTTATCTAAGCATTCAATATTATGAATAAATATCTAAAAAAAACTAAAATCATCGCGACGCTGGGTCCGGCATCTTCCGACAAAGAAACGATGCTGCAACTTATTCAGGCTGGAACCGATGTATTCAGAATAAATTTTTCTCACGCCGATTACGATTTAGTAAGAAAAAATGTAGAAACAATCCGGGAATTGAACCAGGAATACGGTTTCTCTGTCGGCATTCTTGGTGACCTGCAAGGCCCGAAACTACGTGTCGGCGTTGTAAAAGAAGGTTCGTACCTCAATCCGGGTGATATTCTCACCTTTACTAATGAAAAAATCGAAGGTGACTCCACCCGCGTATACATGACGTACCAGCAGTTTCCGCAGGACGTGAAAGCTGGCGAAAGAATCCTCATTGACGATGGAAAACTGGTGCTGGAAGTCGTTGAGACCAATAATGTAGATACCGTACGCGCCCGAACTATTCAGGGCGGACCCTTAAGTTCGAAAAAAGGCGTAAATCTACCGAACACAAATGTATCATTACCGGCTCTGACCGAAAAAGATATTGAGGATGCCAATTTCATGCTTGATCTTGAACTGGACTGGATCGCGCTTTCATTTGTACGCCATGCGCAGGATATCATTGATCTGAAGGAACTTATTAAAAATCATCCTTCTAATAAAGTAAAGACACCGATAATTGCCAAGATTGAAAAGCCGGAAGGCGTTCGAAATATCGAGCAGATTCTGATGGAATGTGACGGACTGATGGTTGCACGCGGCGACCTGGGTGTAGAAGTTCCGATGGAAGAAGTTCCGGCAATCCAGAAAAATCTCGTGGAAATAGCGCGGAAACATGCAAAACCTGTCATCATTGCCACACAGATGATGGAGACGATGATTAATAGCCTTACGCCGACTCGTGCGGAAGTGAACGACGTTGCCAACTCCGTGCTTGACGGTGCTGATGCGGTGATGCTTTCGGGTGAAACTTCCGTTGGACGCTATCCGGTGGATGTGGTGCGGAATATGGCTAAAATTGTAAAAAACATCGAGCAAACTCATTTTTATCAGAATAAAAACTCTCCAATTGAGCGCGAATTCAATTGCGTAGATGAACGTTTCATTACAAACCGGGTGTGTCTGGCGGCCGTAAGAATTGCCAAATCAGCGAATGTTGAAGCTATCATCACACTGACGAATTCGGGTTACACGGCGTTTCAGATTTCAGCGCACCGCCCGAATTCAAACATTATAGTGTTCAGTTCCAATAAGCGCGTTCTTACGATGCTGAACCTTCTTTGGGGCGTGCGCGCATTCTACTATAACATGCAGAAATCTACCGATGAAACCATCATCCAGGTAAACATGCTGGCGCATACGCACGGCTTTGTAGAACAGGGCGATTTCGTCATTAACCTCAATGCTACACCGGCCTACGATAGCGGTAAAACGAATACTTTAAGGTTAACTACAGTTTAAAAAAAGATTTAAAAATAAAAACCGCGGCTCAGAATTGAGACCGCGGATTTTTAATATAAATGGATGGCTAAATCTCCAGTCTATTCTATAACAACTTTGAATTTTCCCGTTGCCGTGCCCGATGCCATGTTGCTTTTGCCAACAATCAGCCAGATTTCTCCGTTTTGCTGTATTTTGTAACTGATTTCCCGACCGAAAGGTCCGTCGTATTCGCCATTCGGAAGTTTTATCTGATTGAAACGGATATTCATGGAAGGTTTTTCGGGAATAATTGCAGCGGAAATATTTGAGCCCGTAAAATCCCTTATTTTAATTATGAACTGTTGCTGATCGCTGGTAAATTCCTCTGTTAGCTCAAGTGGAATACCGTTTCCACTGATCATTTTTACGATTTCAGAACCGTCATCAGCAGGTTGAGAATCAACAACAATCGTATCTAAATTTGCCTGCGTCTCGTTTTCAGCAGAATCTATAATTTCCTTTGCAGAACCTGTATTGGAAGTATCTGAGATTTCAGCAACATCAGACGTTTGCTCCTTGCTGCAGGAAAGTATTAAAAACAAACCAACAAAAACTAATTTCTTCATAAAGTTACTTTTAACTCAAAAAAATGCATTTAAATAGTTTTCAATAGATTAAAAAATATTTGCTCTGCATTAGGTTAATTTAAACACTTCAGCGCGTCCTTCCCAATATTTCCTCAAGCGCAGACAGATGCTCAACAAACGACGTCCGGCCTTTTTCTGTGGCGCGGTAAGACGTTTTTGGTTTTTTCCCCACAAATTCTTTTTTTATTTCGATAAATTCTAATTTTTCGAGTGCCGCGATGTGGCTCGCCAAATTTCCATCGGTGATTTCGAGCAGTTTTTTCATTTCTTTAAAATCAATCCACTCATTCACCATCAGCACAGACATTATGCCAAGTCTTACCCTGCTTTCAAATTCTTTGTTTAAATTACCGATCATTCAGATAAATTGTTTGTTGCCCTGTATTTTCTGTGCATCATCAGGCCGTAAAAGATGTGTAAAATACCAAAGCCCAACGCCCAGCAAACCAGACCTAATTCCGTAAAAAAAACTGAAATCAAACCCAGAATGATTTGGCAAAAACCTAAATATTTCATTTCACCTAAGGTGTGTTTTTCGGCACTCACCAGGGCCAAACCGTAGAATATGAGCGTCGCGGGAGCAAGCCAGAGAAAAAGCCCGTGATATAACAAGCCAATGCAGAAAAGGGCACCGGTTACCAGCGGAATAGAAAAATCCAGCAGCATTCGCCTCGTGGTCA
Source organism: Bacteroidota bacterium (assembly GCA_023419095.1). Lineage (GTDB taxonomy): Bacteria > Bacteroidota > Bacteroidia > Flavobacteriales > Weeksellaceae > Kaistella. Next base: position 9,935 of record JAEZYN010000030.1, on the reverse strand, counting down.
GACTCCAAACCGGCTGATTAGTTTCTTTGCTGCGTTTTAAAGTTAAAAAATATGCGCCTGAAATTGCAAGCACCAAAATGACTAAACCAGTCACGATCCAACTGAGCAGAATATCACTACCCGCAAGATTTTTAAGTGTAGAAAAATAATCGATGTTGCGACTTTTAAGTTTAAACCAGACAAATATAGCCCCAATCAGCGCCACGCAACCTGCAAAGACGCCGGACAGGCCACTCAGTGATAAAAACCGGGAACCGCGTTCCATCATCGAACGGATGTGTGAGAGATCTTCCTGATAATTTTTAGATTCCATAAAAGAGAACTTTGAATTACAAAGCTAAAGATAATGCGCCCGACAAATTGAAAACTGATTTGTTTTTTTAAATTTATTTATATTTATGTGATTTTAAATTCACGAAAATATCTATGGATAAAAGAAAACTCCGAAGTACCATCTTTCAGCATCTCGATGGACTGGTTACCGCGCCGGTAGCTGCCGCTTTAATCAATAAAGGTGTTTTAGCGGAAATTGCAGAGCGCGAAAACGTAATGCTCAATGAACTTACGGCACTTTTTTCAGCTAATGAAGGATATCTGAATGTTGCGTTGCGGGTTCTTGCCTCACAGGGATTTCTGAATTATTCCATTGATAACGGAAATGACAGGATACAGATTTCGATAAACGAGAAAACAGCGTCTCTACTTTCCTACGGTCATCTTTATCAAAAGATACTGCCGGTCTTAACGCAGGCCTCCAATTTTGATTTTCAGGACATGAAACCGGATGCTTTCTCTAATCTGGTTTTGATGTTTGAGGAGTTTAAAAATAAATTTGACTTACCAGACGTGTCAAATAGCACTGAAGAAGAAGAAGTTGCCACGCAGATTTTAAAACATATCGAAGGTTGCCTCGCCGGACCCATCATCGTGCAGCTGGGCATGAGTGGCATGTTCCACAAATATTTTATGGAAACTTCTTTTCAAGCTTCTGAATTTCATAAGGAGCCGGAAAATTTTGAAAAGATCCTCGATTTCCTCAAAGATCTGGGTTGGTTTACAAAGACCAATTCCAATTTTAAATTTACAGAAACCGGACTTTATTTTGCCCGCAGAGCCGCGTCTTACGGCGTTACCGTTTCGTATCTGCCTATGTTCAGCCGTGTCGAAGAACTTATTTTTGGTAAAGCAGACGGTTTGCGCACGGAGTCTGAGAAGGAGGAGGAAGTACACGTGAATCGGAAAATGAATGTTTGGGGCAGCGGCGGTGCGCATTCCACCTATTTTAAAGTGGTGACAGACTTCATTATTTCTATTTTTAATCAGCCGATTCACCTTCAGCCAAAAGGCATTCTGGATATGGGCTGCGGCAACGGCGCCTTCATTCAGCATATCTTTGAAACTATCGAACGCCAGACCTTACGTGGAAAAATGCTCGAGGATCATCCGCTTTTCCTTGTGGGTGCAGATTATAACCAGGCAGCCTTAAATGTTACACGCGCCAACCTCATCAGTAACGATATTTGGGCTAAAGTAATCTGGGGCGATATAGGAAATCCGGATTTGCTTGCGAAAGACCTGCGCGAAAACTACGAAATCGATCTTGGCGACCTGCTGAATATCCGGACTTTTCTGGACCATAACAGAATCTGGAAGGAACCTACAAGCGCGGATCCGGAACGTGTGTCAACTTCCACGGGCGCGTATGCGTATCTCGGCAGACGGATTCCGAATAGGCTTGTAGAAGAAAACCTGAAAGAACATCTGAAACTTTGGCTGCCCTACATTCGGAAAAATGGGTTGCTCGTCATCGAACTTCATACCCTAAGCCCCGACCTCACCAGCCGCCATCTTGGCCAAACGCCCGCCACAGCGTATGACGCAACACACGGATTTTCCGACCAATACATTGTGGAAGTGGATGTTTTCCACAAAATATGCAACGAAGTGGGCTTACAGGTTAACCGGGAACTGTTTAAAAAATATCCTGATTCCGATCTTGCGACGGTTTCAATTAATTTTTTGCAGGCTTAAAATTAATTTGTCTTTAACATTAAAATAATGGCGCACCAACACGATCACGGCCATACGCATCAGGCAAATAAAAAAACCTTAGTCATCTGCCTGAGCATCATTTCCGCTTACATGGTTGTTGAGGTAATAGGCGGGATACTTACGAACAGCCTGTCTCTGCTTGCTGACGCGGGGCATATGCTGAGCGATGCACTTTCACTTCTGATCGCGCTGATGGCTTTTACATTCAGTAATAAATCCGCCGATTACCGCAAAACGTACGGCTACAAAAGGTTTGAGATTTTAGCGGCGGTGCTCAATGGCGCAACGCTGATTATTATTTCGGTTTATATTATGCTGGAATCTGTTGCACGCTTCCGAAATCCCCCGGAAATAGCATCACAGGGAATGCTCATCATTGCAGGCATTGGTTTATTTGTTAATGCATTAGTTGCGTGGATTATGCTGCGTGGCGCAGATGTGAAGGAAAACCTGAATATGCGCGGCGCCTATCTGCATGTCATCAGCGATATGCTGGGATCGTTAGGTGCCATAATTGCTGCACTTCTGATTATATTTATGGGCTGGAACTGGGCCGACCCTTTGGCCAGCGTGATCGTGTCATTGCTCGTACTACGCAGCGGATATCTGGTTACAAAATCTTCGGTACACGTACTGATGGAAGGCACACCGGATAATGTGCGGATTGATCAGGTAAAGGGGAAAATTCTGGAAACAGAAGGTGTTTCAGCCATTCACGACCTGCATATCTGGACGATCACCAGTGGACTGAATGCACTCACCTGCCACGCGGTTTTGAATAAAAATATGACGATCGAAGAAAGCGAAGAGATTCTCCGGAAAATAGAACACAGTTTAATGCATCTTAATATCCAACACATAACCATACAGTTGGAAACTGCTGCCCATACACATGACGCCTCGATTCTGTGTAATGTGAATACGGAAACTGCTTCTCACGATCATCAGCACTAACAATTTAAAATCGATTTTGAGACGGCGCCTTTAAAAAATATTTTTAAAGATTAAAACTGTTCATTTTTAAATTTGCTATTTTTACAAAAAGAATACGCAGATATGTTTAGTAACCTAAGACATACGATGGAAAAGGAATGGTTTGGCGTCCTGACGCGTATGGGCGCGAAACTTGGCATTCCCGTTTCGAAGCTTCGCGTGTTTTTTATCTATTCTACTTTTGCGACAGCAGGGGTTTTCTTTCTTTTCTATTTAGGGCTGGCGTTTACATTATGGGTGAAAGACATTTTCATCACACGAAGACCTAGTGTTTTCGATCTCTGAAAAGTTTTTTTAGGCTCAAATCTTGCAGGGAAGATTCCAAATTTTCAGTTCAGCCTATGGAATATTTGCAGATCCCAACGTATGACGATTACCGCGCAGTGGAGATTTATGCTTCCTACTGTGTCACCTTTCCACCCGACGAAAGACGCAGCGAACAACAGTTCAGTAAACTGTTTTCAAACCCTTGCGTAAAGGTGTGTTCAATTCTGCACGAACTCAAAAATATTGGCTATATCATTTCATGGGAGTTGACGGGGTTTGTATTTATTGAACATTTCGAAATTTTCTCCGACTTCCGCAGCCTGAAATACGGTTCAGACGTCATCAGCCACCTTTTTAAAAGCTATACCCATATCGTGTTGGAAGCCGAACCCGAAAATCTGGACGAAAACGCGCGCCGAAGAATAGAATTTTACAGACGGAACGGTTTTGAAGTCATTGACGAAAATTATGAGCAGCCATGCTACGAACCTAGTAAAAGTGCCCTAAAACTATGGCTCCTGGCGAACTGGCAACCCGAAAAAACCGACTGGATCAAGGAGGAGATTTATGATGTGGTCTATTGTTGAGTCAATTAAAGAGCCAGGTAAAAAGTAAAAAGAGCCAACACCAGTGCTTTCATTAATCAACCTGATATTCCAGTTTTATAGTGATGCTTGCCTCTTTGTCTTTTGAAGATGTGTTGAATGTTCCGCCGTACGAAAATTCTTCGGTTGAGTTAGGCTCTGTGATCTGCGTGACACCCATCGTGGCTTTTTTCAGTCTGCCGAGGGAAGTTCCCGCGTTTTCGGCAATCTTTTCGGCGCGCTGTTTCGCATCTTTGGTGGCATCTGCAATCATCTGTTGTTTTACGTCAGCCAATTTTGTATAAAAATAATTGGGCGGCGAAGATGTAAATTCAATGCCGAGATTGATGATTTCGGTAATATTGCGCGAGAGATTTTCGATTTTCGCTACGTCTTTACTGTCAATTGAAACACGCTGTGAGAGCTGATAACCGGCAAAACTCTGCTGGCTGCGACCCATATTATCTGTGGAATAATTGAACTGTTTCTGAATATCAACCGCCGAGAAAACCATCTCGTTTTTTGGAATTCCTTTCGAAACCAAATAGTTTTCGATGACTTTTTTGTCATTCGCAAGCTCGTCGTAAGCTGATTTCAATTCGAAACTGTTCCGCGAGAAATTTCCGCTCCACGTAATAAGATCTGAGGTGAATTTTTTTGTTCCCAAGCCGGTTACCGAGATGGTATTTTCCGATTTATTTCTGTTTTTAATGGCGCTTCCCAAAAAAGCCAATCCTATAATAAATCCTGCAGCTGCGATGGCGATGGCGATGATATTTCTGTTCATGTTGTGTAAATGATTTGCTTTTAAAGGTAAAAAAAATATAAATGACATGGGAATAATTCACAAACCGTTCCAAATCAGCTTCCCACTTTATGTGTTTTAACGTATTCCTGATAAGCCATCTTCAGTGCGGACGATATTGACAGAATATCAAAAGATTTGCGGTATTTTTTAGCCAATGAAAAATTTTGGTCTGCGTATATCAGAAAACGGTCTATATCTTCTTCTGTAAAGCCGCGCGCGGTGTAGAAGGACAGATCAAGTTCAGATTTTATACGGCGGAAAAACACCTGTGTCTCAGCATAATTTGCCGCTGTAGGCGGTGGCTGCGTGGCTTTACCGAATAACTTATTCACCGTTGACGCTAACGCAAGCAAATCAACCTGTCCCGCATTGTAATTGGGAGCCGAAAAAGCACTTGGAACAGAAAGTTTAGGCTGTGTTTCGCTGAAAGGCCTGTGCATGTAAGTGTTCATGTCGCTGTTCAGCGCCACTACTTTTTTCGGCGGATCCAGAAGTTTAACATCTTTTTTGAGATTTCCACTTGCCTGAAATGTCAGTTCCACTTCTTCTATGCGATATGGCGATTTTTCGAGTATTATTTTGAGCGGTGCCGAATAGTTTTCAGCAGCGATTCTTTGTGAAAGTCGCTCGAAACCGCTGCGTGTGAAACGTAATTCATCCGTTACGTTAGCCGCGATCATAAAATTTCCGTCTTTATCGGTGAGAGTTTTTTCGTCTGTGCGGATATTAATGATCACGGTATTCGACAGTTCCACGCCTTCTTCGGTGGCGACCTTTCCAAAAATATATTTTTGCGAAAAGCCGGAAACGGAGATGAGCAAAAGGAGAAACAGTAGTTTTGTTTTCATCTGCGGCAATTTTGGTTTAAATGTAGAATTTTTCGGTTCAGTGTGATCACAGTTTAACTTGCCTTAACGCCTTTTATAGGATTTTGGGAGTTTGTGAAATGAAAGAATCTCGTTTATAGGAAGCTAAGCTATTTTTGCGCCGGGTCCCGCGTGAGGGCGGAGGCAACTGTTGGAGCTCTTTTTTTGTGTGCGCCGCCGCCAGGCGGACGCACACAAAAAAAAGCGACTTGCCGCAGACCGGTTTTCTCTGCCGCGGCGGAGCGGCAGAGAAAACACGCCCAAAAAAAATAATTGTTGTATCTTTGTAAACTTACAACCGGGGTTGACTGGTTTCGACAGCAAGACCAATGGGTAAGTAAGCATGCAGAGAACCGTAGCGCGATCTCTTTAATCCCTTGCTACACAATTTTAACTGGCGACCAAGAGTTTGCTCTTGCAGCATAATCTGAATTATAGTAGGATTCTGCGTTCTCCCGAAGCACAGTAAGGAGGCAAGATGTCTCACAAACGCTCTGTTCTGCGGCGTTTGGATATGAGACATAGCAATGCGGAAATAAGTCCCGGAAAACTTCGGTCCGGGATCGAAAATTATAGAAGTTAAGCTGTAAATTGGGTGTCTGTGCTCTGTTTGCAGTCGAAAAACAATCGCAGAATAAGCATGTAGAAAACTTATGTATTGCTTGTTTGGACGAGGGTTCGAATCCCTCCAACTCCACTTTACAATGTTAACTCACTTACAAACAGTGAGTTATTTTTTTTTCAGTTAATTTCTGCACATTTATACTTGGGTAACTCCGGATATTGGAAATCTGGAGTAATTATTGTAATTTCGTATAAACACAAATATTGATGATCCTAAATTTATTCAGTAAAAAGAATGCCTTTTTCTTTGAGAGTGAACAATGGAAATTTGACGAAACAAACAAAAATTACTATCTGAAACTCGATCTTTCCAAAACTAAAATTACGCCGCGCACCAAAATTTATCTTTACAAACAGCAGGATGAGCAATACATTTTCATGTCTGAAGGTTTCGAGCAGCTTGTAGGATGTGAGCTCGTGTACTGCGCGCAGTTTCCGTTCAGTGGAAAAATCCGGATAAAGTAAACTGAAACATTCTCCGCACGTTAAAAAAAATCCTCCGGAACTTACTCCGGAGGAATTTCGTTTAAAGCTAAAATATTTATAACTGTGGTCCTGCCGCAACCAGTTTTTTAGCCTCGTCATTATCACAGTACTGCTCGAAGTTTTTGATATAGCGTGCAGCTAAATCGCGGGCTTTGGCTTCCCATTCAGATGGATTTTCGTAAGTATCCCGCGGATCAAGCAACCCTTCTGTAACATTCGGCAATGACACAGGAATTTCGAGGTTCATGATCGGAACCGTAGTTTTTTCAGCCCGATCGATCGATCCGTCAATGATCGCATCAATGATCGCGCGCGTATCTTTCAGAGAAATCCTTTTTCCGCTTCCGTTCCAGCCTGTATTTACGAGGTAAGCTTTTGCGCCGTGTTCTTTCATTTTAGAAATCAGCGTCTTCGAATACATCGTAGGATGCAGGGTGAGAAATGCCTCACCAAATGCCGGTGAGAATGAAGGTTCCGGTGCGGTGATGCCGCGCTCTGTACCTGCAAGTTTAGAGGTATAGCCGCAAAGGAAATGATACTGTGCCTGATCGTCATTCAGAACTGAAACCGGCGGCAACACGCCAAAAGCATCGGCAGACAGGTACACGATCTTATTCGCATGTCCTGCTTTTGACGGCAGCACAATCTTGCTGATGTGATATATAGGATAAGAAACACGTGTATTTTCCGTAATCGAATTATCTGCGTAGTCCGCTTCGCCATCGTTTACAACCACGTTTTCTAAAAGTGAATCGCGGCGAATGGCTTTGTAGATATCCGGCTCTTTTTCTTCTGAAAGATCGATTACCTTAGCATAACAGCCTCCTTCAAAATTGAAAACGCCATTATCATCCCAACCGTGCTCGTCATCACCGATCAGGTATCGTTTCGGATCTGCGGAGAGCGTTGTTTTTCCTGTACCTGAAAGACCGAAGAAAAGTGCTACATCACCTTCTTCGCCTACGTTGGCAGAGCAGTGCATCGACGCCATACCTTTTAGCGGCAGGAAGTAGTTCATCATTGCAAACATCCCTTTTTTCATTTCACCGCCGTACCATGTACCGCCAATGATCTGGATTTTCTGCGTAAGGTTGAACATAATGAAATTTTCGGAGTTCAGCCCCTGCTCTTTCCAGTCCGGGTTTGTCGTCTTGGAACCATTCATTACGATGAAATCTGGTTCACCAAAGTTTTCAAGTTCATAGCTTGAAGGGCGAATGAACATATTGGTTACAAAATGCGCCTGCCAGGCCACTTCCATGATGAAGCGCACTTTCAGCCGAGTATCGGGATTGGTACCGCAAAATGCATCTACCACGTACAGTTTCTGTGATGTGGAAAGCTGTTTCAAAACAAGTTTTTTGCAGCTTTCGAAAATTTCAGCAGTGGTTGGAAGATTTACCTTACCATCCCAAAAAATGGTATCGCGGCTCACATCATCTTTCACGATGTATCTGTCTTTCGGAGAACGTCCTGTAAAAATTCCGGTTTTAACAGACACCGCGCCCGATTTGGTTGCGATTCCCTGTTCGAATCCACGGTTTTCATCGGAAATTTCTGCGGTGTAAAGCTCTTCGTAGCTTGGGTTGTACACTACCTCTTCGTACCCTGTAATTCCCAAATCGTGCAACTGCTGAATAATTTTGATGTTCTTCATGACTGCTCTTTATTTTCTGATTTTTTTTAATTGAAAACAAATTTAATGATAACTGCGCATTTAGCCGCCCTAAAAGGACTGATATTGGTCAGAAACAACTTTTTCAACTTATCATACTGATGATGAGGCCATTATCTCATCCCACTGAAATACGGTTGTGAAACCGCGCTGTTCGAAATAACTTTCATACCCTTCAAATTTTGCGCTCAGAACGAAGTCTCCGCCCCATGCACCAAGGCTTTTCACGAAAACCGGGCAATCTGCAAAGTATTTTTCTTTTACGGTTTTTATTAAAAGCGTGTTTGACAATTTTTGCTCGTGAGCTTCCATTAATTCTGAAAATGTTTTATAATCATCAGTTTTTATGACAGTTTCAGTCAAATCTGAGAACCAGCTGATAAGCAACTTATAACGCGGAAGGGAACGGTAAAGTTCGATGCCTTCGCGACTGTCCTGTTTTTGGTTTAAATGGATAAAAATGAGTTCATCCTTAAATTCAGGATTAAAAATAATTTTCTGAACCTGCCTCTCCCCGCCGACAATCTGATACAGAACTGCGGATTTTTCCTTTGCTACCGCCACATCATAGCCACTGCCGCCAAGACTGATCTCATTCAGCTGATAGGCGTCGATTTCGGCCCATTCTGCAAGGTTGTTCATTAGTGTTGAGCTGCTTCCAAGACCAAAATTGGCCGGGAATTGGAGGTTTGTACGCAGCCGGTAAGATGTCTTGCTTTTAAATTTGCTTACTGACAGTTTCGCGGTGTTCTTTAAAACATTTAAGATAAATTCCGCGGCATGCGGCAGGTTGGCCGAAACAATCTGCCAGTCCGCATAACTAATTTCAGTCTGAAGCCAAGGCTGATCCTGATGATACGCTTCCCAAAAAACCGTGCATTTACCGTCTTCAGTTTCCTCAAACAAAAACTCCTGCCCCCATTTTGTAGGTAAGGCAAGAGCTAAAGCACCGTCCAGGACGGTATATTCTGAGGTTAGCAGTAATTTTCCGGGCGAAAAAAGGCGGCCTGTCATTACTTTAGATCGCGGCTGAAACTTCTACTCCGCTGTTTATTTTTTTGATGAGGCCCTGCAAGGTTTTCCCGGGACCGACTTCAATGAAAGTTGTTGCGCCGTCTTTAAGCATATTCTGCACAGATTGTGTCCATTTCACAGGCCCCGTGAGCTGGCTGATAAGATTTTTCTTTATTTCATCGGGTTCTGTAACGGCCGTGGTGGTAATATTTTGGTAAACCGGTATTGTCGCGTTGCGGAAGCGTGTCGTCTCGATTGCCGCTGCCAGCTGCTCCTGTGCGGGCTGCATAAGCGGTGAATGGAAAGCGCCGTTCACTGGCAGCAAAAGAGCGCGCTTGGCGCCGGCTTCTTTCATCTTTTCACAGGCTTTTTCTACGGCAGAAGTTTCGCCCGAAATGACGAGCTGACCGGGACAGTTATAATTGGCTGGAACTACAATTCCGTCAATGCCTGCACAGATTTCTTCCACTTTTTCATCGGCCAGGCCCAAAATGGCCGCCATCGAACTTGGATTTGCATCGCAAGCGGCCTGCATCGCTTTTGCGCGCGCAGAAACTAATTTCAGA
>JAEZYN010000017.1 GCA_023419095.1 Bacteroidota bacterium | reverse complement strand
GCCGTGAACTGCCTGATAAAATCTGCGTTTCTCTTCTGGAAGCGGTTCAGCCTGTTAATTTTTTCCATCAGTTTTTCCCAACCGGACATCGGATACACTTCCAAACATGACTGAAAAACTGAACGTTTCACCACATAAGTTGCACTTCCAAAGTTCTCCATCTGTATTACCAGGGAGGATGGTAGTTTAAGACGGCCGTTGTCGTCTAATTAGCATTCATATGTACCGATGAAATTCTTCATTTGGGACAAATTTATATAAAAAATTCTAAAAGCTCCCACTTTTTCCCACTTTTTGACTTAATGTTAATAAGTTTTGCCAGGCACTTTAATAGCTTGAATTAAAAGTACTTATACCACACGTTAGGCAACGTCGGAATCTGCTTAATGAGAGTTCGGGTTTGGGTTGGTCTAATAATATCTTAATGATTATTCTACGGAATAAAATTTATGGTCTTTAATTTGTATTTTTGCAAAGCTTAGGAAGCAACTTTATGAGATTCATTACGAAAAAAGAAAAAAAATTCTCTTTCATCGAAGCCGGAGACGGGCATCCACTTATTTTGCTGCACGGCTTGATGGGCGGCTTGAGTAACTTTGATAAGACCGTGAAATTTTTTTCTGAAAAAGGCTACCGCGTTTTGGTTCCGGTACTGCCTATTTATGATTTGCCTGTCTTGCATACAAATCTTACCACCATTGCCAAATATGTCGCAAAATTCATTGAGGAAAAATGTACAGAGCCCGCAACGGTAGTTGGAAACTCGATGGGTGGACATATCGGCCTGATTTTAACGCTTGCCAGACCTGATCTCGTGAAAAATTTGGTTCTTACCGGCAGTTCGGGGCTTTACGAACGCACTTTTGGCGACAGTTTCCCCCGTAAATCTGATAAAAGCTATATCCGTAAAAAAACTGAAGAAGTTTTCTACGACCCGATCGTTGCAACGGATGAATTGGTAGATGAAGTTTTCAGTGTGGTAAATGACCGCATGAAAGGCATCAAAACCGTAATGCTTGCCCGCAGCGCCATCAAACACAATATGCTGAATGATTTACCAAAAATCACGACGCCGGTTTGCCTCATCTGGGGAAAACAAGATAACGTGACACCGCCTGAAGTGGCTGATGACATGCACAAATCATTGCCAAACTCAAGCCTGTACTGGATCGATGAGTGCGGACATGCGGCGATGATGGAAAAACCTGAAGAATTCAACCAGATATTATATAACTGGCTTCAGCAGAACGAAAAGAAATAAGGGAGCTCGGGCTTCCTTTTTTATTTAATAAAACTTACAAAAAATGGTTATTAAGACGGCTGAATTTTTAAAAAGTAGTTCAAAATGGCAGGAATGCCCCGAACCTACTCTCCCGGAATATGCTTTCATCGGCAGATCGAATGTCGGAAAGTCCTCACTGATAAATGCGATGCTCAACCACAAAGACCTGGCAAAAACATCACAGACACCCGGGAAAACGCAGCTGATCAATCATTTTCTGATCAATGAAAACTGGTATCTGACAGATTTGCCGGGCTACGGCTATGCGCGTGTTTCCAAAAGCATGCGGAAAGATTTTGAGAAGCTCATCACAAACTATATCCTGAACCGGAAAAATCTCGTCAATCTATTTGTTTTGATTGATTCAAGGCATTCGCCGCAGAAAATTGATCTGGAATTCATTGGATGGTGTGGTGAAAACGGCGTTCCTTTTTCCCTGGTTTTTACGAAGGCTGATAAGTTAAAACCCAACACAGCGAACGAAAACGTTGAGAACTATAAAAAAGAGTTGCTTGAGACCTGGGAAGAACTGCCTGAAATATTTTTAACATCGGCAGAAAAACGCACAGGTACTGATGATATTCTGAAATTAATCACAAGTACCAATCAGTTTCTGGAAAAAAATAAAGTGAATTTCGGCTAATGGAACGCTCAGTTTGGAAAATTAAAAAATATAACGAGCTCTCAGCTTCAGAATTATATTCAATTTTAAAGGTTCGTCAGGAAGTTTTTATTGTAGAACAAACGTGCTATTATCTTGATGCTGATGGCTATGATGTACTCGCAGTACATATCTGGTGTGAAACTGAAGGCAGTATTTCGGCGTATTGCCGCATTTTTGATTCTGGAATTAAATTTACAGAAGCGTCGCTGGGCAGGGTACTTACCCACCCCCATTATCGCAACAGAAACTTAGGGAAAGCATTAGTTATGATTGCGCTAAGTGCAATCGAAACACGATTCACCGCACCAGGTGTCAGAATTTCGGCGCAGGATTATCTCGTTAGATTTTACAATGATTTCGGATTTCAGGATACGGGAAAAAAATATCTGGAGGACGGTATTCCCCATACCGAAATGTATAAAGCTGCGAGCAGCTAAGACCGGGACATTTTTTTGCATGCAATGCCATATTCCGCATTAGATATTAAATCTTAAAAATTGATGAAAAAAAGGCAAAATAAGTTGTGTATTACTCTTTAATTATATAATTTTACCGAAAATCATTCAATTTAAAAGATTATGAAAAAACTTTTACTTACTGGCTTAGCGCTGGTTTCTATGGCAGCCCAAGCGCAAACATGGGTGCCACAGGCAACTAAATTCCCGGCAAATTTCGGGGTAGATGAGATTGATATCGTAGATGCGAATACTGTTTGGACATTCGCTTATGACGGATCAGGTGCTGGAACATATCCAAAAATTGTATCACGCACAACTAACGGTGGTGCTACATGGACTGCAACCACAGTGGGCGGTCCGGGATCCAACGCATTGATCTCTGACATTTCTGCTTTGGACGCAAATACGGCTTGGATCGTTACTGCTCCACACACAGCAGGTACAAATGCAAACAGAATCTGGAAAACCACTAATGGTGGTACCAACTGGACTCAGCAAACTGTAGGCTATACATCCGGCTCATTCGGTAACCAGATTTATTTTTGGGATGCAAACGAAGGCTGGACTGCTGGCGACCCATTAAACGGATTCTTTGAAATGTACAAAACTAATAACGGAGGTACTACATGGACTTTGGTGCCGGGAAGACCTGCTGCTTTAGGTGATTTCGGTTACGTTGCTTTGAAAGAAGTGGTAGGAGATAACATCTGGATCGGTACTGATATTGGTAGAATCTTGAGATCTAATGACAGAGGTGCAACGTGGACAGCAGCATTCAGCCCTGTACTCGACTTTGGTGGTGTAACAACTTCCGGTTCTTCTGGTGCTTTTGCATTCAAAGATGCTAACAACGGACTTCTGGTGGCTGTAGATGGTGCAGACGCGCCTGCAACTACAACTGCCAGCCTGTATTCTTCCAGTGACGGGGGAGCAACCTGGGTTCCTCTAGTGACTGCCGGTACCTGGTATTTCGGTGACATCACTTACGTTCCGGGAACTGCTAACACTTATGTGTCAACAGGTATCAACTCTGGAGACCCAAGCTTCATGGGATCTTCATATTCTACTGACGGAGGTGTTACATGGGTAAGCATCGATTCTGGCAGCCAGCGCGGTAAAGTTCAGTTCCTTAACCCTACTACGGGTTGGGCCGGGCAGTTCAGCGACGGACCTGCTGGTTCTACAGGTATCCTGAAATTCAGTGGAAACTTAGCACTTGGAACTTCAGATAACGCTGTGAAATCTTCACTTAAAGTTTATCCGAACCCAGCTGTAGATGTGGTGACAGTCTCTTCTGATAAAAAAATCGAGAACATCACTGTAATCGATATGTCAGGTAAAAAAGTAAAATCTTTCAAAGTTGACAAGCAAATCAATGTATCATCATTGGCAAAAGGAACTTACATTCTTCAGGTTTATTACGGCGGTGGCGCGGTAGAAAATACCAAGCTTATCAAAAAGTAATACTTAAGATACCAACTTAATGGATGAGTGAAAGCTCATCCATTTTTTTTTGCTAAAAATGTAGATTTGAAAAGGTTTTTCTTAATTTAGCCCTCATTAAATAATTTATCAATGAAAAAAGTATTTTTACTGCTCACCTTTATGATGAGCTTTCTACAGCTGAAAGCCGATGAAGGTATGTGGCTGATGACCATGATTAAAAGACTGAATGGTAAAGACCTTCAGAAACAGGGGCTGAAACTCACTCCCGAAGAAATATATTCTGTGAACCAATCCAGCCTGAAAGATGCCATCGTTCAGTTTGGTGGCGGATGTACTGCGGAAATGGTATCTAAAGAAGGATTACTTTTCACAAACCATCACTGTGGTTACGGACAGATCGCGGCACTCTCTACACCCGAAAAAGACCATTTGACCAACGGTTTCTGGGCAATGAAAAAAAGTGAAGAACTGCCTGCGCCAGGTTTATCTGTGCGTTTTCTTGTAAGAATGGATGATGCTTCGAGCCGTATCAATGCTAAACTGAACAACGATATGACCGCTGAGCAGAGAAAGGCGATTATTGATGCAGAATACAAAGCAATTCAGTCTGAAAATTCAGAAAACGGAAAATATACGGTAGTTGTAAGAGACTTTTTTAACGGAAATGAGTTCTATTACTTTGTATATCAGGATTTTAAAGACGTAAGATTGGTTGGAACGCCTCCGAACGCATTAGGTAAATTTGGTGGTGACACCGATAACTGGGAGTGGCCACGTCACACCGCAGACTTTTCTGTTTTTCGTGTCTATGCAGATGCGAACGGAAATCCGGCTGAATATTCGCCGAACAACGTTCCTATGAAACCGAAGCACGCACTTCCGATTTCTCTCAAAGGTTACCAGCCTGGAGATTTCACCATGATCGTTGGTTTCCCGGGAAGAACCAACCGTTACCTTACATCCTACGGCATCGAGCAGATGGTGAACAAAGATTATCCGGCTTGGGTTGAAGCTTCAAAAGTTGCGATGGATGTAATGAAAAAATACATGGATACGGATCAGGCTACTAAACTTGATTACGCTTCGCAATATGCATCAGTAGCGAACTACTGGAAAAACCGTCAGGGAACGATAGATGCAGTGAACAAAAACGGTACTATCGCTGATAAAAAACGTCTTGAAGACAAGTTTTTGGTGTGGGCTCTACTTCCTGAAAATGAAAAAATGTACGGAAGCGTTCTGAATGATATAAAAGCTAATTATACTCAAATGTCAAGCAGAAACGTCGAACGCAATTATTCATCACAACTTCAGCGTAATGCAAAATATATCATGATTGCTTACCAACTTGGCTCCATGCTGAAATCGTATGCTGATCAGGATGCTGCTGGACAAGCTGCAATGAAAACGAAAGTCACCGACGCCATCGACAGAATGTATGACGGTTTCAACACGAAGCTTGAAGGCGAAATGCTGAACTCGATGGTAGCACTGTATCAGCAGCGTGTGAAAAAAGAAGACGCATCACCTTCCTTAATGGCCGTAGATGCTAAAACTCTTTCAAATGTAGCGTATGCTTCCATTTTTGCAACCAAAGAGTCGGCAACGAACTTTCTGAACAATCCGGACAGACTGAAAATTGACGCAGACCCTATGATGAAGTTGGCAAACGGTTTTGTAAATGATCAAAAACTAGCCGGTGACAGATATGCGAAAGTAGATGAAGCATTTGCAAAAAACAGCCGAATCTTTTTAGACGGTTTAAGAAAATCTCAGCCGGAAACAGCGTTCTATCCGGATGCAAACTCTACAATGAGACTTACGACGGGTTCTGTACAGACTTTGCCTGTGCGTAATGACAGAAATTACTTCGGTATCAACCAGAAAAATAACTACTACACTGACATCAACGGGATGGTGGCGAAATATAAAAAAGGCGATGAAGAATTTGATCTTCCACAGGATTTCCTTGATTTGGTAAAACGCAAAGATTTCGGTCAGTACAAAGACAAAAAAGGTTTTATGCCTGTGAATTTCCTTTCAAATAACGACATCACGGGAGGTAACTCCGGCTCACCTATACTGGACGGAAACGGTCACCTTTTAGGACTTGCGTTTGATGGGAACAGTGAAGCACTGAGCGGCGATATTATCTTCGACCCAAAATTGCAGAAAACGATCAATGTTGATGTAAGAATGGTTCTTTGGATCATCGAAAAATATGGTAAAGCAGGTCACCTCATCAGTGAAATGACGTTAGTGAAATAATTAATTTTCAACAATATTTCAGCCCACCGAAGTCTTTTGGTGGTTTTTTTTATGAACGAAATTGATTTTATATTTGATTACGAAAAAAAATATATGTATTTCTAAAACTTTGAAAAGGAAGATAAAATCATTGATTTGATGAAAGCCAATCTGGTTGCAATTAAATTTCTCGTATTATTTACTGTAATCTTTGCAGTGCCATTTTTCATCATATGGCAGAACAATTTGTCCGGTAACTTTTTCGACAGCGATCTTATTTTTGTGAATTTATTTACACCTCTTGCCGGGACGATTATAGGAATCATAATTCACGAATTAATCCACGGTATTTTTTTTGCCATGTATGCGCGAAAGGGTTTTAAATCTGTAAAATTTGGAATTCTGTGGAAAATGCTCACACCTTATTGCCATTGCAAAGAACCTCTGAAAATACGGCATTATATCATCGCTTTACTGGCTCCATTCATTATATTGGGTATTATTCCGGGAATCATTAGTTTATTCACTGGAAATCTTATTCTACTCCTTTTCGGAATTGTATTTTCAGGTGCTGCGGCAGGTGATTAATGATTTATCAGTTAATCAAAAAAGAAAATCCCGAAGATTTTGTTCAGGATTATTCTACGGAAGTCGGTTACACGATTTTCAGACAAAAATAAAGCGGAGAAAATTCTCCGCTTTATTTTATTGTTCATTTTCCGGTTCCAGCATGCCAAGTTCGCCGTAATGTTTTTTGAATTTTGCAATCTTTGGTCCTACCACCGCGCTGCAGTAAGGCTGATTAGGATTTGCACTGTAATAGCCTTGATGATACTGTTCCGCCGGCCAGAACTTTTCAAATTTGGTGATTTCAGTTACATATTTACCATTCCATCTTCCTGATGCCTCAGATGCTTTCATCGCATTTTCGGCTTTCTGCTTTTCAGCTTCATCCTTATAGAAAATCACTGAACGGTATTGTGTTCCGATGTCATTCCCCTGACGGTTCAGCTGCGTCGGGTCGTGAAGGAAAAAGAACACGTCCATAAGCTGTTCGTACGAGATAATTTTTGGATCGTAAGCTATTTCGACAACTTCAGCATGGCCAGTTTCGCCGGTGCAAACTTCTTCGTAGGTTGGATTCGCTTTGTGGCCGCCAGAGTAGCCGGATACCGCTGTATCTACGCCTTTCAGCATATTAAAACAGCTTTCCACGCACCAAAAACATCCGCCACCGAAGGTGATATATTCTAAATTCTGTTTATCCATTTTCTGGGTTTTATTTAAAGGTTTTTTTGCTTCCTGGCCGTTACAGGAGACCAACATTAATGACATCAAAATTACTAAAATGTTTTTCATTTTTTAATAACGGTTATCTATCGCAAAAATTTTAAATTTTATTTTACACTCCGGCAAGATCCGCCGCAAAAAAAATGAACACCTCTTGATGTTCACTATATTTCTAAATTTTATTTTTCCCAAACCAAAGCACTCGCGCCCAAAATGGCGGCGTCCGCTTCGTCCAGTTCACTGAAAACGAGTTTCACTTTATTCCGGAAAATCGGAAGAAGATTTCGTTCCATATGAAGTTTGGTCGGTTTCAGGATAAAGTCGCCGGCTTTGATGACACCTCCAAATAAAAGGATAGCTTCGGGTGAGGAAAACATCACGAAATTGGCAAGCGCTTCACCCAGTTTTTGTCCGGTATATCTGAAAATTTCAATAGCGGTAGGATCGCCTTTTTTTGCGCATTCATGCACAACTTTAGAATTAATGGCTTCTTCAGGATAATTGTTCAGCATAGAATCCGGGAATTCGGCGCGCATTTTTTTGGCAGTGATAGCAATTCCCGTAGCAGACGCGTACGCCTCAAGCGAACCTTCAGAACCTGTGCTCCAATGTTTTCTGCCGCCTGGTTTCACAATGGTATGGCCAAGTTCACCGGCGAAACCATCATGTCCGTAAATAAGCTTCCCTCCCGAAATAATGCCGCTCCCAACACCGGTTCCGAGCGTCATCATGATGAAATCTTTCATTCCACGGGCAGCACCGAACATCATTTCGCCATACGCAGCGGCGTTGGCATCATTGGTCATTTTGCACGGAACACCGAACTTTTTAGTTATCAGATCAGCAAATGGGATAATACCTTTCCACCGCAGATTGGGTGCCTGCTCAATGGTACCGCGGTAATAATTGGCGTTGGGTGCGCCAATGCCTATTCCATCGAACTGGTTTTGGCTGCAGTGCTTGTCAAGATGTGGTTTTACGGCATCATACAGCGCGTCGATAAAGTCTTCGGGATTCTCGAAATTCTCAGTGCGCATGCGACCTTTTTCCAGAATTTCGCCCCGATGGTTTACAATACCGAATTTGGTGTTTGTACCGCCGATATCCACGCCTAAAGCAACTTGTTTCGACAAATCTACTAATGCCATCCAATAAATATTAAGACATTAAAAATACGAAAAATTCATATTATGTTTAAAAAAACTTCACCATGCAAAGCATGATGAAGTCTTTAAATTTGTTATTATGTAAGCTGTATTATGCAGGAATTTCACCTTTGTACAGGAAGGAAACAATTTCTTTGTTCACTTTTTCTACCATTTCACTAAAGAGATAGAATGATTCCTGCTTGTAGATTACCAACGGATCTTTCTGCTCGTAGACCGCACCTTGTGAAGAACGTCTTAAATCATCCATCTCCCGAAGGTGAAGTTTCCAGTTTTCATCAATGATGGCCAGTGAAATATTCTTTTCAAAATCATTGATCAGCGATTCACATTTAGTTTCAAATGCTTCCTTCAGATCAGTAACGATTGTCATGGTTTTAATTCCATCCGTGAACGGAACCTGAATCATTTTGAACATTGAACCTTGGTTTTGGTATACATTCTCAATAATCGGGTAAGATTTTTCCTTCAAAAGCTCAAGCTTCATGCGATAATCTTCAGAGGCGGCTTTGAATACTATGTTTGCAAGTTCCGGAATCTGTTTTGTCTTAAAATCGTTTTCTGAAACCGGCGCTTCCATAGTAAAATGCTTAATGATTTCATACTCAAACTCTTTATAGTCGTTCTCCAGTTTTGTCTTTGAAACGATAGATTGGGAGACATCAAAAATCATGTTAGAGATGTCATATTTCAGGTGATCACCGAACAGTGCGTTTTTTCTGCGTTTGTAGATTACATCGCGCTGCTTGTTCATCACGTCATCATACTCCAAAAGTCGTTTACGGATACCAAAGTTGTTTTCCTCCACTTTTTTCTGCGCACGTTCGATCGATTTTGAAATCATGCTGTGCTGAATCACCTCGCCTTCCTTGTGGCCCATTCTGTCCATCAACTTCGCAATTCTTTCAGAACCGAAAAGACGCATCAGGTTGTCTTCAAGTGAAACGTAAAACTGAGAACTTCCTGGGTCTCCCTGTCTTCCGGCTCTACCTCGCAGCTGACGGTCCACGCGACGTGAATCGTGTCTTTCCGTACCAATGATTGCAAGACCGCCGTTGGCCTTCACTTCATCCTGTAGCTTAATGTCGGTACCACGACCGGCCATATTGGTTGCAATGGTTACAACGCCCGGTCCACCGGCCATTGCCACGATTTCGGCTTCTTTTGCGTGAAGTTTTGCGTTCAACACATTGTGCTGAATTTTTCTTAACTGTAGCGCTCTTGAAAGTAATTGGGAGATGTCAACTGAAGTTGTACCCACAAGAACCGGTCGTCCTGCAGCGGTAAGCCTTTCGATTTCTTCGATTACGGCATTGTATTTCTCGCGGTTGGTTTTGAAAACCAAATCCTGTTTGTCGTCGCGAATGATCGGTTTGTTTGTTGGAATTACTACAACATCAAGTTTGTAGATCTGCCAAAGCTCGCTTGCTTCAGTTTCCGCTGTACCTGTCATCCCTGCAAGTTTGTTGTACATACGGAAATAGTTCTGAAGTGTAATCGTCGCAAAAGTTTGTGTTGCCGCTTCGATCTTTACATTTTCTTTCGCCTCGATTGCCTGGTGAAGACCGTCAGAATAGCGGCGACCTTCCATGATACGGCCGGTCTGCTCATCCACAATCTTTACTTCACCATCTATTACTACATACTCATCATCTTTCTCGAAAAGCGTGTAAGCTTTTAAAAGCTGGCTTAATGTATGTACTCGTTCAGACTTTACAGCAAAATCACTGAAAAGTTTTTCTTTAGCTTCAAATTCCTCTTCTTTACTTAAATTTTTAGCTTCTACTTCCGCGATTTCAGTCGCGATGTCGTTCAAAACAAAGAAATCTTTATCTTCATTACCCGCCGACATATATTCAACACCTTTATCGGTGAGGTCGATCTGGTTATTCTTTTCGTCGATTACAAAGTATAAATCTTTGTCAACCTTCGGCATTTCTTTGTTGTTATCAGCCATGTACTGGGCTTCGGTTTTCTGAAGCAGTGCTTTGTTTCCGCTTTCAGAAAGAAATTTAATTAATGGTCGGGATTTTGGCAAACCTCGGTACGCCTGAAGTAATTTGTAACCTCCTTCTTTTGTATTTCCGTTTGCAATCAGTTTTTTAGCTTCATTAAAGATCGCGGAAACTGTTTTTTTCTGAATTTCTACAATTCTGTCAACTGAAGGTTTCAGCACATCATATTCCTGACGGTCACCCTGTGGCACCGGCCCGGAAATGATAAGTGGCGTTCGGGCATCATCTACTAAAACCGAATCCACTTCATCCACAATCGCAAAATTCAGTTCTCCCTGAACGAGTTCAGTAGGTGAAGTCACCATGTTATCCCGCAGGTAATCAAAACCAAATTCGTTATTTGTTCCGTAAGTAATGCTGCACTGGTAGGCTTTTCGTCGTGCATCAGAATTAGGCTGATGAAGGTCAATACAGTCGATCGTCAAGCCGTGGAACTGATATAGCGGCCCCATCCAAGCGGAGTCACGTTTAGCTAGATAGTCGTTCACGGTTACTACGTGAACGCCACGGCCTGTAAGTGCATTAAGATAAATAGGTAAAGTTCCGACAAGCGTTTTACCTTCACCGGTAGCCATTTCGGCAATTTTCCCACTGTGAAGAACTACACCACCAATGAACTGAACGTCATAGTGTACCATATCCCAAACAACAGGCGTACCTGCAGCGTCCCACCTGTTTTTCCAGACAGCAGTTTCGCCTTCCAGCATAACGAAATCTTTAGTTGCAGCAAGTTCACGATCAAGATCTGTGGCGCTCACGCGGATTTCGCCATTTTGGGCAAGTCTTCTGGATGTTTCTTTCACCAAAGCAAAAGCCTCCGGAAGAATTTCGTTCAGTACTCTTTCTTCAATCTGATATGAGTCTTTCTTCAGTTGCTCAATCTTCGTGAAAAGCTCTTCTTTTTCATCAACATTTGATGAGTTTTTTATCTGTTCCCGTACCTGCTCGATCTGGGTTGCGATGGTAGCGGTGGCTGTTTTTATTTTTTCTTTAAATTCTGCTGTCTTGCCGCGCAGACCGTCGTCTGTAAGTTCCTGAATTTTCGGCTCAACCGATTTTATTTTTTGAACAACTTTTTTTACTTCTTTAAGGTCTGTAGCATTTTTATCACCGAGAAAACCTTTCAGAACTGTGTCTATAAAACCCATATGTTTTAGCTTTGTGTCTGCCGGAATTGGCAGAAAATTTGCGGCACCGCGGTGCCCATGTTAATAAAAATAGGGCTATAGTGATTGCCTAAAGCCCTGAGAAATTTTAGTATTCGTCTTCATTCCAGAGAAAATCGTCATCCGTAGGATAATCACTCCATACTTCTTCGATGGATTCATAGATTTCTCCCTCATCTTCGATTGCCTGAAGATTTTCCACCACTTCCATTGGTGCACCTGTGCGGATTGCATAATCGATCAATTCCGCTTTGGTCATCGGCCAGGGCGCATCGCTTAGGTATGAAGCCAGTTCTAATGTCCAATACATATCAAAATAATTTTTTGCAAAAGTAAAAAAATAGGCGACATAAAAAAGGTTTTTGTCGCTGATTTCCAATAATATTTGCGTTGTGTTTTTTAATTTTTCACGAACCGTTTCTCAAAAACCATTCCACAAACTTTTTTATGCCAAATTGGAAATTTGTGGCCGGATGATAGCCTAAAAGTTTCCGTGCCTTGGTGATATCCGCATTGGTTCGCAAGACATCACCGGGCTGCATTTCAAGCTGATTCTTATCTGCTTTAACGCCCAGATTATCTTCTATGGTTGAGAGCATCTCATTTAGGGTAACCATCCTGCTTTCACCGAGGTTAATAATCTCATAAACAGCGGAATGGCGTTCGAGATAATGAATTGCGCCGATAATTCCGGCGATAATGTCATCAATATACGTGTAATCCCGCGCGGTGTATCCATCACCAAAAAATGGAACTAGATCACCATCAGTAATCAGCTTTGCAAACTTGTGTATTGCAAGATCCGGCCTCTGGCGTGGACCGTAAACCGTGAAAAACCTTAAATGTATCATATCCATTTTATAAAGATGATGATACACATGACCTAAAATTTCGGCAGATCTCTTCGTGGCAGCATAAGGTGAAACCGGCTGATCCACAGAATCCGTTTCGGAGAAGGGAATTTTTTCATTATTCCCGTAAACGCTTGAGCTTGAAGCGCATATCACTTTATTTACATTAAGTTCAGCACAAATTTCCCACAGATTAATACTCCCTTTCACATTTACTTCGCTGTAGCGAGCGGGTTGTTCGATAGATGGCCTCACGCCCGCGAGCGCGGCAAGATGAATCACCATATCGATTTTATGTGATTTAAATATTTCCTTTAGTCCGTTGGCGTCGCAAATGTCCTGATAATAAAACCGATATTGTTCTGATTCAGTTTCAAAAATGAGTTTCTGGATGTCATGTTCTTTCACATTAAATGAAAAATCAGCACTTTTTCCGACAGAATCCAAGGTATTACGAATTTTAATACGATAATCATAAAAATCATCAAAGTTGTCAACATTAATGACAGAATGTCCGCTATTTAAAAGATGCTGCACCAAGTGTGAGCCTATGAAACCGCTGCCGCCGGTGATCAGGTAATTCATCTACAGTTTTTTGAGCCAGACAAATTTAATTAAAACCAAATCATTATTTTTACTGAAAACAATTATATTATGCAGTTTAGCGGCCAAATCCTAAAAATGCTCACCCAGAACGGAAAACCGATTCAATACTACCTTAATCTTTCACATGATCTGATTAACCTTAATCAGGTTATAGGGAAAAATCTGAGCATAAAACACATTGGCTACGAGTGCGTATCGTGTGGCAGCGACGAAAAAATTTATCGCATGGGTTTTTGCAAAAGATGTTTTTTTGAAAGCCCTTATGCCAGCGACACCATCATCCGGCCAGAACTTTCTACCGCACATCTAGGAATTGGCGAACGCGATCTTGAGGTCGAACAGCAGATTCAGCTCGCGCCACATATCGTTTACCTAGCGTACACGGGCGAGGTGAAAGTAGGCGTCACGCGTGAATCTCAGCTGCCGACGCGCTGGATCGATCAGGGCGCCACCTTTGCGCTGCCGATCGCCAAGACAACCAACCGTTACGAGGCGGGAATGATCGAAGTAGCTTTAAAAGAACATATCGCAGACAAAACCAACTGGAAAAAAATGCTTGAAGACGATTTCGAGGACGATCTGGATCTGGTAGATTTTCGCGACCGTATAAAACACCATTTCCCCGAAAACTTCCAGAACTTTTATACGATGGAGCGCGAAATGCAGCGCCTCGACTATCCTTATGAGGCGCCCGAAAAAATTTCATCATGCACGCTGGACAAAAATCCGGAGATCGGGGGCATCCTGCGGGGTATAAAAGGACAGTATCTGAGTTTTGAAGGCGGAAACTGTATTAATGTCCGCGCGCATGAAGGTTATGTAGTGGAAATGGCGATCACCAAACCTGACGTTACCGTGGCATAAAATTTTAATATGCTGGGTGATGAAAAGAAAATACCTTCGGCTCGCGTCTATAATCCTGGCTGTAGTAGTCCTTATTACTTTAGTTATAAATTTTGGTGCTAATTTTTGGCTCCGAAACAATCTTTCAGGCTACATTAAAAAAAACTCGGATTATAAAGTTGAGTACAAATCACTCAATGTCGATCTGTTCAGCGGCGATATTCTCGCAACAAAGATCAAAATCGAAAACAAAAAGCCCGGTGACCTGAATGTTATCGGGATCAAAGGAAGTGTAGACACGCTCTCCATCAGCCGCTTGGGTATTTTCAACGCACTTTTCAACAAGGTCATCAGCTCAAATAATCTCCTGCTGGTGAAACCCGCTTTACAGGTTCGCCTTGCAAAACCGGTGGATGATAAAACCGGTAAGAAACGAAATCCGGTTTCAATAGAAAATCTAAGAATCCGAAACGGAAATATCGCGATCGTCCGACATACCGGTCAAAAGTTTATTTCAGTTAAAGACCTCATATTAAATGTTGAAAATATACAGATGAGTGAAGAAAGCGTAGAACGAATCCTGCCGCTGATCTTCGATAAATACGATATAAGAGGGAAAGATTTTTTCTTCAGTCCAAATGATGTTTACGCGGTTACTGCGGCTACAGTGACAACAGACGAAACAAAAATGAGCATTAGGAATTTTGCTGTCACACCGCTCCTTTCTTTGCAGAATTTTGTTAAAAGCTATCCCGGGCAAACCAATCTCTACAACTTCAGAGCGGACGAAATGAACTTTAAAGATATCGCGCTGAGCGAGGATAAAATTGTGCTGAGTCATGCGCATTTCGAAAATCCGGATCTTAAGGTTTTCACGACCGGCAATACGAAGACTTCAAAAAAGAAGGATTTTAATCTTACCATCAATATGGAAGATGTATTGTTTAAAAATGCAAAAATAGCAGTACTGAAGCCGGATGGCACGCCTAAAATAAGCGCCGCGAATGTAACCGTTAACATCAATAAGTTTTTGATGGACCGTGAAACATCGAAATCACCGTTGCCGTTTGAGTATTCGGATTTCAGTGTGGCCGGACGCCAGATCAATTTTGTTTCGGAAACACAAAATATTAACGTCGCGGCATTAGCTTTTAACCAAAAATCCGCAGATCTCAGAAATCTGAGTCTTAAACCAACAAATTCTACCCAGTCTAAAACAGCAATGGATCTGGGCGTCGAAAGAATTCAACTGAAAATAAATGAGCTGAAATTTGTTGATCAAAAACTTAAGATGGATGTCGGAAATGTACTTGTCAATTCCGTGCAGGGCAAGATTCTCACCGCAAAAAATCCGAACAGAAAGAAGAATAATTACTCAGGCATACAGTTTCCGTTTAAAATTGGAAACGTAGCTTTGCGCAACAGCAATATTACCGTGGATAACGGCAAATCACCAATTGCTTTAAAAACACTTAACGCCAACTTCCGACATCTTGAGATGAATTCAAACACGGTCAAGCAGAATTTCCCGTTCAAGATCGGAAATTATGATATCGCAACACAGCAATTCACATACAACACCGAGTTCTACAATATAAAAGCGGACCAGTTTAAATTCACTGACCGCGCAATGCAAATGTCAAATTTTGCTGCGACACCAAAGGTTTCGCGAGCACAGTTTATCCGGACGATTCCGGCTGAAAGAGATCTATATGACATCAAGGTGAAACAGGTTTCTGCCAATGGTAAATGGGATTTTCTGTCTGATAATCAATATTTAAACGCTTCGCAAGTGACTTTGAATGGAGTAAACGCCAATATTTTCCGAAGCAAAATCCCGAAAGATGATGTTACAGAGAAACTGATGTACTCTGCGCTTTTAAGAAATTTAAAATTACCAATGCACGTTCAGAATCTTGATGTTAAAAATTCGGTGCTGGAATACGAAGAAGACACGAAGAAAAGTGACGGCCCGGGGAAACTGACGTTCGGAAACTTCAATATGAACGTGAAAAACATAAACTCCGGCAAAATGAAAGGCAAACCGACGATCGTCTCTATATCTATAAACTGCCGTTTCATGAATGCCTCGCCAATGAACGTAAAATGGAATTTTGATGTTTTGAACAGAAATGACGCGTTTTCTATCTCCGGTAATGTGGCTGATTTGCCTGCCTCACGTGTGAATCCGTTCATTGAACCCTATCTGAAAATTCGCGCTACCGGACTTATTTCAGATCTTATTTTTAATTTTAAGGGAAACCGCTACGGTCTTGGCGGCACATTAAATCTCAAACACGAAAACCTGAAGGTAGCACTGCTAAAAGATGACGGCGAAAAAAACAAGTTGCTAAGTGCGGTGGCCAATATATTTGTGCGCTCAGATTCTGGCAAATACCCGGAGTCTGTGTCTGTGGAAAATGTTGAGCGTGACAGGACAAAATCTTTTTTCAACCTTTTCTGGAAAGGTATTGAACAGGGTCTGAAGAAAACATTGCTTGGTACAAATATCGAAAAAACGGAGCAGGCGGTGAAAAATACCGTTGAAAATACCAAAGTTGCGCTGGGACAGAATAAAAAAGACCTTGACACACGTAAAGAGGTGATTACCGAAAAAGTGCAAAATACAAAGGAGAAAATCGGAGAGAAAACGAAAGGAGTGAAAAACCTGTTTAAGAAAAAATCCGATTGAAAAACCGGATTTTTTTTAAGTTTTAATTGTCAAAATTATAAGCTTCGTCTTCCTCTACAGGTATATCACGAATAAAATTGTCGAAGTCTGCGCCTTCATAATTACTTTGGGCACCGTACGAATCGATAATAATACCGATGTTACCGTCGGTTGCCTGTGCCACATATAGCACCGCATTGTCTTCTGGGCTGCTGTCAGCCTCAAAACGGTAGGAGCGCAGAATTTTAAGATCTTCCGGCCGATAAGTTGCGTCATTATCAAGCAGTTTCATTTCGCCCGCGTCATTCATGCAGAATTCCCGCGTAACGTCTTTGGCGGCAAGTTTTGCCAGGACCTGGCTTAGCGTAAGCATTGGTTTCGGTTGCATAATTTATTTTTTTTGAGTGTAGTAACAAATATTGTGCAATCGCGGTCAGCTTGTAGATATAATGGCCGGAAAAATTTGCAGATAAGGCACAAAAAAAACGCTGAAAAAAATATTCAGCGTTTTTTTTAAGTACCTCGGACGGGACTTGAACCCGTACATCCTTGCGGATACAGGATTTTAAGTCCTGCGTGTCTACCAGTTCCACCACCAAGGCAGGTAGATAAATTTGAGCGAAAAACGGGATTCGAACCCGCGACCCCGACCTTGGCAAGGTCGTGCTCTACCAGCTGAGCTATTTTCGCAGTTATAGTGCGGATGAAGGGACTCGAACCCCCACGCCTCACGGCACCAGATCCTAAGTCTGGCGTGGCTACCAATTACACCACATCCGCATAATTTAAGAACTTCTTTTCTTTTTTTTTGGTGAGTGCAAATATATAGACTTTTTACATTTAGTGCAAAAGAAATTTTGATTTTTTTTTATTTCTATTTTTTTCAGGCTCGCGGTTTCTTTTACACCTTTAATTTATTACTTTTACATCTTAATACTTTAAGATAATGGAACTACAGGGAACAATAAAGAAAATCACTGACGTACAGACTTTTGCAAGCGGTTTTCAGAAAAGAGAAATGATCATTCTTACTGAAGAGCAGTATCCACAGCCCATCAACGTAGAATTTCTGCAGGATAAAGCAGACCTTTTGAACAACTACAGCGAAGGTGACAAAGTGAAAGTAAGCATCAATATTCGTGGCCGCGAATGGACTTCTCCACAAAACGAAGTGAAATATTTCAACTCAATCGTAGGTTGGAGAGTGGAAAAACTTTCAGACAGCGGTTTCGCGGATGAACCTGTACAAGCCAGGCCTCAGCAAAATGCAGCACAGAACACGCCGCCATCGGGAACTGACGTGTTCGCCGAAGACGATGATGATTTGCCGTTCTAGTTTTTGCTGATATATAAAAATAGAATCCTGCTTCTGAAAGCAGGATTTTTAAGTTTGAAGCCATGTTTTATCTGAACCCTGACGAAATTTCATTCCCCGATCCGGCATTTGTAGACTCGGATAGTGGACTTCTGGCCGTGGGCGGCGATCTTTCACCCGAACGACTTCTGTTTGCGTATCAGACCGGTCTGTTCCCGTGGTTCAACGAAGGCGAAGAAATACTTTGGTGGTGCCCGGATCCGCGTTTCGTATTGTTTCCGTCTGAGGTAAAGGTGAGCAAATCGATGCGGAAAATCTTAAATTCCGGAAAATTCGTCTTCACGCAGAACCAATGCTTTGAAGAGGTGATGAGACAGTGCAAAAACGTATACCGGAAAGACCAGGACGGCACATGGATTTCCGATGAACTTATCGAATCATTCAGTATTCTCAATAAATTTGGTTACGCGAAAAGTTTTGAAATTTGGCAGGATGAAAATCTTGTCGGCGGCTTTTACGGAATTCAAATTGGACGCGTTTTCTGCGGTGAAAGTATGTTTTCAAAAGTAAGCAACGCCTCGAAAGCAGGCTTCCTCAATTTTGTTCTAAATGAACCGGGCATCGAACTGATTGATTGCCAAATACATTCGAACCATCTTCAAAGCCTGGGCGCAAATATGATTTCTAAACACGAATATTTAAAAATTCTAAAACAAAACAATGAATCCTGAAAAAGAAAAATGGATTTTACTGGTGGTACTCTCTGTCATTTGGGGTTCTTCATTTATACTTATTAAGAAGTCGCTCGAACATTTCAATCCCTATGAAGTCGGTGCTTTGCGTGTTCTGATTGCAGGATTTCTTTTGCTTCCGCTCGCCGTTCTCAATATTAAAAAATTCCCGCGAAAACATTTGAAGTGGCTTATTTTGGCAGCAGTGACCGGAAATTTTATTCCGATGTTTCTGTTTCCGATTGCCGAAACCGCCATCAGCAGCAGCATTGCAGGCATTATAAACTCGATGATGCCTATTTTTGTCATCGTTGTCGGCGCTCTGATCTGGAAATTTGAAACCACCAAACGCCAAATCGTGGGTGTGATGATCAGTTTTGCGGGCGCCTGCATTTTGGCTTTTTCGGGCGGCGAAGGCGGCGAGTTGAAGCTGATCCCGATTCTGCTTCTACTGCTCGCTACGCTTTGCTATGCAATAAGCACAACAACCGTAAAATCCAAGCTTGGAAATATTCCGGCGAAGATTCTGTCGGCCTTCGTTTTTTCATTTGTGCTCATTATTCCATCCGCGGTTTCATTGGTTTTCGCAGGCTTCTTCAACAATTTAAAAAATGACGCAGGTCTTTGGGCAGGACTTGGTTTTGTGAGTTTGTTATCCATTTTCGGAACCGGACTCGCCATGATGCTGAATTACAGACTTTTAAATATCTCCACGCCGCTTTTTGCATCTACAGTTACGCTGCTGATGCCCGTGGTGGCGATCATCTGGGGCGTGATTGATGGTGAAACGCTAACCGTTCTGCAATGCATTGGCGCGCTGATTATTTTGGCAGGATTGATATTTTTAAGACAAAAACCCGCGGCTTCGCCACCGAAAAATTTAAAAATATAAAGAAGCCAACATTTTTAATCATTACTATTTTTAAAAATTGGCCACAAATTCTTTTTTTAATATTTCCTAAATTAGCCTAATGTTTATCACAGACTACATTTCCAAAGATTATCCGGCTTTCAACACGGGCGATTCAATAGAGGAAGCGAATGAAGTCGCAAAAGAATTTGGCTATTCACACGTCTTCATCAAAAAGAAAGGAATCTATCAGGGCGCGCTGAGCCAACCGTTTCTGGAGGAAAGTCCTGACGGCACGTTGGCGTCGTTAGCCATTCATTACGAAAAGTTCGCGATTACTGAAGACAGCAATCTGCTCGATTCTATAAAGCTTTTCCACACCTTTAACTCCAATGTGGTTCCGGTAATCAACACGGCCGAAAAGTACCAAGGCTATCTGTCCTGCGATGATATATTCAATGAGTTTTCTAAGTATCCGCTTTTTTCGGAAAACGGTGCTGTGATGGTAGTTCAGACAAGCGGAAGACATTATTCGTTGTCGGAGGTCTGCCGTATCGTAGAATCAAACAACGGTAAAATTTACGGCTGTTTTATCAGCGCGGTGAGTGAAGATTATATCCAGATCACGTTAAAGTTTAATGCTGAGAATACGAGTTCGATAGATGAAACCTTTGAAAGATACGGCTACAACGTGGTGCAGAAACATTACGATGACGAAAAAGAAGACCTGCTGAAAGACAGATTTGGCTTCCTGGGGAAATATCTTCAATTTTAAGCAGATGAAGGCAGCGATCTATTCCCAAAAAAGTGATCTTGATACCTTTCTGTATCTGAGCAGATTTGTATCAGAGCTTGAAAAACGCGGTATACAGTCCATATTATTTGAGGAAATGGCCAGCGCGATGGAATTTTCAAAGATTTTTGAAACTTTTTCGCGTAAGGAAGATTTGCAGGAACAGAAAGTGGACTGGTTTTTCACCTTCGGTGGTGACGGAACCATCGTGAATTCGCTGATGTTCGTTCAGGATCTTGAAATTCCCGTGGTCGGCGTTAATACGGGCCGGCTCGGATTTCTTTCCAGTTTTACTAAGGAAGAGGTTTTTCTTAAGCTTGACGATATTATTAAAGGGAATGTGAATGTCAGCCGGCGTTCGGTGATCGAGATCGTTTCGCCGGGTAAATCGGTTTTCTTTCCGTTTGCATTGAATGACATCACCATTTCACGCAAAGAAACTACTGCGATGATCACAGTAGATTCTTATATCGATGGTGAGTTCCTGAATATTTTCTGGGGAGACGGCGTCATCATTTCAACGCCAACCGGCTCTACGGCCTACTCGCTGAGTTGCGGCGGCCCCATCATCACGCCGAATAACAACATTTTTGTCATAACGCCCATCGCACCGCACAACCTGAACGTTCGTCCTCTGATTGTAAATGATGATGTAGAAATCCGGCTGAAAGTGGAAAGCCGCGTGCCGCAATACTCGCTTTCGCTTGATTCCAGACTGATTCACATGGAAACCGACGTGGAAATTGTGCTCCGCAAAGCACGCTTCCAAATATTACTTATTCACCCGAAAGATTTAAGTTTTTATGAAACCATCCGTCAAAAACTGCTTTGGGGCAAAGACAAAAGAAACTAAAGCTTTACCATAAAATTCTTAACTTTACAGCACTTTTTTAAGTACAGAACATCCTAAAAAACAAATTATGAGCAGACGTTTTCCGGCAGGTGTTGCCACAGGCGATTTAGTTACCGAAATCTTCGATTATGCGAAGCAAAACAATTTCGCTCTTCCAGCGGTAAATGTGATAGGTTCCAGTAATGTAAATGCAGTGATGGAAACTGCGGCCAAACTCAATTCGCCCGTTATTATTCAATTTTCTAATGGTGGTGCGGCTTACAACGCAGGAAAAGGACTTAGCAATGATGGCCAGAAAGCGGCGATCGCAGGTGCGGTGGCCGGCGCTAAACACATCCACACTTTAGCCGAAGCGTATGGCGCAACTGTGATTTTGCATACAGATCACTGCGCAAAAAAACTTTTACCATGGATTGATGGTTTGATGGACGCAAACGAAGAATTCTATGCTCAAACAGGAAAATCGCTTTACTCATCACACATGCTTGATCTGTCTGAAGAACCGATTGAGGAAAACCTTGATATTTCCTGCAAATATTTCGAAAGAATGGCCAAAATGGGCATGACGCTTGAGATCGAACTCGGTGTAACTGGTGGAGAAGAAGACGGCGTAGACAACTCTGGTGTGGATTCATCTAAACTTTATACGCAGCCTGATGAAGTGGCGTACGCGTATGAAAGATTAAACGCAATCTCTCCAAATTTCACTATTGCAGCGGCGTTTGGAAATGTTCACGGCGTTTACAAGCCTGGTAACGTGAAGCTTACCCCAAAAATTCTCGATAATTCTCAAAAATATGTTCAGGAAAAATTCGGGACGAACGAGAAACCGGTGAACTTTGTCTTCCATGGCGGTTCAGGTTCTACAGTGGAAGAAATTCGGGAAGCGATCGGTTATGGAGCCATTAAAATGAATATTGATACCGATCTTCAGTTTGCCTATACCGAAGGCATCCGCGATTATATGACCGGAAATATCGATTACCTTAAGACACAGATCGGCAATCCTGACGGTGACGACAAACCGAACAAGAAATTTTATGATCCGAGAGTTTGGGTAAGAAAAGGCGAAGAGACTTTCATGAAAAGATTGGTTCAGGCGTTTGAGGATCTGAACAACGTAAATACACTCTAAAATATACTTTTAAGTTTTAGTAACTAATTTTGAAACCATACAATTTGGGCTTTGAATTATTTCTAAAATCTGAATATCTAAAATTTTACTAATGGCATTTGACTGGTTTAAAAGAAAAGCTAAAAATATAACCACTTCCACGGAGGATAAAAAAGATGTCCCGCGTGGGCTTTGGCACCAGACACCGACAGGCAAAATCATCGAACACGAAGAACTGAAAGCAAACAACTATGTGTCGCCTGAAGATGGTTTCCACGTAAGAATTGGCAGCCGCGAATTTTTCTCGATCCTTTTTGATGACAACAAGTACACAGAACTCGACGCTAATGTAGAAAGTGTTGATATGCTGAACTTTAAGGATACTAAATCTTATACAGACCGTTTGAAAGAAGTAAAAGCCAAGACGAAACTTACCGATTCAATCCGTAATGCTGTAGGCACGGCAAACGGTGAAAAAATGGTAATTTCCTGTATGGATTTTGCGTTTATCGGCGGTTCTCTGGGTTCTGTCATGGGTGAAAAAATCCGTCGCGCGGTTGATTACTGTATCGCCAACAAACTTCCGTACATGATTATCTGCCAGTCTGGTGGTGCGCGTATGCAGGAAGCCACTTACTCTCTAATGCAGCTTGCCAAAGTTCAGGCAAAACTGGCACAACTTTCAGAAGCAGGCTTGCTTTACATCGCCTATCTGTGTGATCCAACTTTCGGCGGAATCACCGCTTCGTTTGCGATGACGGCAGACATCATTATGGCTGAACCGGGTGCGCTGATCGGCTTTGCCGGACCAAGAGTCATCCGTGAAACTATCGGTAAAGATTTGCCGGAAGGCTTCCAGACTTCAGAATTCCTGCAGGAAAAAGGTTTCGTAGATTTCATCGTGAAACGGACTGAAATCAAAGACAAAGTCTCGAAAACGGTGCGGCTTTTAGTCCACTAACATTAATTAAAATTCACAATCTCTCCTCTAAAAAGGAGAGATTTCTTTATGAGAAGAACTTTCCGCATATTTTATAACACTCTGAAAACCCTGAGTTTCCAAAAATTCCTGCGGATTCTTAAACTTTGCGTGCCGCATCCTCTGCTCACAGTTCTGGCGACTTATGCTACTTTCAAAAGTTTTGTTCTGGCTCAAAAGCACTTCCCAAAAACAAGTTCAACGAACGGTATAGGGAATGCCTTCCGACATGCGTTGTGGTGCTGTTTGATCATGATGTACTGCTGCAAAATCACCTCACCACAAAAAGCGCTGCGTTTCTGTAAAAAACTCACGGACCTTCACGAAGAACTTTTTCCGAACGAACCTTTGGAAAAACAGATGGATCTGCATAATAATCAAATAGGTATGGACCTATTCATGGAACTTTTGCCGGGCATCCACCGTCAGTTTTTTGAAAGTAGCTTCTTCATTGAAAAACTTTCAGTGAAAATAAAAACCGCCAAAATCCTTTCAGATTCCGGCGGTGACTATAGTGGAGATTTGGTTTATCTTAAAGATTAGCCGCAGCTATTTTTGCTTAATTCTGTAAAGTTTGCCGCTATCTGAAATCGCGTACAGATTTCCGTCCTGCGCACTGTGCACATCCCGGATTCTATCGTTCTGATCTGTCATCAGCCATTCCTCACCCACGACTTTATTGTTTTCGATCACAAGCCTGATAATTTTCTGTCCGCTCAGACAGCCCACCATCAGATTGTTTTTCCATTCGGGGATATTGCCTTTATAGAAATCCATGCCGCTCATTGAAATCGATGGATCCCAATAATAAATAGGTTGTTCGGTGCCGGCTTTTTGCGTGGTGCCGTTATTGATTTTCTTACCGCTGTATTCGATGCCGTAGGTCACGTCACCCCAGCCATAGTTTTTTCCGGGAAGGATCAGATTAATTTCGTCTCCACCTTTCGGGCCCATTTCGCCCTCCCAGAGCTGACCGTTGTGGTCGAGTGCCAAGCCTTGCGGATTCCGTATTCCGGTAGCATAGATTTCCGGCTTCCAACCAGACACTTTCGGGTTATTGGGAGCGGGTTTACCATCAGTGGTGATTTTGAGGACTTTACCCAAATAAGCATCCTGGCGCTGCGCGTAAGGTCTCATTTCCATGTCCGAACGCTCGCCCGTACTTACAAAAAGATGTCCGTCACGGTCAAAAACCAGTCGGCTTCCAAAATGTTTGTCACCATCATACGTCGGTGTCGCGCGGAAGATTACCGTCGGATTCTCAACCAATTTTTCATCCGCTGAAAGTTTTCCTTTCGCAACTGCAGTATGATTTCCGCCCGCTACCGGTTCAGAAAAAGACCAGTAAATCATTCGGTTTGAAGCAAAATTTGGATCCAGCGCTACGTCCAGCAAGCCGCCCTGACCTTTCGAATCTACCTTTGGCAGACCTTCAACTTTCATTGTATTCTGGCCATCAGCGGATACGATATTCATATATCCGGTTTTGGAAGTGATCAACAGTCGACCATCAGGCAATGTCGTCATGCCCCACGGTTTTTCAAGGCTTGAATTAATTACATCTACGGTGTAGGGCGTCGCTGTTTTAACGCCACTAATTCGCGTTTGACCTTCGAATGCAGGTTTATACTCAGGCGAATTTTTTTCAGCCGTTTCAGGATTGGTGAGATTTCCATTGGGCAGCACTTTCGGCTCCTGATATGAGTTGTGATTTTTTCCACCGCAGGAAATCAAAAATAAAATTCCGCAGACTGGTAAGATTTTAAGTAAATAAGTTCTCATGATTATAAATATTTTGCACCTCGCAATACAATTATTGTTCCGTGAAAAAAATGGTAAGCGTCAAAATATTAAATTTATATTATTTAAAAGAAATAAATTTGGTACTGATTTGCCCTGATAATGAAAAGGGTACGAACGAATTCCGTTTCTATTTTCGTATTTTTGCAGATTGGAAGACTATTTGTTCTTCCGTTGATAATTGAATATGAAATTTAAATTACAATCCGAATTCAAGCCGACAGGCGACCAACCACAAGCCATCGAAAAATTGGTTAAAGGCCTTCAGATCGGCGAAAAATATCAGACTTTGCTCGGTGTTACCGGCTCGGGCAAAACATTTACTGTGGCCAATGTCGTTAATGAGATTCAGAAACCAACACTGGTCTTGGCTCATAACAAAACATTGGCGGCGCAGCTTTTCATGGAATTCAAAGAATTCTTTCCCGAAAACGCCGTGGAATATTTTGTCAGCTATTACGATTATTATCAGCCTGAAGCTTTCATTGCTTCAACCAATACCTATATTGAAAAGGATCTGTCAATCAATGAGGAAGTCGAGAAACTGAGACTTTCGGCCTCGGCAAGTTTGCTTTCGGGCAGACGTGATGTGCTGATCGTGGCTTCCGTTTCGTGCATTTACGGTATCGGAAACCCAACAGAATTTAATAAATCACTGATTGAATTAAAGAAAAACAGCAAAATAACGCGTACCGATTTTTTACACAAATTGGTTAATGCACTGTACGCCCGAACTTTAAATGAGTTTACGCGCGGAACCTTCCGGGTTAAAGGTGACGTGATCGATGTTTATCCCGCATATTCGGATAATGCCGTGCGCGTGCAGTTTTTCGGTGATGAAATTGAAAAAATTCACAGTTTTAACCCGCTTACGGGGAATGTGATGTCTGAATTTGACGAGATGAATATCTATCCTGCCAACCTTTTTGTTACCTCAAAAGAAACGCAGCAAAATGCGATACGCGAAATTCAGGATGATATGGTAAAGCAGGTCGATTTTTTCAACAAAATCGAAAAACCTTTCGAAGCCAAAAGGTTACAAGAAAGAACCGAACTTGACCTCGAAATGATGAAAGAACTTGGCTACTGCAGCGGAATTGAGAATTATTCGCGTTATTTTGACCGAAGGTTACCAGGAACAAGACCGTTCTGTCTTCTGGATTATTTTCCAAAAGATTTTTTAATGGTTATCGATGAAAGTCACGTTACCGTACCGCAAGTCCATGCCATGTATGGCGGTGACCGCAGCCGTAAAGAAGTATTGGTTGAACACGGTTTCCGGCTTCCGGCCGCGATGGACAACCGGCCGCTGAAGTTTGAGGAATTTGAAGCCATGCAAAATCAGGTGATTTATGTTTCGGCTACGCCTGCAGACTACGAACTTGAAAAAAGTGGTGGCGAATATATAGAGCAGATCATCAGACCAACCGGGCTGTTAGATCCCGTGATCGACATCAGACCGACAATCAACCAGATAGACGACCTCATCGAAGAGATTCAGAAACGTGCGGAAGTTGACGAAAGAGTTTTGGTGACGACTTTAACCAAAAAAATGGCGGAAGAACTGACCAAATATTTTACAAGGTTCGGCATTCGCACGAGATACATTCACTCTGATGTGGAAACCCTCGAACGCATCCAGATCATGCAGGATCTTCGCGTCGGGCTGTTTGATGTACTGGTAGGGGTTAACCTGTTGCGCGAAGGTTTGGATTTGCCCGAAGTTTCGCTCGTGGCAATTTTGGATGCGGACAAAGAGGGCATGCTGCGCTCGCGCCGTTCATTGGTGCAGACCATCGGCCGTGCAGCGAGAAATGTGAATGGCAAAGCCATACTTTATGCTGATAAAATGACCGGTTCTATGCAGCGCGCCATAGACGAGACCAACTACCGCCGCCAAAAGCAAATGGAATATAATGAAGCTAATGGCCTGGTACCTAAATCTTTAAATAAAAAAATCTCCGAAGTATTGGTAGGTCGCAGCAAGGATTTTCCGGATCCGAAATACACCCAGAAAGAAATCCTCCGCCAGGTTGCGGAAGACAAAGCCAATTTTGGAAAGGATGCGACAGTTTTGATCGCAGAAAAACAGAAAGCTATGGAAGCTGCCGCGCGAAATCTGGATTTCATCAAGGCGGCCAAATTGCGGGATGAGATCGCAGCGCTGAAAACAACATAGTAAAAACTACTACCTGCTTCTAATGCAAAACATTATGACGGAATATAACTAATATTCCTATCTTTGCGGTCATCATCATTTGTTTGTTTTGTTTGCGTTAAAGTTAGAGTATAGGGCTACTCCACGGAGCGTTCTGTATAAAACGGTATTATTTTTCTTCGCCTTACTGCTGAATTCTGCTTTTTCAGCACAAATTTTCGTGCAGGGCGAAACTGTATTTACGGTTTCCCAAGGGGCCTATGTATATGCGGACAGCATCAAATTTTCCAAAAAAACTCAGTCTCAGAAGTCTTTAATTGTTCAAAAGGGTAAGATTTTTACTGCCAAAGCAGAAAGTTCGGCACCTGAAAGTTACGCCTCAGTAAAGCAATCTTCACAAAAGCAACCGGTTGCAAAGCGTGAGAAAACCTCACCGAATAAGGCAACATCTTATAAAAATGCGGTTGCAGCAAGTGGAAAGACAAATCCTTTACTTCCCAAATTTCATCCTTATTTACCCACGCACACTACGAACATATCGACTTTCAGCAAGAAAAATGCTGTTGTAAGTGGCGGCAGTACAAGTTCATCAAAACTGTATGAAGCAGGAATTTCAGCAGCTTACACGTCTTATGATTTTTATTGGTGTGATGTCTTCCAAAGATTTTTCGAATGTTATAGTTTCAACAACAAAAACCTCGCGGTAAGTGCGCTGAAAGTCCGTCCTCCGCCATTGGCCTGACTGCAATCAAAAGATTCAAACTTTAAGCTAATTATACTATTATAAATATTCAATGAAACATTTTTATAAAATACAAAGACTTTACAATCTGCGGATGCTGATAGCCGCAGTTTTATTAATGTTGAGCGGAACGATATACGCAGAAGGGTCAAAGGACTTATATCCTGCGACTGCTACAGGTTATCGAGCTTATCTAAGATCGACTACCACCACCAGTGTAGATGCAGTAAGTTACCCTTTTCCTACTACAGGTACACATTATGTATATGCCAAGGTCGGTGAGCGCATTTCAATGGCATCCAGTTCTATGGGTGCGATAAAACTATATGCACCCAATAATGTTGAAATCAATGTTAATGGCGGTTCAACTAGAACCGAGGGTATCATTGCCAGCCGCACACAGGAGTTGGCAGGTCCCCAGCTGCCTGGCCAAAGTGTAGCCAATCGCTACACAGCACTTTACTACACAGTTCCAGCGGGCGGCGCCGGAATTTACCGTGTAGAGATGGATGGTACGGGTACAGGAACTATTTCGACAACTGTCTTGGCAAATGCTGCCTGGACACAGCCTGCCACTTCCGCAGCCATCATGGCTTGGGATATTTCTGTCATCAACACTGCGAATAATGATTTCATTAAAGGAAGAGTTTATGTTAATGTTTTTAACATGAGTACCGGAACCAGCAATCCTTTGGATAACGGGTTCTACGGATTATTTTATGTTTATACAAAAGATGGGTACAACTATCGTGTGAGCAATAACGGTAATAATGGAATGTATTTCACTTTTTTTGTGAACAATAACGGTTTTGTGGATGCCACCCTGAAGCAACCTACCTACAAGAGCTTGAACACATCAACGAGTATTTCAAACCGAGTTCAGGATCCCCGAATCGCCGATACGGCAATCCAAACGACGCATAAGATTTTTTACACTTTACCTGCAGCAGATTTACCCACCGGAAATGTTAGTGCAGCAGTTCCG
Organism: Bacteroidota bacterium; assembly: GCA_023419095.1. GTDB lineage: Bacteria > Bacteroidota > Bacteroidia > Flavobacteriales > Weeksellaceae > Kaistella. Next base: position 18,675 of record JAEZYN010000017.1, on the reverse strand, counting down.
GGTGGCACAACATGGCTGCGTACACCTCCGGCCTCCCTACCGTCGGTTTCGGCAATAAGTTTGGTTGGCGTAGAAGGAGTGGCGGGACAGGTTAGTAATAAAGGTGGCTATGTAAGATTCACTGCGAGCCAGCAGGGCAGTTACAAAATTACGATCCAAAGTCCATCTACACCAGCGGCCTTCGCAACCCGAGTACTTGCTGGCGCTGCAACTGCCGGCAGCAATCAGGTCTACTGGGATGGAAAAGACGGCAACAACATTGCATTGCCTGCAGGAACAACTCCGGCTGAGGTAACCGTTCAATTACAGGGCGCGGAAGTTCATTTTCCTTATATTGATATGGAGTATAACAAAAATGGAATATATGTAGAACTTTTAGACAACGTAAATCTAAGTAATGTGGTTTCCGATATTGTATATTGGGATGACACTAATTTAACGGGAGGAGCCACCGCGGATTTACCTACTCCTTTAAATAATTCTCACCTGCCGAACGGAAATGGTTTAAGCAGCCGTACGAACGGACACAAATATGGTTTTACCGGTGAATCGTTTGGTAATAACAAATCCATTGATACGTGGGCTTTTGTGAAAGGTCTGGCGGTAACTCAAACGTCGCAGGTCGTTGTAAAAATTGCGGACCTGAAAGTGAGCCAACTCACCGTTAACAGGGCAAACCTGACACCTGGCGATTCTTTCACAGCTACCGTAAAGATCAAAAATGACGGCCCTGACGCTGTGACAGCCGCACCTTTTTCATTTACGTTGCCTACAGGTTTTATTGCGGGTACTGCTACTTTCAGCGGCAACGGATGCGGCACACAAGTGACAACAATATCTTATGATTCCTCTACTCGCAAATATAATTCGGTTTTGGCACTGCCAAATGGATGTGAAGTAACTTATACCTTCCCGATCACGGTAAATTCCGCTTCGCTACCTACTCAGGGATTCCAGAATTTCCGCGCTGCCATCTTACGTCAGAATGATTTTACCGATCCTGACGCAACCAATCCGGATCCGACGAAACCGCCTACAGATCCCGAATATGAATGCGCGAATAACGGATTGGGCGGAATCTGTAATAATATCCGAAATGTTTCGCTGTACTACTCCAGCACGGAACCTTGTACAGTGGAAGGTTTTTCACAGGTATTCAGTGCAGCTGACGGCAATAGTACTACGTTCACCTTACAGGCGGTAGATTACGGAGCTCAACTTGATATCTTTACACTCGATAATTCTTTTTCTCTTAGTGTTAATGGCGTTAATATCACCACCCAGGAACTTCAGTTTCAATCCAACGGAACGACAGGAATAAATGTGCAGTTCGCGGACGGAACCAACTACGAAAGTGGTACAGCACATATCGTCAGCATGGAAGGCAATGGAACGTCGCCGCTTATCAGGGTTCTGATTAACCAAAATGGAGTGATCTCATTCTTTGGAAGCAAACAACTTAATGGTCCGTTATTCCCGCTGACATTGACAAATGGGAACACTTTAAATCTGATTACCTGGAATGCCGGAGCTGCGAACACTATAGTGGTAAGCCAGTCGGTAAATGGTGCAACCAGCGTTACCGGCCGTGTGGCGGGACTGAATATTGGCCCTTGTGTATGTTATAATCCAGCCAATACTACCTCGGCTGGTCCTGAAACGAAAGTCGGCATCACCACGCTTCAACGTGCCGGAAACCAGAACGGAAACTGGCCGATGATACGGCAGTCCGGCCATCTGGCACTGGAATCAAATTCAAAAGGTTTCGTGATGACACGTGTGACAACAGCGCAGCTTGCCGGAATCACGAATCCGCAGGAAGGAATGATGGTGTATGACACCACCGCGAAATGTTTGAAAATATATGCAGACAAGGCCTGGAGATGCTTCTCTACAGCGGCATGTCCTTAAGATTAGAGAACATTTTTATATTTTAAAATTTAAAAAAAATGAAAAAGATATTATCATTACTAGTTGCTGCATGTTCTACACTGGTATATTCACAAGTGATCATCGGCAACGATATAGGCACAGCAGCCAACAAAACGTCAGTTTTAATGGAATTTGCCGCGGGGCAAAACAAAGGATTGATACTTCCTTATGTAAGGACGCTCCCCACAGGCAGCACATTAGCAGAAGGTACGGTTCTTTTAGACGGTACGTCGGCAAGTGCAGCTGGAGTAAAAATTTACAGAAATGGGTCATGGTTTGATCTGAGCAGCGGTAATGGCGCCAATGTCACCACATATTTAGCTCAACAACCAGACGCTGTAAGCGAAACACCGTCGAATAAAGCCATCATTGGCGCACAATCTTCGTCGGCAGACGGCGTGCTGGTGCTGGAATCTGTGACCAAAGCTATGGTTTTACCCACTGTTCAAAATATTGCCAACATTCTTAATCCCGCACCGGGAATGATGGTTTACGTTGACCGTATTGGGGGAAAACGGTTGGCTGTCTACAACGGAAGTGTATGGACCTTTTGGAAACCACAATAAACTGATGGTGATCTTAAAACAAAAAACAGGGTGCAAATGCACTCTGTTTTTGTTTATTCTGAATGTGAAAACAATTTTATCTGCGTACATTCTTTCTGATTGGGATGAGCAGTTCTGTCAGACCATTAATTTTAATTTCATAAATCGTGCTTAGCTGCATACCCAGCTTTCCTTTCGGCATACCCTGGCGTTGCAGCCATTCAAGATAGTGAACCGGAATGTCAGCAATAACAACATTTTTGTACTTGCCAAAAGGCATTTTCTCTATGCAGATCTCTTCAAGAATCTGTGCATTCATCATTTCCATCATCAAATAGTCAGGTCAATTTTTTCCTCTATTTCTTTCGGTTCAGGCAGTATAATTTCATTGTCATCATCCGAAAACTCATCGCGGTACACCTGAATCAGCATTACCGTAATTGAAACCATGATCGGCCCAAAAATTAAACCCATAAAACCAAAGATATTCATTCCCGCGATGATTCCGAATACCGTATTCAGCGGATGAATGTTCTCAAGTCTTTTAAGCAGGGTAAAACGAAGCAGGTTATCGGTAAGACCCACTGCAATCAGACAGTAGGCTGCCAGACCCAATCCCTGACCTAAATTGCCCTCAGCGATCATAAAAATACAAACCGGCACAAAAACTATCGCGCCACCTACGATCGGTATCATGGAGGTGACGGCAGTAAGTGCGAACAGCAGGACAGGACTCGGCGCATCAAAAATAAAATAGCCGATCAGGGCCACAATACCCTGCCCGAGCGCAACTACCGGAATCCCAATTGCGTTTGCAATAACCATCTTGCGGAACTTGTCACCTAAAAGATTGATGTTCGATTTTTTCAGCGGTGCAGAGCTTTGAACCAGCTTCTCAAAAAACCGCGGCTTTTCGAGCATGAAATAAAGAATAAAGTACATTGACAACACGACCGTAAGTGTATTGAATGTACCGCTGAGTGCTGAGGTGGAATATCTTCCCACAGAATCTTTCAGCTTGTTCAGATTCTCTTTGCTTAACAGATCAACTTTCGTCTTCGCATACACGTAATCATGAATTTTATCAACGAAAACATTAAATTTTTGCATATACGCCGATGCATTGCCCAATTTCTCTATCAGCAGGTCAGCGATAAAATACACTGGCAGGATAAGAATGACCAAAGTCGCCAAAATAATGACCGTAGACGCCTGCCATGGCTTCCACTGCCGTTCTTCCTGCAGATACAGGTTGTATTTTCGCGAAATGATATATAAAGTGATGGCTCCCAACAGCGACGGGATAAACAGCGAAAGATTAAAACAGATCAGTCCTGCCAGTGTCAGGATCACAGCGAGCAAGAATATCTGTTTAATTTTTACTTCGCTGATCTGTTCTTTTTTGTTTGGCATTAGTTTGTTTTGTTTAATTGAAAATTTTAATGAAAAAATGAAGCCAATTCATTACGCATTAAAATCAACCTGACGCGGAGCGCCGCAGAATGCACAGTAAGCTGCATACATCAGTACCATGTAAAAAGGTAAGGTAGCTACAATACCAATTATGCACAGCAAAAGACCGGCAATGCTGATAAGTGATCCTACGATGGAGACGAGCAAAAATGTACCGTAATTGTTTGTGGCTATTCGGAATGATTTACTCACAGCATCCGTAAAACTGGCATTTTCAAACAACAGGATTGGGTAACCAAGCAGGAACAAAGGCATAACGAACAACGCCGGCAGAAAGCACAGAAAAAATGCAATACCGATAGCAATAGAACTTACCAGCGTGTAAACCACTATATTCACAAAATTCTGGCGGTAACCAATAAATAAATCGCTGACACGCAACGGCTGCTGAAAATGATATCGGTTGGCCACGTACAGCACGCCTACATATAAAGGTGCAAGCAAAAGACTCATGATTCCGGAAAGGCCATAGTACAGCCTGAAACCGGGAACTGCCCACACATCGATATCGCCAAAATCGCCGTCCGCACCGATAATTTCGTCTGAAAGAGTTTGCGAGCTGAAACCCGTCAGCGGCTGCAACAGCATAGAAACTCCGAAATATATTACCATCGCCAGAATACCGTACAGAAAAATTCCCTTGTAAAGATCAAAAGCATGAGAAATGATATCGCTCCAGTTCTTTGGACGGTTGGTTTCGCTAAATTCTTGAAATGTACTCATAAGATTATTTTTTTAATGTGACTCAAATTTATGATAAAAACAAGAATTTCACATTTAAAAATAAAAATTAGCGTACCTCATTGAAATATTGTCTGTATAATGTATAAATCATTGCATGGATAAACGGAAACGTGAAAAAGATGCCAAAACCGCACAACAGGAATCCGCTAAGTGAAAAAAGTAGCGCAACGGTGACGGATATGAAAACAGCCGCAAAATTTTTCTTCAGTACTTTAAACGTTAAAGCAATACCTTCAAACACCCTGATATTCATGAAATACATAAGCGGAATACAGAAAAGCGTCACAAGATACCAAACAAAGCCCAAAATGAAAACAGCGTTAGCGTACGTGAAAATGATGATCCAGAACAGATGAAAACCGAAAAACCGGAAAAAACCTGCGCCTTGATAACCCGTAAAAACGTCGCTAATCCCGATCTTTTCCTTAAGCTCAAGCTTGCGATAAATTGAATATAATCCCACAGCCAGCGGATTGATGAGTGCCATCAGAAACAGGAATGCGAGGCCAAAATTGCGGGCCTGTGGCATACGCGAAATTTCCTCTACTTTTTTGTTAAATGCGGCAAGGTCGGTCTGAACCAGATCCTTATGCTCCATAAACAGATCCCAAAGCCCAAAATATTGCAAAAGGTAAAAATAGCCTCCGAAAAGCAGTAAAAAATACCAAAAACTGAAAAGAAGCTGATAAAGTATTGTGCGGTTCCAGTAGCTGAATGCAGTACGCAGTATGAAAGACAGTCCACTATCGGGCTTTGTAGAATTTTGCATGCGCAAAAATAGGATTTTAAGTATAAAATTTACCCTGCAATTTTGTGGTGACCGCCTTTTCATTACTTTTGTGCCGATGTTTGCCGCCCCTCATTCACAATTTGAAAAGATGGATCAACTGTCACTACAGAAGATTCCTTTTTTCTTTTTAATCGATTTTTGTGTAGAAAACATCGAAATTTTTACTTCAGACCAAATTTCATCATCAGGGTTAATGATTGATTTTCAATTATTTAAAAGCACCTTTTCTCAACACGATGAAACGGAAAACATTACTTTTAAATCAAAACCGGAAAGCCTGGAAAATTATAAGAAAGGATTTTTCCACATTCAGAAAAATTTAAGGGAAGGCAACAGCTATCTCGCAAATTACACATGCAGTTCTGAGGTTGAAACCAATCTTTCTGCGCAAGAGCTTTTTTCTCGCGCGAAAGCAAAGTACAAAGTTTATTACCCCGGGAAATTCGTTTTCTTTTCACCTGAAACCTTCGTTGAGATAGAAGGGCGCAAAATCAAAACCCATCCGATGAAGGGCACAATTGACGCTTCTGTTAAAAATGCTGCCGAACTTCTGAAAAAAGACCGAAAAGAGCAGGCCGAACATTACACGGTTGTCGATCTGTTGCGGAACGACCTCAGCATGGTGGCAGATGACGTGTGCGTGGACGAATTTCAGCGTATTGACCTCATCAGAACCAATAATAAAAATCTTTACGCGATGAGTTCTGAAATTTCAGGCTTAGTAAAACCCGATTTTCAGCGTAAAATCGGAAGTATCATGCGGACTCTGTTGCCCGCAGGCTCTATTTTGGGTGCGCCTAAAAAGAAAACTTTAGAAATAATTCTGGAAGCAGAAAACCATAAAAGAGGCTTCTACACCGGGATCTGCGGATATTTTGACGGAAAAAACTTCGACTCATGCGTGATGATTCGCTTCATCGAAATAAAGGGTGAGAAAATGTTTTTCAAAAGTGGCGGCGGCATCACACATTTAAGTAAATTGGCCGATGAATATGATGAGATGAAAAACAAAATTTATGTCCCAATTTATTGAAAGCATCCGCGTCGAAGACCGAAAACTTCATCTGGCCGATCTGCACCAACGGCGTGTGAATCAAACGTTTGAGCATTTCGGGAAAGAAAACCCGATCAACATTTCGAAAATTTACAGTGAACTGCAACATGAAGGTGAAGGTCTGTTCAAGCTGCGCATTCTGTACGATTTTGATGGGAAGGTGCAAACCCAACTCATTCCGTATGCAATCTCAGAGTTGCACTCGGTGCGGCTGGTAGAAAATAATCTGCTGGATTATGCATTCAAGTTTGCAGACCGCACGATACTTGATAAAATGCGTCAGGAGGCTAAAGCAGATGAAATTATGATCGCGAAAAACAACTACATCACCGATACTTCGTTTTCTAATCTGCTATTCAAAAAAGGGAAAACCTGGTACACACCTTCCACATTTCTGCTGAATGGTGTGCAGCGGCAGCATCTTTTAAAATCAAAAAAAATAAGAGAAGCCGAAATCACCGTTCAGAACCTGCGGGATTTTTCGCATTTTCAGATCATTAATGCGATGAATGATTTTGATGACATGTTTATTTACCCGATTGATCTGATACAAAATTTAACAAAATGAACAGCCGCATAATTAGCTGAAAAACAACTATTAAGGCTGAATTCTAACTTCCGGTGAAGCAGCGGTTTTAGATTCCGAATTTAGGTCTGACGGCTTTTTTGCTGTTGATGTGGCTTCAGTTTCTTTGGCTTTTTTAATTTGTTCAGCTTGTGCCTGTGCTTCTTTTGCTCTTTTTAAAGAATCCTGATATTTTAACGTTGACCTGCGGATCTGCGCTTCGATATCAATCGAGGTAGCACCCACTGAGAACGAGTCAACGGGAATGGTGTCGTAAGGAGGAATCGCTGAAACTTCAGGTTCTGCATCACGCTCCGCCACCTTCTTTTCACTGCACGACATGGTGATTATTAAAAACAAAAAGAATAAATTTTTCATTTTATTTTATTTTAAATTCGGCAATCACGGGGTAATGATCTGACATTTTTTTGTGTCGGTCTACACCATACGATATGGGTATGATTTCGGGTGAACAGAACACAAAATCAATACGGATGGGCACTTTGTAATCATGGAAACTGGTCGCATTACCGCGGCCTACTTCCACAAAAACGTCTTTTAAACCTTCAGAAAGCTGGTAGTATTCGTAAGAATTCGGTACCGCATTGAAATCACCGGCTAAAATGACGGGGTACGGCGAATCTTTAATGGTTTTTTTAATGACTTCAATTTCACGCTGATGCGCCTTGAAGGTCGGAATCAGAGTTTTGCCAATATAGCGTAGTTTCTGAATGTTTGTATTATAATCTTCCGCAGGTTTCACTTTACTTTTATTAAAAGAAAACGGATTTAAGTATACATTGATAAAGCGAATTATTTTTCCTTCAATCTTAATATCTGCAAAAAAAGCTTCGCCATTTTCAGAGGTCGCAATTTTTTCCTGATGGATGATTTCTGTTTTTGAATTTAGTGCCAGCAAATCGAAATTGCTTTTATAGCGGTAGCCAGGGACGTCAAAAAGCCCTAAATGCTCCTGTGCCATAGCGACTTGCGCCCTTGAATCCTCTATGTACCGGTAAATGGACGGCCGGCCGTAGGTACCGCCTTTAATATTCATCGTCAAAACCTTTAGATTGGCTTTTTCTGCATTTTCAGGACTATAGTTCACCCATCGCCGAATCGGATTTATCATTAAAAGTGTCAGCACCAAAAACAAAATCGCGCGCTTTTTCCGCATGATAATCCAGATGATGATTAAAATTATGTTTAAAATCATCAGCGCCGGAAAAGTGAGCGAAAGTACATTAAGCCATGGAAAGGTCTGCGGCGCAATAACCGAATTCAGCGTTGTTCCCGCAAGCAGTGCCAGGATAAAGAAGTGCGCAAGCGTGGAAATTGAGCGAATGATTTTCACGGTTTCGTGTTAATTGAACCTGTACAGATGCTTTCGCCAGATGCGTGCTAAGATAAATCCTACCAGCGCGCCACCAACGTGCGCCAGATGCGCGATTCCACCCACATTACCTGAAACTCCCAGGTAGATGGAAACAATGATGACAATGGGCATCAAATATTTAACTTTAATAGGAACCGGAATAAACATCAGCCCGATTTTGGCGTCCGGATAAAGGGTAGCAAAAGCTGCGATAACACCGAAAATCGCACCTGAAGCGCCAACCATCGGGATTGTGATGATATTTCTTAGTGAATTTACGAGTTGCTGCTGTTCGGCAACTGCAGTTGCATTTCCGGGGAAAGAAACACTTTCACCAGCCAGGAAACCATCCAGATCGAAACCAAATGCCGTGAGCGCTGACTTGATCTGTTCAATCTCTATAAAATTCCACAGGTTAAACAGGAAAAAAGCGCCTAAGCCGCTCAGAAAATATAGCAGCAAATATTTTTTGTCGCCCAAAACCTGTTCCAGCACGGGTCCGAAGCTATAAAGTGTCATCATATTAAATAAAATATGAATAAAACTCCCGTGCATAAACATGTGTGTAATAATTTGCCAGGAATGGAAATACGGCGAAAAGGGATAAAAAGCCGCCAGATTCATTGTCAGTTGGTCGTTGCGCAGCAACTGAACGAGCAGAAAAACCACTACATTAAGAATGATGATATTTCGCGTAAGCGGCGGTATGGTATTGAACATTTGTTTTAAAATTTATTTTTAAGTTCATCGAGCGGAAGTTCAAAATAGCAGCGTTTTCCGGAAGGCAGATATTCTGGGAAACCCAGCGCTGTAAAATCTTTGATGAGTTGTTCTGCATCTGCTTTGTACAGAAAATCGAAACGGGATTTGCTTTGGATCTTAATCCATTGGTTTTGATAGAAATGCATAAATTCATCCTCCGTTCTGTACTCCAGGATTTCAAAAAGCTGCTCCATGAACTTCATTACCTGCGATTCCTTCAGACCTTCCGGCACGGCATCTATCCGTAGCACATTGTCATTGGCAATTATCATTTCAAAACCCAATGCAGGCAAAAATTTCTTTATCGAACGAAACTTGTTTTTTTCGGTTTCATTCATGTGATATTCCAGCGAAAAGAGCAATGTGTGCTGCTCAATGTTTTTGGTTGATTTCTGGTTACGCTCTGAAACCACAAGTCGGTGCATCCTGCCCAGATCGAGCATGAGTGTTTTTCCGTTCTTGTTGTAAAGCCAGTAACCATTGGGTAAACGCATCAGGTCTTCATCAAAATCTTCCTCTTCAAAAAGATTGATTTTTGAGGGTTCTGCTGAGGCAGTCGGCTGGTACATTTCCAGCATGGCGGCCTGTCCGCCGGGCGCAACGCGCTCTTCGAGGAAAGGATTGTAATCTCTGTCCACAGTGATTTCGGGTGTGCGGAATATGCCGCCACCGCCATTTATCTGCTGAACAAACGCTTCAAGGCTGACATCTTTTTCAAAATCCAGGCTTGGCGCCACATTATATATTCCTAATGCTTTTTTAATGGTGGAACGCAGCAGAGCGAAGATCAGATTTTCGTCCTCAAATTTCACTTCTGTTTTTTGCGGGTGGATATTTACATCCACCTTCTCCGGATCGAGTTCCAGAAAAAGGAAAAAGGTTGGAATATAACCCGGCAACAGAAGTCCTTCGAAGGCTTCCTGCACAGCTTTATTGAAATACGGACTGCGGAAATAGCGACCATTCACAAAGAAAAACTGCTCGCCACGCACCTTTTTTGCGCCTTCAGGCTTTGCCGCAAAACCGCTGAGTTTAACCCAGCCTAAATCTTCTTTGATCGGCACCAGAAGCGGATGAAGTTTGCGCCCGAAAATCTCGACGATGCGCTGCAGCAACCCCGATTTCCGTAATCTGAAAATCAGGTCATCATTATGAAAAAGTTCGAAATCTACATTCTCATGCGCGAGCGCAACCCGCTGAAATTCATCTATAATATGACGGAATTCTACATTGTTATTTTTAAGGAACTTGCGCCTTGCCGGCACATTGTAGAAAAGGTTTTTAACTAAAAAATTAGAACCCACCGCTGTCTGTATCGGTTCCTGAAACTGAAATCCACCGCCTTCAATATAGATATTGGTGCCGGTAAGTGATTCTGCGGTTTTGGTGCGGAGTTCCACCTGTGCTACTGCTGCTATGGAAGCCAAAGCTTCGCCACGGAAACCTTTTGTAGAAATACGGAAAATATCCTCGGTACAGTGAATTTTTGAGGTCGCATGACGTTCAAATGCCAGCCGCGCGTCAGTATCGCTCATCCCGCTGCCATTGTCTACTACCTGAATCAGATTTTTGCCGGCATCGCGAATGATGAGCTCAATCTTCGTCGCATGCGCATCGATGGCGTTTTCCATCAGTTCTTTCACAATGGACGCAGGCCGCTGCACCACTTCGCCGGCGGCAATCTGGTTCGCAACGTGATCGGGCAAAAGTTTAATTATATCTGACATTTAATCTACTATGGCACAAAAATAACGATTAGATTTGGTTTTAAATATTAATGGTTTGCTTTTAAAACCTGGAATTTACACGCCAAATTATTAACAAGTGCAATGAAAAAGCTTTCCGACCGCCGCCGGAAAGCTTTTTATTATGAAGAAATGTTTATTTTTTTAAAGCTTTAAAGCCCATTTCGTAGAGTGCAAAACTTAAAAGGTCAGCGTTCTCTCCGATTACCTGGTCGGTGCTGCGGCCTGCGCCATGACCGGCATTTACCTCAATCCGTACAAGTACCGGATTGCTGCACGACTGTTTTTCCTGAAGTTCTGCACCGAACTTGAAGGAATGTGCCGGCACCACACGGTCATCATGATCGCTCGTGATAATCATCGTGGACGGATAGCAAACACCTTTGCGCACATTGTGTACCGGCGAATAAGATTTCAGATAATCAAACATTTCGCGGCTGTCTTCGGCAGTTCCGTAATCGTAGCTCCAACCCGCACCGGCAGTGAATTTGTTATACCTTAACATATCCAAAACACCTACACCAGGGAATGCAACTTTAGCCAGATCCGGACGCATCGTCATCGTAGCACCGACAAGCAATCCGCCATTAGAGCGACCTGAAAGCGCCATGTATTCCGGAGATGTGTAACCTTTTTGCTGCAGATATTCGCCTGCCGCGATGAAGTCATCAAACACATTTTTCTTCTGCATTTTGGTTCCCGCATCATGCCATTTTTTTCCGTATTCGCCACCACCGCGAATATTCGGCACGGCGTAGATTCCACCGTTTTCCATCCAGATTGCATTTACAACTGAAAATCCGGGTTGCAAACTAATATTAAAACCGCCGTAGGAATACAAAATTGTAGGATTTTTTCCATCCAGCTTGATTCCTTTTTTGTAATTGATCATCATCGGAATTTTAGTGCCGTCTTTAGACGTATAAAAAACCTGTTCTGACACGTAATTTTCGGGGCTGAATTTTACATTGGGCTTCTGATACACTTTAGATTTACCGCTTTCTACGTTATATTTATAAATAGTTCCCGGCGTAATGTAATTCGTGTAAGAGAAATAGAGATCCTTATCGCCGTCTTTCCCGCTGAAACCTGAGGCTGTACCAACACCCGGAAGTTCGATGGTGCGGACAAGTTTTCCGTCATAATCCATTTGGCGGACAGATGTTACCGCATCTTTCATGTACTTCGCGAAAATATACCCGCCACCCGTGGAAACGCTGAGCACCTCAGCAGATTCCGGAATTACATCCGTCCATACCGAAGGATTTTTGATGTCGAATTTTACCAAGCGCATATTCGGCGCATCGCGGTCTGTGAGGGCGTAGATGACATCACCTTTTGAATCTATGAAATCGGTGTTGTGGCTATACCCTTTCTGGATGGGGATAAAATCTGTCTTATTTTTTAAATCTTTAATATAAAGCTCATTCCCGTTAGTCGCTTCAGAGGCACTGAGAATCTCGTAACGCTGGTCATCAGACACACCCACACCCATGTATCTCCTCTTGAAATTTTCGCCGCCAATTACCAGCCTGTCCTGCGACTGTTTGGTACCGAGCTTATGGAAATACACCTTGTGCGTATCTGTTTTTGCTGAAAGTTCGCTGCCCGTCGGTTTATCATAGCTAGAGTAGTAAAATCCTTCATCGCCCGACCACGAAGCGCCGGAAAACTTCACATCGGTGATGGTTTCATCAATAATCTGCTTTGTTTCGGCGTCCATTATGATGATTTTGTTCCAGTCACTGCCGCCTTCAGAAATTGAATACGTAAGCAGATTTCCTTTTTTATTAAACGAAATGCCGGCGAGCGACGTCGTTCCTTTTTCTGAAAATTTGTTTGGATCTAAAAACACCTCCGTCTTCCCGTTTTTATCGGTCCGATAAAGTACGGACTGGGCTTGCAGCCCGTCATTTTTATAAAAATAAGTATAGTTTCCCTCTTTAAAGGGAGCACCGATTTTCTCGTAATTCCAGATATTTTTGAGTTGCGAACGAATTTCCTCGCGAAACGGAATCTGCTCCAGATAGTTATTCGTAAAAGCTACCTCACGCTGAACCCAATCTTTGGTATCTTGCGCACGGTCGTCCTCCAGCCAGCGGTATGGATCTTCTACTTTTTGCCCGAAATATTCGTCGGTGTGCACGATTTTTTTGCTTTCAGGGTAATTTCGGTTTTGTGTCATTTTTTGGGGTGAGCAGGCTGCGAGAAAAACAGCGCCTGTCAAAATAAGTCCATTAGCTTTCATTAATAATCTGTTTTTCTTCAAATTTATTAAATATTAATCAGTCTCTGCGCGTATCACGGAATATTAACGAATTTTAAAAGACAGTAATCCTTTTAAGGTACGCATTTTGCTAAACAAGATTTGTTCTAACTATATTATTATGAAAAGAGAGACCGGTATTTTAGTGGCGAGCAGTTTAGGCTTACTTGTTGGATTAGGAGTATATGGCTTCAAATTATTCTTAAACAAAAAAGAAACAGACTATAAAGCATATTACGGAGACTATCACCGTCATTTCGATGATAGCGGTTATGATGATAACCACGGTGTAGAACTTTATGCGATGCAGTGATTTTTAAAAATAAAATAACCACATCCTGTGTTCATTAGAACGCGGGATTTTTTGTTCAATAATTAAACTAAAATAGGCGAAAACAGCGATTTTTTCGTTCTATAAAAAATGGAAAACAACTTTATCAAAGGGCAGGGCGCGCAGCGGAACGAACACAACCGTTTCGACCGTTATACTTGGGAACCTGAAGATGACGAGCTGGAATCTTTAAAAGTGTCCTTCACCGAAGTATTTCCGAAAACAATCGTCAATACTGTTAAAAGTCCGGATTTGCGAATGGAATATTCGCTGAATCCGTATCAGGGTTGCGAACATGGCTGCTCGTACTGTTTCGCCAGACCTACGCATGAATATTGGGGCTACTCTGCGGGCATTGATTTTGAGCGTAAAATTATGGTCAAAAAGAACGCAACCGAACTCCTGGAGAAATTTTTCCAAAAACGAAATTACGTTCCAAAAACTATCACTCTTTCCGGGAATACCGACTGCTACCAGCCCGCTGAGCGCAAATTTGAAATTACGCGTCAGCTGCTCCAGCTTTGCTTAGATTACCGACATCCCGTATCGATAATTACTAAAAATGCACTTGTCCTGCGAGACCTCGATATTTTAAAGCCACTTGCAGAGCAAAATTTAGTCTCGGTTTCCTTCAGCATTCCCACGATCAATGAAGAAATCCGGCGGAAAATGGAACCACGAACCTCTTCTGCACGCAACAAACTTAAAGCCATTGAAACACTGACTATGAACGGAGTTCCGGTGGGCGTAATGGTAGCACCAGTAATCCCGGGACTTACCAGCGATGAAAGTCTTCCGATTGTAAAAGCCGTTGCAGACGCTGGTGCTAATAGTTTCAGCTACTCCATCGTACGGCTTAACGATACGGTGGAACCAGTTTTTGTAAACTGGATCAATGCACATTTCCCTGACCGTGCACAGAAAGTCCTAAATTTAATCCGTTCAATGCGTGGCGGCAGTCTGGGTGAAAAGAGATTTCACGAGCGCTATAAAGGTGAAGGTAATATTGCTGAACTCATCCACAATACTTTTGCTCTTGCAAAACGGAAGTATTTCGCCGACCGTGAAATGCTGGCGTTAACTGCAGAAAACTTTACCGGAACACGCGCACAGCAACTCAGGCTGTTTTAAGGCATTTTCTCCGTCCATCACACGATTGCCTCTTATCGAACAATTTTGGAAGCAAGTTTTTGATTACTTTTATCAAAATTTTTTTCGATGGTTTTAAGCAGAATATGGAGTGCCTTTATCATTGTGGCCATTCTGGTAGCAAGTTTTAAATATTTATTCTCGGATCATTACAAAGCGATTTACAACGACATGGTAGTTGGCAAAAGCGGTGACACCATCCAAATCGCTACGAAAAACCCTGGCGAACTCTCCGCTGATCTCCAGAAATCGCTGCTGCTTAAACCAGACATTGAGCAAGATCGGATTCATTACCGTACAGATTCTGCCACTTCAGCTGTCGCTGTTTACCGTGTACAGGGAAGCGACGGCGTGATAGGAACTTCCGAAACTGCCGTAAAAATTTGTCTTGGGCTTATCGGCATCATGACATTATTTATGGGTTTCATGAGCATCGCAGAAAAAGCCGGCGGCATCAATTTGCTTTCGCGGATGATCCAGCCGTTCTTTTCACGCCTTTTTCCTGAAATCCCGAAAAACCATCCCTCTTTTGGCCATATGCTGCTTAATTTTTCAGCCAATCTTTTAGGTTTGGATAATGCTGCAACACCGTTTGGACTGAAAGCGATGGAAAGTTTGCAGACACTGAATGTGGACAAAGACCGTGCAAGTAATTCGCAGATCATGTTCCTGTGCCTCCATGCCGGCGGTCTTACGCTCATTCCCGTTTCGATTATTGCAATTCGTGCCTCGATGGGTTCGCAAACGCCGACGGATATCTTTCTGCCGTGCATGATTGCCACTTTTGCGGCCACGATGGCGGCAATGATAATCGTTTCACTTTATCAGAAAATCAATCTGCTTCAGCCGACGGTGATTGCCTACGTCGGCGGCATATCTGCAATTGTCGGATTATTAGTAGTTTACCTTGTAAATTTATCTAAAGAAGGCATCGATAATTTCAGTATGCTGCTCAGCAACGGAATTATATTACTGATCTTTTTCGCCATTGTCTTAGGCGGCGTTTATAAGAAAATAAACGTGTTCGACGCTTTTATCGATGGCGCGAAAGAAGGTTTCTGGACCTGCGTCAAAATTATCCCGTACTTAGTAGGAATGCTGATTGCAATCTCGCTGCTGCGCACTTCCGGCGTGTTCGATGTCCTCATTGACGGGATGAAATGGTTTGCGGCGGTCGCAGGTTTTGACACACGCTTCGTTGACGGTTTACCTACAGCTCTCATCAAACCGCTTTCAGGTTCGGGCGCGCGCGGAATGATGGTGGACACGATGCAGATTTTCGGTGCAGACAGTTTCCAGGGAAGACTTGCGGCTGTACTGCAGGGAAGTTCTGATACTACATTTTACGTTATCGCGGTGTATTTCGGTGCCGTGGGCATCAGAAACACGCGGTATACAGTTACGGCCATGCTTTTAGCAGATTTGGTAGGCATTATAACATCTGTAGTATTAGCGTATATCTTCTTTGCTTAAACGGACAAATTTGAACTTTTAAACTTTTTGAACCTTTTGAACAAGTAAAAAATCATGATTCACGACAAAGATTATATCATCCGGATTGTAAGGCAGTTTTCTGAATTTTTGGGCAAAATGATTTTGGGCGGCAAAAGTGACGGCGATGAAACTGAACTTCAGCGGATTTTCGATACGAATATGAACGACACTTTCAAAATGACGTTTGAAACGCTGGCCGGAAAGGACGTGAAGGAAATTACAGACCTCATCGAAGCCAAAGAAGCCGCGCACCAGATTGCCTATTATGAATTGCTCGGCCATTTGTTCTATTTTAAATTTAAAGAAAACAACCACCTCGATTTCGCCGAGAAATCAAAGGTTTTTTATGAACACTTCCTGCAAAAAAGCGGAATTTTCTCCATGCCCATTGTTTCCCGAATAAACGAACTGAACAGAAAGCTGTAACATTTAAAAAAAATCTCCGTCTTATTCATTAAAATTAATAATGAAGAAATCTGCTGTAGTTTTACTGGTTTTACTGTCAGGCACTGTTTTTTCCCAAAAAAAATGGACACTCCAGGAATGTGTGAACTATGCATTGCAAAATAACCTCACGGTCATTCAGAATAATTTGAATACGCAGATTCAGGATAAATCTCTCGAGATCGCGAAACGTGAATATCTGCCCTCGGTAAGCGGAAATATTAGCAATAACGCCACTTTCGGACAGGGCCGCGACATTTTCGGTACATCAAACCGGAATGATAATTTCAACAACAACGCCAGTGTAGGCGCGGACATCCTTCTATTTAATAATGGGCGTCTCGAAAAAAATATCCGCCGCACCGAATTTGAAGTTGCTGCTACAAAATTTGATACAGAAAGAATTAAAAATGATATTTCGCTTCAGATTGCACAGCAGTATCTATCAGTTCTTCTGAACCGCGAAATCGGCAGGATATCCGCCAGTGCTCTCGAAAATGCAGACCGGCTTTACCAGCGTGCAAAAATCACGACCGACGTCGGAACTACTGCCAGAACGGTTTTAGCCGAAGCCGAAGCAGCACTGGCACGTGAAAAACAGAATGTAGAAACAGCGCGCATCAATACGAACAGAAGCCTGTTCGCCCTCGCGATGCTGCTGCAACTGGAAGAATACAAAAACTTTGATATTCAGGATGTTCCGCTGGACAATACTTTGGAAGCACCACTTTTTACAGCTGAAAATATCATAGAAAAAGCATACGAAAATCAGCCGCAGATCAAAGCAGCTGAAAGCAGGATCAAAGCAGCTGAGGCGCAAACGGAAGTGACAGAAACTGCTTTCTGGCCCGTGATCTCTGCAAGCGCCGGGATTGGCACCTCCTATTTTAATTCACTTGTAACCAACTATGCGGGTGCCGATATCAACGGAAACCCGATTCGTGAAAGTGGCTTTTTTAAACAGTACAAAGATAATTTCGGGCAGCAGCTCGGTCTCTCGGCTACTATCCCCATATTTAACAAAGGAATTACTAAACTTCAGGTAGAGCAGGCAAAAATAAACGAAGACATCGCAAAAACAACTTTCCAGCAGCAGCGTCAGCAGGTTTTGCAGAATGTGCAGCAGGCTCAGTTTGACGCGGAAAGCAATTTCGCAGCATATTCCGCCGCGCGTGAGGCAGAACGCAGTTCAGAACTTGCCCTAGATTTTGCAGAGAAAAGTTTCGCCGCGGGCCGTTCCACGATTTATGATCTGAATGCAGCCCGAAACAACTTTGCAAATGCGCAGGGCTCTGTGGCACAGGCTAAGTACAACTATCTTTTCAGCCTGAAACTGCTGAATTTCTATGCGGGTATTCCGCTGAGTCTTTAACTAAAATTAAATGTCTGTCGAAAATCTTGAAAGGTTTTTGCCTGAAGGTACATTTCCTTACCTCAAAATCTGGTTTGGCGGAAACGCAATTCACATCAAAGTCACACGGCAAAGGAAATTCAAACTTGGCGATTACCGCAAAATGCCCGACGGTACACATCAGATAACGGTGAACGGCACGCTGCAACCTCAGCTTTTCTTTTTTGTGCTCACGCACGAACTTGCACATCTGCTTGCTTTTCAGCAATTCGGTTACAGAATTTCTCCGCACGGACGTGAGTGGAAGCACGTATTCCGAACCATGCTTCTGGAAAGCATATCAGTTTATGCGGATGATCTTAAACCTGTCATTTTAAATTTTGCAAAAGCGCCGAAAGCTAATTTTATGTCCAGCCCGGACCTTGTAAAATATTTCCACATTGAAGATTGCGAAGACGAAAGATTATACATAGAAGATTTACAACCTGGTGACCATTTTGTGTACCGTGATGAATTCTATTCAATGGATGCGAAGCGGAAAAAAAACTATCTTTGTACAAACCTCGAAAACGGCAAAGAGTATGCTTTCAGACCGCTGGTGAGGGTAGAAAAAATAAACTGAATATGTCCAAATCAAATAATTACTGCGTTATAA
>JAEZYN010000101.1 GCA_023419095.1 Bacteroidota bacterium | reverse complement strand
GCGTATGCCTTGTCGATGGCATGCTCCGCAAAGTAGAGTTCCTGCAGTGACGCGTGGAAGAAACCCTCCAATATTTCTCGTGAATCCGCATTGCGGCTGAAAGTTTTGTCTCCAAATGCCTCAGATTTTTCCATAGTGATGTCCGACTTATCTGGACTTGCCTGTAAATGTATAAATAAAGCGTTATTAATTCGATATGCTTACGCAATTCAGGTGTATTAACCCCTTCTGCATTACTCATCAATATTCCGTCAGTTCGCTATCTGGGCTACCACACGGCTTGATTTTTGTAAACGCTTTCAGAACTGCCAATCCTTAAAAACCAGAATCATGGCTCTCGAACTATACCGCAAAAAACGCAGTGAAGACAAAACGCCCGAACCATTCGGCGGCAAATCTAATGGTAAGGAACTCAGATTTGTTATTCAGAAGCACGACGCCTCACATCTGCACTACGATTTCCGTCTCGAGATGGAGGGCGTTTTGAAAAGTTGGGCAGTGCCGAAGGGACCGTCAATGGATCCTGATATCAAAAGGCTCGCGATGATGGTGGAAGATCATCCGTACGATTACCGCACGTTTGAAGGCATCATCCCGAAAGGTCAGTACGGTGGCGGCACCGTGATTGTCTGGGACGAAGGTACCTATATTCCGTCGGACGTAGAAGGGGATATTAAGGCATACGAAAAAGAACTTCGCAAGGATTTGGAAGCCGGACGGCTGAAATTCAAGATGAATGGTAAGAAACTGAAAGGTGAATTCGCACTAGTGAAAACGAAAGGCCGCGGTGAAAACAGCTGGCTTCTGATGAAGCTCGAAGATGAGTTTGCAACCAAAAAAGACATCACCAAGCTGGATGAGTCGGTTATTTCCGGAAAATCTATTGCGGAAATGGAAAAATCTCCGGACAAGGTGTATGGCGAAGAAGATGCAGAAAAGAAAGAGAAGAAGACTAAAGCTAAAAAGACAGAAAAACCTTCCTCAACTAAAAAAGATACCGCGAAACCTAAGAAATCTTCGAAGGATAGTAAGACGGTTGAAAAACTACTGAAAAATGCGCCCGCGCAGAAGTTCTATACTTCCGTAGACCCAATGCTCGCTACGCTGGTGGATAAACCTTTCGACAGTGATGAATGGATCTACGAAGTAAAATGGGACGGGTACCGCGCTGTTGCTTTTATGAACGAAGGCGAAGTGGAAATAAAATCCAGAAACGACAAAAGTTTCAACGAAAAATTCTATCCCATCTACGACGAACTTAAACAAATTAATGTAAATGCGGTGATCGATGGCGAAATCGTTGTTGTAGGTTCGAACGGCCAGGCGAATTTCGGGGCGCTGCAGAACTGGCGCAGGGAAGCGGATGGTGACCTGGTATTTTACGTTTTCGATATTCTGTGGCTTGACGGTAAAGATTTGAAAGCATTTACTTTAATGGAAAGACGCGAAATTTTAAAGCAAATTTTACCCGAAAGTGACAGTATTCTGCTGAGCGAAGCTTTTGAAACTTCGGGCATTGAATTTCTTGAAACCGCCAAAAAGATGAATCTTGAAGGCATAATGGCCAAGCGGAAAGACAGCGCTTATCATACCAAAAACCGCACAAAAAACTGGCTCAAGATAAAAGCCATCAAAAGACAGGAAGTTGTAATCGGCGGTTATACGCTGAACGATGGCTCCCGCAAGAAGTTCAGCAGCCTTCTGGTCGGCGTTTACCAGGGAAAGAAACTGGTTTATACAGGCAAAGTAGGAACCGGTTTCAACACCCAAGACCAGAAGGAAATGATGGAACAGTTTAAACCGCTGATTACAGATAAACCGCCATTTGACAAAGAACCCGACGTAAACAAAGCGTCACGGTTCAGGCCGGATCCACCGCACGCTACGGTAACGTGGCTCAAACCCAAATTGCTGTGTGAAGTGGCATTCACGGAACTTACAACAGACGGCATCATGCGCCATCCCTCATTCCAGGGGATGCGGAGCGACAAAAAAGCAACAAGTGTAACCCTCGAAAAAGAACAGGCTGTGGAAAAAATTGTAGAAGATGCGGCGCCAATCATCGCAAAACGTGGCAAAGCGCCCAGAAAAACCCTTTTGAACCCAAAAGAAAAGAGTCAGGTTAAAAAAATCAACGGCAACGAAGTGAAATTCACCAACCTTGATAAGATTTTCTGGCCCGATGAAAAGATTACAAAGCGCGACCTCATCAACTACTATTATCAGGTTGCGCCTTACATTTTGCCGTATCTGAAAGGTCGGCCACAAAGCATGAACCGTTTTCCGGACGGAATTGACGGTGAGAGTTTTTATTTTAAAGATGTCACCGGCAAAGCACCAAAATGGGCAGATACATTTAAATACGTCAGCGAGACCGACGGCCGCGCGAGAAAATATTTGGTTGGAAAAGACGAAGCGACACTACTGTTTATGGCCAATCTTGGCTGCATAGAGATGAATCCGTGGAACAGCACGGTGGAGAAGCCGGATAACCCTACATTCTGCATCATCGATCTCGATCCTGACAAAAATTCTTTTGACCAGGTGATTGAAACCGCGCAGGTCACAAAACAACTGCTCGACGATATGGGCGTACCGTCCTATTGCAAGACCAGCGGCTCTACCGGGCTGCATATTTATATTCCGTTGGCGAATAAATACACCTATGAGCAGTCTAAAGAATTCGCACGCGCGCTGGTCACTTTGGTCAACCAAGAGCTGCCGGACATCACTAGCATCGAAAGGATCGTGAAAAACCGCGAAGGAAAGATCTATCTCGATTTTCTGCAAAACAGGCCGCATGCTACAATTGCAGCTGCCTATTCGGTAAGACCCAAACCCGGCGCCACGGTTTCGATGCCGCTGCATTGGGATGAAGTGAAGAAGGGATTAAAAATGAAAGATTTCACAATCAAAAATGCGCTGGAAAGACTGAGTTCGGAAGGTGATATCTTCAAACCCGTCTTAGGAAAGGGCATCAACCTTGAGAAAGTCATCAAAAAATTTATGGACGCGAAGAAAAAAGATTAGGTCACCCGACGCTTACAGCTGGATTCCACCCATTTTTCGTGGGCACAGTTTGGGCATTTCCCGGCGTTTCCAGTTTCTTTTTGTTCGGTATAGCCACAGAAAATGCAGGAGTGATGTCCTGCTTTTCTAATATGTTCTGAAGCATTTCCAATGGAATCGTGCATTACCGGCAAACCGTATTTGACATCTTTGTCTTCGAAGAAAAATACACTGAGACCACCGGATGTCTCTACGATTGCGGTTTCAACTTGTCCCAGATGCGAGACACCGCGCAGACGCAATTCGGCAAAAAATTCGTCGCTCCCGAGGTTTTCTTTTTTAAATTTATCGAGTACAAACACACCTTCCTCAATCAGGCAGGCCGGCTTTCCTTCTACAAGGTCTTCAAAACGGTCCGATTTCGCCAGAAAAAATGTGAGTATGGCGTAAAGCACGATGACTACCACAAAGACCAATAGTGAAAAGATGATCCCAACTTCTTTGTAAAACATGGGGTCGCCGGCGGCCGAGCCCAAACCGATTATTACCACCAATTCGAACACGGACAGCTGTTTTACGCCCCGTTTGCCCAGGAAGCGGAGTCCAATGATAATGATCAGGAACATGATGACAGTGCGCACGAGCACTTCGGGCAGGAAGGACCAGTCCTCGGCGCCAAGTAAGATTTCAGTCCAGTCGATAGTAAGCAGTGTATTCATTTTACGCAATTGTTTCGGCTCTTATATCCAAAAGGGTGCCTTATTGAACACGTTTTTGCCGGACATATCTTTTGCTCAAAAATACGGTTGAAAATCAATCACGGCGCAGAACAAAAAGTGTATTACTTGTTGTATTGTGCAGCAGGATTTCATTCTCTTTCCACCTGAGAATTTTGTAGCTTTTATTATTGAATTCAAAAATATTTCTGCTGAAATACGTGGCGTAAGAATATCTCAGGATAGTATTCTGTTCATAGGCATAACCATTGTTGCGGAATTTTACCTTGATCTTGCGGTAATTGCCTTCCTCTTTTTGGTCGTATCTCGAAATCGTCCAGACAGCGTCACCTTCAAGTTTCGGATAATCATTCTGCGAACAATTGATCAGGAGTAAAAAAGAAAGGAAGGTGAGGAATTTCATTAGTCTAAGTTAAACATTTCAAATCGGTAAGCAATATTTCCGACATAGAGATTGTTGAACCATTTGAACATCATAAACAACCAGAACCCCTTGAACAATCTAAACCCATTTGAACCTGAACCTCCACTAAAGTTTCATCGTCAGCTGCACTCTTTTCCTGATTTCATCCACTTCTGTTACGCGAACCTGAACATGCTGATGAAGTTTCACGACCTCATTTACATCCGACACGAATCCGTCTTTCAGTTGTGAAATATGCACCAGTCCGCTTTCTTTGATGCCCATATCCACAAAACAGCCGAACGCAGTGATGTTATTCACAATGCCAGGAAGAATCATTCCGGTTTTTAGATCTTTAATGCTTTTCACGGACGGGTCAAATTCAAAAATTTTCGCTGCTTTGCGCGGATCGAGACCAGGTTTTTCCAGTTCTTTTAAGATGTCTTTGATGGCGAGAATCCCAATTGTTTCGGTCACGTATTTTTCCGGTACGATTAGTGCAATTTTCTCCTTATTGGCTATTAATTCGGAAGTTTTAAGTTTCAGGTCTTTAGCCATCTGCTCCACAACGGGATAAGCTTCCGGGTGAACGGCCGAATTATCGAGCGGATTTTTTCCGTTTGAAATCCTCACGAAAGCAGCGGCCTGCTGATATGCTTTTTCCCCAAGGCGCGGGACTTTCTTCAGCTGTTTCCGGTCTTCGAAAGCGCCCTTCTCCGCACGGTAACTCACGATATTCTCCGCCATCTTTTCGCCGATACCGGAAACGTAACTCAACAATGATTTACTGGCGGTATTCAGGTTGATGCCGACTGCATTTACACATTGCATCACCGTTGAGTCGAGTTCATTCTTAAGCATAGTCTGGTCTACATCGTGCTGGTACTGCCCGACACCGATTGATTTCGCATCGATCTTCACGAGTTCTGCCAGCGGATCTGCCAGTCTTCGCCCGATCGAAACCGCGCCGCGCACGGTGACGTCATAATTCGGAAATTCATCCCGCGCCACCTTGCTTGCGGAGTAAACCGAGGCGCCGGCTTCGGACACGACGAAAATCTGCGGCGGTTTATCGAATGCGATTTTCTTAATGAAAAACTCGGTTTCGCGGCTCGCGGTTCCGTTGCCAATCGAAATCGCTTCAATATTATAGGCGTTTACCATCGAGCGAATTTTCTTCATGGCCATGCCGGTTTCATTCTGGGGCGCGTGCGGATATAGGGTTTCATTATGCAGCAAATCACCTTTCTCATCCAGGCAGACAATCCTGCAGCCGCTGCGATAGCCGGGATCTATGGCCAGAATTCTCTTTTCACCCAAAGGCGGCGCGAGCAGAAGCTGTCTCAGATTTTCCGAAAAAATACCGATGGCTTTGAGGTCGGCTTTTGCTTTTGCTTCGTGCAGGCATTCGTTGGAAAGAGCAGGTTCAAGAAGCCGTTTGTAGCTGTCGGCAATCGCGATAACGATTTGTTCCGCCGACGCGTTATCGGATTTCAGGACGGCATTTTCAATCAGGCTCAGCGCTTCATCTTTATCGATATCTACTTTGGTCTTTACAAAGCCTTCGGCTTCGGCTCTCAGCATAGCCAAGAGGCGGTGGGAGGGAATCCGGCTGAGACTTTCCTGCCAGTCGAAATACGGGCTGTACTTCTGCGCAGCTTCGTCGTCTTTTTTAGATTTCACCACTTTGGAACTGATGACCGATTTCCGCTGGAAAAGTCTCCTTAGGATTTTCCTGACATAACCGTTTTCGTTGATCCACTCAGCGATGATGTCCCGCGCGCCCTGCAGGGCTTCATCCACCGAATCTACGTCTGCATTCAGGTATTTTCCGGCGATATAGTGCAGATCATCGGATTTCTGACTCATAATGATCTTGGCCAAAGGCTCCAGACCTTTTTCTTTTGCGCTGTCGGCTTTTGTTTTTCTTCTTTTTTTGAACGGCAGATAAAGGTCTTCGAGTTCCTGAAGGTCGAAGCTCTCGTCAATCCGTTTCCTGAGTTCCGGCGTTAAAGCATGCTGTTCGTCAATCGCTTTCAGGATGCTTTCTTTACGCTTCACCGTTTCCTGAAACTGGCTGTTCAGTTTTGCGATCTGCTCGATCTGCACCTCATCCAGATTACCGGTGGCATCTTTGCGGTAGCGCGAAATAAATGGAATCGTGCAGTCTTCAGCCAAAAGCCGGAGCGTAGCGCTGATGTTTTGTTCGGAAAGGGAAGTGGATTGCTGAATGAATGCGGTGGCCGTCATTAAATATTTTTTTAAGACCGCTAAAATAGGGAGAATCGGAGCCTTTTGCAAAGTAAAGTACCGTCTGTGCGCAAACGTCCTGTTCATTTCTGCCATAATTCTTCATCCTGACAGGATTTCTATGTACGGCGTTGATAAAGTAATAACAGTTGAGTATGGAATATCGGTATGTTTAAATAGCTATACCAGGCTTTTTGCTAATCTGTATACTAAGTTCAGGACGGACCAAGGACGGGTCACCCTCTAATCTTAATCGCAACAGATCCAATATAACTCCAATACAGGTCCAATATAAGTCCATTAGATTATTGGATGTATAATAGATTTATGATGGTGCGATATTTTATTTGTTCCGAAGATGAGTGGATCCAATATGCAGTTTACAATAGAAGTAAATCGGTATGCACTTAAATGGGCTGATCTTAATCCGAACCGCTAATCCGTGCTTTTTACGAAAATTACAAATTCATTATGGGTTGCTGAATCACGCTGATGCAGGTTACCGTTAAGATTTTCAACGCGCGAGAGAATGTTCTTTAGCCCATACCCGGTGGAGCGCTGCATTTCTGCAATGAAATCATATTTCTCGCCGTTATCTGTATACGTAATGATATTGTGGTCTCTACTTGTGCTGAGTGTTATTTTAATATCGGTGGAGCCGCCATGCACACAACTGTTGGTCACAAATTCCCGCAGAATAAGAAGCACATCATAGGAAGACTGTTTAGAAAATTCGATAAACCCAATGTGATTAAGTTCGTAAGTAAACCCATACCGAACACTGCTTTTGCGCAGGAAATCTTCCACCGAAGCAATGAAGCCGCTGTTATTTAGCAGGGGTGGCATCAGGTTATAGGTAATCTGTCTGATCAGCTGCTTTGTTTCCCTTAGCTCATCGTCTATCCCGTTGATCACACCTAAAACCTCGGGGTCTTTGATTTGCTTCTTCAACATACCGAAGTAGATACAGATGGACACGAGATTTCCGATTACCGTATCATGCAGATCGGAGGAAATTCGGGCCCGTTCTTCTTTTTCTTTATTAAGTATTGCCCGCATACGCAGGAACGCCTCCTTTTTCTTCAGTTTGTAGAGCCTGCTCTGGTAAAACAGGGCAAGGAAGATGACTGCAATGGCCAGAAAGGCCATTATTGCGGTTCCGAACCAAAAAAATAATTTTAATTCCGAATACTTTTCCAAACACCTATTGTTAATAATATCCTTAAAATCAGCGCGGCAACTACATTTAACATCCAGTAATTGAGAAATGTCACAGAACCGTCAGTCTGAATGATGTCACTGAGTAAAAATAAAAAAAATGTAGTAGAATAATAGATAAACAGCCCCGCAATGGTATAAAAATCAGGCAGGTTCCAAAGATTGGGAACCTCCATTTTCCTGAAGATATCGGCAAACCACAGAAACGTCATTACCATCACAAAAAGAGTAATGACGCCGGAGAAGACTGCCTGTACGTGCAGAAAATGACTCAGGCTTCTGGGAGCTATAAAACAGCCCGCACCAGCCACGAGCGTAAATATTACCAAGGATACGGTAAAAATACTCCTGTATTTTGGGCGCTTAATTTTAAAAAAAAAGTAAAAAATGCACAGAAACGCAAGAATATCGTATACGGTAAACCATACCCGTGAATCTATTTTAAGCATCACGGTAAAAATCATTTCATAAAGTGAACTCGCGGCTGCCAGATAGATAAACGGACTTGCGGGCATAGCGTTTGGGATTTTACTTTTAAGCAAAACCAATGCTGCAAGAGGAAGAAATCCCGCAAAAAAGGTAATATACAGCAATACAGGCATTACATTAACAGGGATGATGGTATGCTGCAGCCAGGAGGACAGGGCGTAAGTTTGTCTAAAATAATTCCGGTTTCCATATCTTTTCCGTCAGCGTCAACGCCGATCAAAACCCTGTTCTGCATATCTTCCTCCTTACTGTATCCGTTGTAAATGCGGATTCCCAGACAGCCCGGCTGTTCAAGAATTTTCCGAAGGTTTTCTGCGCCGACAATGAAGGCTTTCTTTTCGTCCGGATTACGCTTTTGAAAAGCATGCGTGTAGCGTCTGGCTTCCTCCAGGCTGATAATTTCTCCTGATTGTGTGCTGAGGTCCATAATAATTAGTTTAGGGTAAAAATACACAGATTTATTGAAAGATTCGAAATTTTCCCAGTTCGCGGTAACAATATCGACACTTTTTTGTGTGAAATAAATCATGACTTTCAAAAATTGGGGAAATGGCTTCTTAAAGTGGGGAGAAGTGTGGCTGATTTTGTGAGAATTCGCTGTGACGCTGAAAAAAAATAGACCCAATAAGCGGAATGAAGGATTGGGCAGAAATGGGCTCAAGCTGCGTCGGCTTGTCAGCCTTTTTTGAACCTACTTAAAATAACCTAATTTTTTATTAAAAAACTATTATTTACTGTTGCCATGCTTGCAATTGTGAAATAAAAGATTGTTTTTGAGGCTGAGCATTATTATTTTAGTACTGCAAGAAATTATTCAGATTTAGATAGCCCATTAGATGTTTATTGTTTATTGTCATAGAATGCGCAGCGGGGGCAAACTTATAAGCCGGGTTTTCGTAGTGATAAGCCGAGGAACACCCTATATTGATACATGTACATTTGTAGCTTAAATTTAACAGATTTTATTTGGTAGTTGTCATAAAATGCGTAATGGGGCATTGATTTCAAAATTGGTTATTACTTATCCATCCTATTTTGCTCAATCACATCAGTTTGTTTCAAAATTAGATAGCCCTCGGTTATTGTACTTTGTAAAATTATGTAATCTACATTAATGAATATGACCTTAAAGTCATAAGGATGGATTGAGGTGTTAACTTTTTGCTCTGTAATATGCTTATTTAAAATTTTGTCGGAGGTTGCGGTTTGGACTTTTCCATAACAATATCGGAAGGTTCCAAAAATTATAATAAAATAAAAAAGTACTAAGTAGAAATCAATTTTTCGATCACTTTGTTTTCTTAAAAGTTTTGCTGTTTCTACAGGTACTTGAATTAGTTCTTCATCCTTACTTCCAAGCAGTGTGACAGCCCCTGTCATTAATGGTAGCACAAGAGGTAATCCGATAAAACCAAACCCCATATTAAAGATGATTATTGCAATTACTATTGCTAATAAATTGCAAATTACATATAGATAAATTCTGTAGCGGTAAGATTCTCGGATACCGATAAATAAAAGTTCGCTTGTAATACTTATATATAAAGTTGTTAATACAACTGAAAACACTAAAAATATAACCCCTTCTAAAATTCCTTGTGTAAGCGAAAAATAAGCGATTAAATTTGGATTAAGTAAATAAAGCGTTAGAACTTGATTTAGTGAGCCCACCATAGTTACTAAAACAGTGAGAAAAGTTAAGTTATCCTTAAGAAAATTCCATATTTCCGGAAAACGCTCTAAAAAATGGTCAAAGGGTGTTATAAACTTATTCTTTTTCATGAAATTAAATTTATGAAAATCGTTACACATGCCGCTCAAAGTTTCCTGACTTTGAGCCACTGACATTACAAAGCCCCTTCTCGAAAAAACCCTTACAATATCCGTAACAATCCGCCGGTATTTTAAATGATTCATAACAGGGTTCAACTAATCTTACCTTATAGACACATATAGCGACCTTATAGCGATACTATAGCGACACGCATTATTGAATTCTAAAAAATAGAGGCTATTTTTAGTAATATGATAACAATGGTCCTGGTGTTTGGGTTCTTTTAATCGCTTATTTCCCCACATTCAACAACGTACCACTCCCGCTTCCCAGCGTAGTCGTCGGCATCACGCCGTCCCATTTCAGGACACGCTGGTATTCCACATAGGTAGGGGTAATTTCCTGCTGTTTCAGGCTGATCGCCTTGGCATCGGCCTGCGCCCGGATCACGATTGAAGCTGAATCTCCTTTCGCAAGCTGAATTTTTCTTTGTGCATCAGCCTGCGCCACACGCGCCTGGGCTTCCGCTTTGATGGCGTCGGCATCGGCGGTCGCCTTGTCTTCAATCGACTGGCGGATGGCTTTGGGCGGCTGAATATTGGTTTTTAACTGCGACACGAGGAACCATTTGCCGATGCGTTTGTTTACTTCCGACAGAATTTCAGCTTCGTAGGTTTCACGGTTGTTGAAGAGGTAATCAATCGAATGACGGTTCGCCACATCGTTGATCGCGCCGATAATGGCATTGTTGAGCCAGCCTTCCTGTATGGCTTCCAGTCCGCCCTTTTTATACGTGGAGCGCAGGTTGGTAAACATATCCGCCGCGGTAGATTCTTTCACTGAATAATTGAACGAAGGCTTGATCGGGCAGGGGAAACCGCCTTTGGCCACGATAATGGATTCGGGATATTCGATGTGGCGCTGGTCGAGCGGGATCTCCTGAATTTCCTGAGTATATTTGTTGTAAAACACGACACCCGAAACTTCTTCGGTATCTGACGCACCACGTTTGTCGCCCAGTAAGTTGATGAGCAAACCTTTGTGACCCACGCTGATCACGTCATAATTCATGGGCTGCAGCAGCGCAGCGATGCATGCAAAAAAGATGAAGGTGAGTGGTTTCCAGCGCACACCGTTCGGTACCTGTTTGCCGTTTCGGTCAGTGGAATAGGTGAGGATGTCGAGTTTTTTGGTTACGATACCGATGATTACTACAAGGGCAATGACGAGCAGAAGAAGGAAAGTTAATGACATGGAATAATTTTAAAATATTAATTCGGAAAATACTTTAATTCTGCAAATCATGCAAGCGTTTTTAGTTAGTTTAATATTCAAAATATTAAATACTGTTAAATATTATTACATGTGTTAGTTGTGGCCAAATCTGAGGCAGGAATGTGGAAAGCTTTTTGCTGCATCGCGCTAAACCTTTAATAAAAATGAAAAGATTCTTTGTAACCCTACTGATCACGGTTTCTGTGCTTTCATTTGCACAACAGAAACCGGTGCGTGAAATATACAATTATACCAGCCGCAACGATGTCGCCCTCGTGAAAGCCAAAACTGACCTGTTCCTGCTCGACGTGGTTTCATCCGGCCGCTTTTCCGTGGAGCCGATCAGTTCGGGCAGCGACCATCTCGATTTATTTCTCGTAATGCCAGTGGAGGCGGGAAAAATCAAAAGCCGCGTGCGCTATGATTTCCTGAAAGAAGGTTTCGTGGTATCACTGTCGAATTCACGCCTGATTACGAAGGACAACAAAACCATTAAGATTGACAACGAAAAAGACCGGAATCACAGTACGATTCTCAACAGTCTGAAAAACCTTGTCTTCAAGGCATACGAAAAGGAGATCTACAAATAGTCTCCTCTTTTCTGTTTTATTGGGCCCAGTTTACCTTAATGGCTCACGCTGGTGAACGAATTTCTGTTTGATCACTATGCAGATAATTCCGACAATCACAATCGTTACTACATCGAGCATACATCTTTTGCTGAAATTGGCCAGAAAATCCCAGTTTTGGATGTACAGCGAAATGCCCATCGCGGCCGCGGCCGGAATGATGATCAGCGCAATCAGCGGTCCGGCGATTACATTGGTGCGGTAAGACAGATACATGATGATACTCGCTGTGGCGGCTGCGAGTGAAAGCACAATGTCTTTAAGCCTTAAATGCAGCATGCCCGCCGTAACTTCGTTATGGGTGAAATCGGCCTCTTTCGCCAGGCCAAAATTGACGAGTACCATAAACGTCAGAAATGAGGCGGCAATGAGGGTAAGGTAGCCGAAAAATGTAGCTTTCAGCCCTGTGAGAAGTACGTCGGTTTTTTTCAGCGCGATACCGAGCGGTATTTGAGCTAAAGGTTCCATACCAGGCGCGATAATAGAAGCGGCCACAAATGCGATGATGAGATCGTGGATTTCGGAAATGAAGCCTACCGAAGCAATTACGCCTCCGATGAACATCAGAATCAGGTAATTAGTCGTCATCCGTCCGTTGTGCCGCAAGCCGGTTTCCATCTCTTCCCAGATGGCTTCGTCCACATCATGGTTGATTTCTTTCTGTTTCGAACGGTGCGTAAGACTGGCGACCTCGGCGGTGGCAATTGAGAATTCAAGACCTTCGGTATGTTCACCAATCATTTTCAATACGTCAT
>JAEZYN010000129.1 GCA_023419095.1 Bacteroidota bacterium | reverse complement strand
GTTCCGGCGTAAGGATTTGACGCATTTCCTCGTTCATTGCCTCACGTTTTGCTTTCATCTGCTCCATTTTCGCTTTTCTTTCCGCATGCACCTGAGGAGCAACTTGCTTTCTTTCGGCAATTCTTTTGTCCTGTAACTCTTTTATTTTGGCTACCTGAGCATCAGAAAGCTGTAGCTCGGTCTGCATCTGCTTCATTTTTTCCTGTCTCATCTTCTCCACCTGAGCCGGATCTTTCTTTTGCATCACCGGAGACTGCTGTGCCATCGCAAAAGTTCCGATTGCTACGAATGCTGCACTAAAAAATAACTTTTTCATTTTTTAAATTTTATTATTGGTAATTTGAGGTTTTGATAAGATAATCGCGCTCAGGTTAAAAACAGGTATAATTTTTTTTTAAATATTTAAATTTTATTTTTTCGCGGTTTATTTAAAATAAGAAAGCAACCGCTAAAAAACGGCTGCTCTCAAAAAAACACATCAATATAATTAACTTAAATATTTATCTCGAAGTCAGCCGCATACCCGGCATTCCGGCAGATATACCCGGGCTGCTGTTTCCCGGTGACTGCGAACGCTGGCCCGGCGCACTGTTTTGCATATTTCTCAGCGGACTTCTCTCGCGGCTGGGCGCAGTGTCATTCCGCAAGGATTCGTTGGGAGAACGCATCCCGGAATTTCTGGTATCATCGTTCTGATTCCGTGGCGAAGTACGTGGCTGTGGCGTGCTACCATTTCTTAAACCTTTTGTACCACTGTTGTTCTGCACTGAATTTTCCCTAAAACCATTAGTACGCGGTGCGGCATTCGGTGTATTGGCGATTCTTGGCGTATCACGGAAGCCAATTTTCGGACGCGGATTATTTTGATGATACTGAACACGGTCTACACGGTAGCGGTTTACATTTATATTTCTATAACGTGGAATCACATAAACGCGCGGTGCATAATTCTGGCGACGGTAGTTTTGGTAATAAACTACGGGGTTGTATCCGTTATAATAATGATTCTGGAAGATTACGAAAATCCGCGGCCCGAGAATGCGCTCCAGTGAATAGAAACGGTCATAATACCAGCGGTCTGGGTTGTAGCGGTAAAACGAATTCCATGCGCTAAATGAATTAAACTGATCATTTAGCATCATAATTTCTCGAATCTGCCACGGCGAAAGTCTGTACGTTGAAAAAAACCGGTTCCAGTTCACATCGTAGATACTGCGGCGGTAATCATCATAGTAAGACCTGTAAAAATCCTGCGTGTAATAATCGGATGGATATTCGAAATAATAATCGTCCGGAAAGTAGAACTCATCATCATATTCGTCATAGTAACCCGCGGTGTTACCGCTAGTTGGGTAATAATCCTGATAAACCTGGGCGGACATCCAGCTACCAAAGACCACTGCAAGTCCAAAAAGTATTTTTTTCATTTCAATATTGCTTTTAAATTACTGTTCGAATCTTCTTATAGGAATAGCGTGCCAAAACAAGGTCAAAAAACACCGTAAAACACTATAAATAAAGACGTTACGAACCGTATGAATATGTTGGATTGCGATTTAAAAAAGAAGTTAAACCCGTAGGTTCAACTTCTTTTTAATTTCAGCTAATGAGTTGATTTTCAAATTATAAAATTCAGCCGGCGTTGCGCTTTTTTTTATTTAAATTTTTAAAACAAATTTAAATTCTGTTCGAATCTTTTACCCAACCGGCAATTTTATTGTTAAAAGCTGTCTCTTTAAGCATTGATTCCAGATTCAGGTGCATCCGGTAACGCCAGTAATGTGGAAAGACCGCCGGATTGTTAATCCGCTCCTCATCCATCTCTTCGCGAGTAAGTGCTGCATCCGTCGCCAGAAACTCCTGAATTGGGAAAATAGCGAGCATCGCTTCATTATAAAGATGCTGTTTCATGATAATTTCAGCGAGTTCCGGTTCCAAAATTTGCGGTGCAGTTCCGGCCTGACCAAGCTGATACCGAAAGTATTGCTGCGTAAGTTCGCGGTCTTCATGCCACCACTGCCGCAACGTAGAGCTGTCGTGAGAACTTGCGGTAACAACATTCAGATACGAAGCGTTTTTCGGATCGTACCACGCGATATTTTCAGCGGGCATGCGCTGCACTTTCAATGCGGTGATCGCCAACTGATCCATGACCAGCGGAACCGAATCCGGCACAAGACCCAGATCTTCACCGCAAATCAGCATGTCTGTCGAGTTCAGAATCATCGGCAGTTTTTCCATGGCCATGCGGTACCACAACCCGTCCTGCCGGCGAAAGAAATAGTCATTATAAAGATCCGGCAGTTTTGCTTTATCAGCGTCCGGCAGATATTGGAAAGATTTTGTAGCCGCAAAATTGAAGCGCGGATGATAAACCGTCTCGCCGTCTTCTAGTATTTCCTTTAAGAACAGAACATTCGCACATAGTGAAATCAGCTTGTCTTCTGCCCATGGATGCGGGTTTTGTTTAAAATAGTCAGTTAATTTACGTTGTGTATCATATTCCTCTTTGAAGCTATAGGTTCCGTTAAAATGGTTATTCATAAAATGATTATGAATTGCGTCACGTTCATTTCCAAACTCATCCCAAAGAATCTGATCGTTGATAAACGGCTTACAGAACCGGTCTTCATCGAATGCTATATATTTCGATTTAAATTCTTCACGCGTCACCGGAACCGCTGGATAGAAATATCCTAAAATTCCCTGTGTGGCGTCCATCGGCATTCTCCATATCCGGAAAAAGCCCAAAATATGGTCGATTCGCATCGCATCGAAATATTGCTCCAACGCTTTGAAGCGGTTTTTCCACCATTGGTAGCCGTTCGCTTTCATCGCTTCCCAGTTGTAAGTCGGGAATTCCCAGTTTTGTCCGAGTTCTGTAAACTGATCCGGTGGTGCGCCGGCCTGAAAATCCATTCCAAACAGATTCGGTTCCGTCCAGGCTTCTACCGAATGTCGGTAAATACCAATTGGCAGGTCTCCTTTCACAGAAATCCCTAGCTGATGTGTATAATCTATCGCGTCTTCCAGCTGCAGATGAAGCTGAAACTGAACCCAAGCGTGCAGCATCGCTAATTCATAATCCTTGCTTTTCGGACTGAAAAACTGCGCAACTTTCCCCGGAATGTATTTTTTATGGGTTTTCCAGACACTATAATCGGGTGTTTTATACTTATCTCGCTGCACGCAAAAAGCCGCGTAAGGCAAAAGCCACGCTTCATTTTCCTTTAAAAACTTTTTAAAGGCGCGATCTTTAAAGATTTCATTTTTATGAGCTTCAAATGTGGCTTTAATATACTTCCACTTACCACTGATGACGCGTTCGTAATCAATAAGTCTAAGTTTATTTAAAGCGCTTTTTTCCTGCTCGAAATCATCAGATAAATTCTCCGGCAACACATACGAAAGCTCTTGCAGCGACAGATATTGCGGATGCAGCGCATACACTGAAATAGCGGCGTATGGATAAGAATCCGTCCACGTATAGTTTGCTGTTGTGTCGTTGATAGGCAAAATCTGCAGCACTGAGAGGTTGGTTTCCTTAGCCCAGTCTGCCAGGTTTTTAAGGTCAGAAAATTCACCGACACCAAAACCATTTTCGGTTCGCAGCGCAAAAACCGGAACTGCGACGCCCGCGGCGTGCCACATTTCAAAACCTTTAAATCTGAAAAAATGATCGGCTTTTACCTGAAGTACATTTTTTTCTAAGTTTGGCTCAGCAACACGGTTTTCACCGTATTCGATATCGAAAACTTCACCCGACTTTACGTCTCGCAAGCCATATTTATACTGAAGAATTTTATCTTCTGTACTTTCAATAGCGGCTTCCCAAACACCAAAATCGGTTTGCGACATCGGTATTGCCTTTAAATATTCCCAATTTCCTAAAGATTTGCCGTCTCCCAAGAGCACAACCTGCCAGTTTGGATTATAGATTGGCGCCTCCAGACGGAACAGATGGGTATGTTTTTTCAGCACTGATACTTTCGACGGTTTGAAACCACTCAGTTTATTTTTAAGGATTTTGTTGTTAAGGTAGTTTTCAGGAAAATTTTTCAGATTCCAGACATCATAAATCACGAATTCATCGTACTGGTATGGAAAATCTAGCTGGTGCAGCGTAAATTCCTGATCCAGAATGTGTCCCGAATTGTCGGTAAGCTGGTAGCGGTATGCGATATTCCGCGTGAAATAATCGAGTTCTGCTGTCCAATTGCCGTGACCTGAATATGAAAGTGGGCAAACTTTGCTTACGTGCTCATTTTCAATGATTAAAAGCTGCAGGTTCTCCCCTACCTTCGTGTGGAAATTAATACTGAAAAATAGTTTCATCTTAAACTTAATTTATACCGCAATTTAGTAATTTTAGCTTTTCTATTTACGGTTTTCAAAATTTAATTTTAACACCTTAATCCCTGAAAATCACCTGTTTAAAAAGATAAAATATTTACATAAAAAAAATCCGGAAAATTTTGTTCTCCGGAAGCATATATGTTTAAAAAATAAGCAAATCAATGAAGCGAATAAGTGGTGCCTTCGCGCCCGTCTTGCAGTTCAATACCTTCCTCCAGCAATCGGTTCCGGATCTGGTCAGACAATTCGAAGTTTTTAGCTTTCCGGGCTTGGTTGCGCAACTCGATTAATACCTGCAACGCCTGATCAAGTTTTTCGTGATTGCTTTCCTGAGTCGTTTTTAGACCAAGAACGTCGAACACAAATGCGTTCAGCGAAGTTCGCAGTTCGTTAAAATCCTCACCAGTTAGAGATTCTTTGCCTTCTTTTAATTTAAATATAAAATTCACGGCTTCAAACAGATGCGAAATAAGAATTGGCGAATTGAAATCATCCGTCAGCGCTTCGTAGCATTTGTCTATCCAGATTTTCAGGTCAAATGTTGAAGTGGTTTTGAAGTTGCTTTCGTCGAATTCTAAAAGGATTTTCACGGCTTCCATGAGTCTTTGATACCCTTTCTCGCTGGCCAGCATGGCCTCATTCGAAATATCGAGCACGCTGCGGTAATGCGCCTGCAAAAAATTGAACCTTACAACTGACGGATCAAAGGCTTTCTCAAAAAAATCATTGCTGCCGGAAACCAGTTCCATCGGCAGAATATAGTTGCCCGTTGATTTGCTCATGCGCTGCCCGTTCATCGTGAGCATATTTGCGTGCAGCCAGTAATTTACCGGGGAAACACCGTTGCAGGCTTTCCCCTGCGCAATTTCACATTCGTGATGCGGAAATTTAAGATCCATTCCGCCACCGTGAATATCAAAGTTTTCACCTAAATATTTCGTCGACATTGCCGTACATTCAAGGTGCCAACCCGGGAAACCTTCGCCCCAGGGAGAATTCCAGCGCATGATGTGTGCGGGCGAAGCAGCTTTCCACAAAGCGAAATCCTGCGGGTTTTTCTTTTCATTCTGCCCATCGAGATCGCGTGTATTCGCGAAAAGTTCTTCAATGTTTCTGCGCGAAAGTTCGCCGTAATTCAGTCCGCGTTCATTATACGCAGCTACGTCAAAGTATACAGAGCCGTTGCTCTCGTAGGCGAAACCGTCCGCGATAAGTTTCTGTGTGAGTTCTATCTGCTCCAGAATATGTCCTGTTGCAGTAGGCTCAATGGTAGGCGGTAAAAGATTAAAAACTTCGAGCACCTTATGGAAATCTACCGTGTATTTCTGCACGATTTCCATCGGTTCCAGTTTTTCGAGCCGCGACTGCTTCACGAAACGGTCATTCTCTACGTTGCCGTCATCTGTCAGGTGCCCCGCATCGGTGATGTTCCGTACATAACGGACATTGTAGCCGAGGTGCGTGAGCGCACGGAAAATAAAATCGAAAGACATGAAAGTGCGGACGTTGCCCAGATGCACATTGCTGTAAACCGTGGGCCCGCAAACGTACATGCCGACATTTTTTGGGTTGATCGGTTTGAAGATTTCTTTTTCGCCGCTGAGGGAGTTGTATATTTTCAGGGTCATTGGTTTGCTGTTCAATGTTTACAGTTCAGGGAGTTCGGGGTTAAGAAGTTCAAGGGGTTCAAGAGTTTAAAAGTTCAAAAGTTCGATGTTTAATCTAACTTCAGTTTTCTTCTTCGAGCATTTGAGTAAAATTATTTGATTATGTGATTTAAATAATTTAGAATTTAACTGCAGCAATTCAAATTTTCAAATTCTCACATTTTTAATTCTTCAAATTCTCACGTTTTCAAATCTTAAAATCACTCCATGTTCAAATTATTTTAATCCAGTTTTGCGTGGCTTCCGACGTAATGCAGAAACTCCTGGCGCGTTATCGGGTTGGTTCTGAAGATTCCGCTGAGTTCCGCCGTTATCGTGGAGCTGGCGGTATCTTTTATACCGCGACAGTTTACGCAAAGATGTTTTGCGTCAATGATGCATGCCACATCTTTTGTATTTAATGCTGATTTTAATGCATCCACAATCTGCATCGTAAGTCTTTCCTGAACCTGTGGGCGACGCGCGTAATAATCGACAATGCGGTTGATTTTCGAGAGTCCGATCACCTCACCATTAGAAATATAGGCAACATGCGCACGGCCAATAATCGGCAGGAAATGATGCTCGCAGAATGAATAAACTGTGATGTCTTTCTCCACCAGCATCTGCCGGTATTTGTATTTATTCGAGAATGTGGAAATACCGGGTCTGTTTTCGGGCAGAAGGCCGCCAAATATCTCGTTTACGTACATTTTGGCAACACGTCTGGGCGAATCTTTCAGCGAGTCGTCGGTCATATCGAGACCCAAAGTTTCCATAATCTGGTGGAAATGATGTTGAATAAGCTCAACTTTTTCGTCCGGTGATTTGCTGAAAGCGTCATCGCGCAGCGGCGTGTGCTCCTTCCCGGTGAAAACATCGTCATCGTTATCGAAATCCTGATTCATATTTTACGTATTACGGACAAAAATAATGATTTAATCTTTTTAAACCTCAACAACACGGCAGCAGATGAAGATATCTTGTTTCGAAGAAACTTTAAAGCCTTAGCCTGATGAAGATAATTCAATTAAGATAATTACGCAACAAAAATA
This sequence comes from Bacteroidota bacterium, assembly GCA_023419095.1. Lineage (GTDB taxonomy): Bacteria > Bacteroidota > Bacteroidia > Flavobacteriales > Weeksellaceae > Kaistella. The sequence goes on along the minus strand of JAEZYN010000129.1, from coordinate 10,097 downwards.
AAAAAGAGGCTACGCAGTTGTATAAATCAAAAAAACTCAGAACCGAAGTTCTGAGTTTTTAAAGTTAAAATCCGCCTGCACCGGAGAAGGTGAACGTGGCTGAGATTCCGGCCCGAATGGTAGATAACGGGAACGAGGTAGAAATTTTATATCTCGTTAGCAACTGGTCGTAGAAAAATCTTAGGTTAAAATTCTGCGACATGTTATAATCCGCTGAAAGCTTTAGGCTCATCATGCGCTGACCGCCGGTTACCTGAGAATCGTTCTGCAGGATGTTGGTGATGCGCGTTTGGCTGTCCCGCATGGAGAAATCGCCGCGGATGTTCAGGTCACTCTTGATGTTTCGGGCTTTACCTTTAAAGTTGATTTTCATCTTTAAATCTTTCAGGATATACCCAAAACCTACAATATATTCATTACCCGCGTCCTCGGTGAGTGTGTGGTTTACAAGGCCGAGCATGTACATTCTGTCGCGGTTATACTGCGCACGGAACTGCATGTTGTTCCGCATCGTAACATCTGCGCCAATCAGCGGTGCGAAAGCTTCCACATAGCCTACCTGCGAGAACGTGTACGGATTGAACTCATTACCAAAAGTGTCAAATCTTGGTGCATCGGCATTATTCTGAAGGTTGTAGTAATCCACACTCGACTGTATTCCGGATGCTGTATAAGTAGAACTGTAGCTGTGAAGAATGTCAAATTTGGAGAACTGACTGTTCACGAACGGAATATTTTTCAGTCCTGAATACGTCACACGCCAGTTCGGAAGCGGGAAACCGGATTTTTTAGGATCGGTAAGTTCACCGTTTACAGACCGTCCTTCCACTGCTGCCTGGAAAGCCGGAATCAGAATATAAGCGTCACCCAGACCTTTTCCGGCCATAAATTCCGCTTCATTGTAAGGCGCGCCTGTCTGCTGATAGATTTGGCGGGCATTATTTATCATAGTTTGATAGATGTTTGTGCCGTCCTGGAAAGCCGTCCCGAATGTCCACGCGGTACGCGAATACGTAATCATATCCGTCCCGAACGAAAACTGGAATCCGTTGGCTGGATTGGAATCGGCATCTACATTATAACCGCCCTGCGTGAAGATGCTGTTGTAATTTTTAAGAAAATTCACGTCAATCCTGAATTCATTTACCGGAACAATCTGCACATTGGCGAGGAAGTTCTGGTTTTTCAGCTGCGTGTACGGATCATTCATATAAGGTGAATCTGAAATCCAGCCGTTTTCTATAACCGTCCGGCGGATATCTGCCTGTGAACCCAAGAGGAATCCGTAAGTCGGGCCTCCTAATGTCTGGCCGTAGCCGTACCAATTCGGTGCTGAAAGCAATCCCGGAAGCACGGTTCCATTGTTTTCGTTGTAGGAAATATCGAACTGTTTGATCGAGGTCAGCGCATACGCAATGCTCTGCATCGGGTTCAGTTTGTTCTTAAACTTGTATGATTTAAAGTTTCGCTTGCTGTTTTTCTTCTGCCATGCAAGATTATAAACGTTGTTGAGGGAGTCTATTTCCTGCTTGCGTTTTTGCATGGTGGTATTGATATTCTGGAAATATTTAAACTTACTGAAGAATTTTGGCACGTCAACACTTGATGTCGCTACCACATTATTCGTATTCTGTCCGATGCTTCCCAGGCTCTCGCTGATGCCGGTTTCGGGATTCACAAAACCTGTCATCACAGTACTTCTTGCATTCCAGTTGTAGGTAAATCCATAGCCGAGTTCCGCGTTGATGAAGTCGAGATACGGAAGATACTCAAACGGAAAACGGTAATTCAGCTGCACGCGGTGGTTGTACAGTACCGGCCGGCCGGCACGCAACGGATCAGAGAATATTGATTTAGAATTCATATCCGCCACATTCAGGTGATCGTTTAGCGTACGCATCGCAGAATTGATCTCAAGTTTCAAAGATTTAGTAAAATTAAATCCTAAACCATACTGCCAGCCGAAATAGAAATTTCGGTTTTTGATCACGTCAAAATTTTGTCCGCCGGTTCCGTTCAGGATGGCTTCAATATTTCTGAATTCAAGTTCGTTATAATTCCGGTCAATCTCCGTTCTGAATGATAAACGAGTCGGAATCGGGTTAAAGTTGACTTCTTTAATAAACCTCAGATATTTATAAGATTTTGCCGTATCGCTAACAATCTTGTTGAACGGGCGCAGAACCCACGGCTTGAAGTTGTAGTTATAATCGACATAGCCGCGAAGGTATTGTCTGTAATTCTTCTTCGTATAAACATCCCGGTAGTAATCGTCGTTATAAACCGTCGTCAGTGAAAGGTTTTCCACGTCGTAAAACTTAGGTTTTTTCACTGCATTCGTACGTTCTTTACGCATATTCACGACGCCGATACTTCTTTGCTGTGTGTAAGTACGTGCAACGGTTTTAAGTTCATCCTTATTTGGTGCTTCCTCAAAAGTTACATCATTATCAAGCGGGTTGTACTTTGGATCTTCGATGGTCTGCGTGTAGGAGTAATTCACCGGAATTTTTATCCCTAATTTTTCCGGCAGGAATTTATCTACATTCACCGTAGTGTTTACGTTGTAAGCTGATAAGGTAGATTGTGCCCTTTCCGCCGGTTTTTCAGTGATTCCTCCAAAGCCGATTGTAGAGTAAGACGCGTTAGCATTTACCAGTGCAAAATCACCGAGATTAAAATTCAGACTCGCATTTCCGGCGTAGCCGCCTTTATTTTCGATTTCTGAAAGACGGATTTCGTTCACCCATAACACCACTTCTTTGGTTTCGGCTGTAGCATTGTTTCGCATTCCGAGCATAATATTAGTCACGTTTCCAAGACTTGGCCGACCTTTAATGAAAATCTTTTTATCGGGATCTAAAGAACCGAACTCAAAATCTTCTGTTCTTTCATCGATTTCGATCTGGTCATTGCCATCTCGGCGAAGTTTCGCATCCACGAAATTCTGAATCATCAGATCCACATTGTTTTCAGAAGGCCAGATTTCTAGCGGCGAAGTAGCATTTTTCGCGGTATATTTCAGTGAAGTTTCGTATTCATAATAGTTATCAGTGGCATCACTACCGAAACGGATGAAGAATTTAGCATCAGGATCAACGCGGCTGCTGCTCACATCGCGAAGATCTTCAGCGTGCACGAACAGTTCAAGTTTTTTGTAACGGCGCATATCCAGTGCGACATTCTTGAAGACACCGCGCGAAGTTTTAGGCTCCATCGGCGCCGCCTTTAGATATAATGAAGCTTCATTCTGTCTCTGTGCACCCGCATTTCCACTGAGGATCTGTCTGTCGATTCCCGGAGGAAGAACGTATGGCGGCTGGTTCAGGCCGTTTTCTTCTAAATTCACACTTCCTACATCCAGGTTTCTGTTGTCAACCTGGTTTACACCTTCAGTCTCGTTTCCTAACGCAGCGATGTCTTTTGTGTATTTTCTCCAGTCGCTGCGTACCAGATCCAGCGTACCGAAACGGACGGTAGAAGTCTGGTCGAAACCTGTAAGGAGCATTCTCGCAAAGCGAACGTTATTTAAGATGGATAGATCGCGCACACCACCGGCATTCGGGTCGTCATCAAACTGTGTCACCGGTATACGGAAAAGGAACCATTTATTCGTCCCCGTCTGTCCGTTCTGGAATTTCACCTCCACTTCTTTTTCATCAACGATGAATTTCTGACCTTTCGCAAGGCTGGCTTTATCGAGGTTAATGGTGTATTGTGTGTAATTTTCGTTTTGATCGAGATTATAATCGCGGTTGATATCTTCCGCATCCGGCGTTTGGGTGGCAACTTCCAGGCTGTTGCTCTGCGAGTTTCCTTCCGGGTTTCGGAAATATTTGTAACGTTCGGTAAGCGATGAAGCCTGCGTACCCTGGAATTTATCAGAAAGATAAAAAACGAAATCATCTGAAGCCGGATCGGGCGTATTGGTAACAGGATTGATAAAATTTGTACCGAACCTTTCCTGCTCACCGAGTGCATCTAGACCGTCAAAGCCTAAATCCTGTGCTGCTCTTTCTTCATTTTCTGTAGAAAATGCGTACAATACCGGAAACTGGTTCGGCTGCGTACCCCAGTTTGTAGTCGTAGTATTTGCCGGAACATTTGGTGTCGGCAAGCCGTTTTCATATTGCAGTTTACCGTCTTTCAGAATATCTTCAGAAACGTTACCGAGTTGTAACAAAAGCTTAGGATTGGCACCTAGCGGGTTACCGTCCGCGTACGGATCCATCATCCAGAACTCTACGTATTCGATATTCGAATTGATGAAATTGGACACAGAAATCGGGCGCATAAGTCCGGCCCAGCGTTCCTGCGTGCTCTCATTATTTGGGTTCACGTTATAAGGTCCCCTTTCGGTCGGGAAATAGGTGATGTCAAAGGTATTGGTAAAAAGCTGTTCGCCTGCCACGAAATCCCGCGAGTTGTACAGCTCCTGCGTCTGTACACGCCGCGACGCATGGTTCGATACAGCCTGCGCATTGATTCCGCTGGGCGCCGTACCACCGATTCCATAGAATCGCGGATCGATATTGTACCACGTAAGTAACCCACGCCCGTTGCCGTACGCAAGATTATCATTCAAAGTGGCATTCTGGAAATAAGGTTCCGGATTTTTTTCCGGTTTGGAAGCCAGGCTCCACATCGCAGGTTCTTTAAGCGAAATCTTTGAAGTGGTCTGTTCGAAATCGTCAATATAAGACTGGTCACCAATTCCTTTGTTCTGACCCGGGATCAAATACGCTGCTTCGGCCGCAAAGCTGATGTTCGAAGGCGCTTCCGTATTCACTAACGGAATTTTATCTGTAAGTCTGGTGAGGAAAGGCAACTGGTTATTGTACAATATATTGAAACCAGCCATCGTGTTATTCACAGCTTCCTGACCGAAATTTACCTTTTGGGTCAACGGTGTTTCGGCATAATTTACCACTGTGGTTCCTACCGTAAGATGTTCATTAAATTTACGTTCAAGATTTAAACCTAAAAACCGCTTCCGCTGTGTATTGAAAGACAGCTGATTTTCAAGTGAAATATTAATGGCCTGGCCCGATTGCTTCACGGTTTCATTGATGATGTTCACCGTGCCGAGCATATAATCCACAGTGTAATCTATGCCTTCCTGAAGTTGGACCCCGTTTGCAGTAACTTTTACAGAGCCCTGCGGAACGTTGATGGCTCCCAAAGAAATTCCCGTACCCTGCGAACCTTTGAAACGGCCCTCAAGCGTATAAGCCAGAGCCAGACGGTTCTCTGAAGCTACATTTTTAAACTGATCATAAAGTTCATTGAAAACAAACTTCGGATCGCTGCTGCCAAGAACTCCCTGAAGATAAGAGCCAAAAGGTTTCGCTTTGGTGAAAATTACTTTTCCGTTTTCGGGATCGATAGTGATACCCGGAACAAAATCGAAAATACCATCTCCGGTAGTAGCGCCGTTCTGTTGCAGGTCATTATTCATATTCAGGCGGTCCCAGTTGAACAGTTTAAGCAAATTCACGTCCTGCACAAGCGTGTTCGGAAGGTAGTTCACTTTTCCGTTCTGGGCGTCGCGCAGGTAAACATTCAGCAAAAAGCCATCCTGATTGATGTCGTTCGAGTTTAGCGAATAGATATTTTTCATCATCAGATTCCACATCGGTGTCGTCGTAGTGGTTTTGATGTTTGATTTTAAAAGTTTAGTAATAAGAACCGGACTTTCTTCCGAAAACTCCCCGACTTTGTAAACTTTGTTATCGCCATTTAAAGTATAAGAATATGCTACCGCCAGCAACTGATTATCATTAAGTCTTTGATTTAAAGACATATAGCCCAACTGCGGATGATATTTGAATTCGTTTTGATTAAGTTTTCGAGCCTTACGGTTGAAAATAAACTGTTCGCCGTCTGTGTAAGTTTCCGGTGAGCCGTTTGCGTTCGGGAAAGACTGTCCGTTGATGGCGTTGTAAGCGGTATTCACGTCGCGGATGCCGCCGCCCAGATTCACGATTGCCTGATAAAGGCCGTTCTGCGAGTTATCGGGGAAACCGGAAACGCCTTCGCCCAAATCACGAATACCCAAAATTCCTTTCTGGTCCTGCAGATTTCCCGAACCCTGATCGAGCACCCACGCTTCGATACGTGTGATGTTGATACGGGAATTGACCTGCGGATAATAGAGCAGCGCATCATCATAGCTTTTCAGAAAATACTGGCCGAGAAAATAGTGCTGATTGTCTTCGTAATCGATGGCATTCAGTTTAAATGTGTTCATTACGCCACCGCCCTGTGCAACAATTGTCCGTGCCTCGCCCTGCTGCTGGGAAAACACAACTGTTCCGTAGGTTTTGCCCAGTTGGAACTCGGTTTTCAAACCAAATAAAGACTCGGAGCCACGAATTAAACTTGTAGAAAGCGGCATATTCACGTTACCGAACTCAACACGTTTGATGATTTTATCTTCGCCGCCTGTCGTTCTGTCGTTTAAACCTTTAGACTGAAGGTCACGCCAGGTACCTTTGGCCTGCCAAACGAGATTCATCCTGTTCTCGAATGCGAAACCGCTTTGCGTGTCGTAATTGGCTTTCAGCTGAAGATTCTCGCCAACTTTACCCAACAGCCCGAGCTGAATTCTTTGCTGGATATCGATCGCGAAATTGGTTCTGTTTTGAGGAAGAATCAAGGGATTATCTATTTTTTGGTATAGCCCACCGATGTCAAACGAGGCAAAGCCCTGTGGGATCAGCTCAATTTTATTGCCGCCAAAAATAGACTCAAAAAGTTTATTCTTAATATTTACACTTGGTAAGAGTCCTTTCTTCAATGCGTCTGTCTGGTCTTTCCGGTAACCGAGATTGTTGACCGATGACTTTTCACGGTAATACTCACTCAGCTGATTATTAAGCATATACTGATAATATTCTTCCGAAGTCATCGAAACCGGATTACCGACCACCATATTTCCTACCTTGGGATACAGCACATACATATTGCTGGACACATCGTAAAACGCATCATACCGTATAGGGTTTGGCAATGAAAAATCCTGGCGCACAGATGAACTGTCAGATGGCGAAACCTGGGCTGACAGCGGGACAGAGCAGAAAAAAAGGATTACAAAAACGAAAAATTTATGCTGAAAAAAACTATTCTTCTCCAAATGTTAAATATTTTTTAAAATTTGCTTCACTAAATCTTCCACTGAAAGATCAGCATCAGCCTTTAATAGACGGTCGGCGATCCGTTCACTCATCTTGCGCGAAATGCCCAAAACTTCTAATGCAGATAACGCCTCATCCCTCACTTTATTATTCACAAAGTTAGAAATATTCTCTTCCGAAACTGCGAATTTCTGCACTTTATCGCGCAGATCGACAATGATTCTTTCCGCTGTTTTTCCCCCGATTCCCTTCACTTTTTGCAGCAGCAAACTGTTATTGTTCATGATGGCCGCAGAAATTTCGGCAAGTGTAAGGGAGGAAAGCATAATGATGGCAGAAACGGGCCCTACACCATTAACAGAAATTAACAGATTAAACATTTCTTTTTCCGAAATAGTGTTAAATCCAAACAGAAGATGAGCATCCTCGCGGATGATCTGCTGTATCTGCAGGAAAGTCGGCTGGCCTAAAACCAATTTTTCTGATGTCTGCAAACTGATGCCGACATAATATCCAACGCCGTGTACATCAATAATTACTGAAGTGGGGTTGAGTTCCTGAACGGTCCCTTTTAGCGAATAAATCATTTGTATCTTACGAATTTCAAAGATAAAATTTTTAAACAAACATTTACGGCTAAAATCTGCCGATGATTTCTTTAAAATCAACGCACGTAGCAGACATATGTATAAAGACAGTGACATGTTTTTCTTTTCGGCAAAAAAGTTTTAATTTTGCACAGAAAGTAAAGATGTCTATACATAACAAAATCGTGGAGACAGCCATCACTTTCGATGACGTACTTCTTATCCCTTCATACTCTGAAGTTTTACCGAATCAGGTTTCCCTAAAATCACGACTTTCCGACAAAATTACGCTTAACGCACCCATCGTCTCCGCAGCGATGGATACAGTGACTGAAGCTGAAATGGCCATTGCCATGGCGCGCGTTGGCGGAATCGGGTTTATTCATAAAAATATGCCGGTTGCCGAACAGGCTGCGCAGGTTTACCGCGTGAAACGTTCGGAAAACGGGATGATTTCCGATCCTGTCACTTTGTCTAAAGACCATACACTGGCCGAAGCGAAGGAGATGATGGCCAGCTTTAAAATTTCAGGCTTGCCTGTCGTTGATTCGGAAAATACGCTTATCGGGATCATTACCAATCGTGATGTTAAATATCAGGAAAACCTCAGCGCGAAAGTAGAGGAACTGATGACCAAAGATAAACTGATCACTTCGGACAAAGAAACCAACCTTGAACAGGCCAAGGAAATTCTGCTGAAAAACCGTGTCGAGAAATTGCCGATCGTAGATAAAGAATTTAAACTGGTAGGTTTAATCACAATTAAAGATATCGACAATCAGTTGGAATACCCAAATGCCAACAAAGACCAAAACGGCCGACTGATCGTAGGAGCCGGTGTTGGCGTCGGCGAAGACACAATGGACCGGGTTTCCGCGCTTGTAGATGCGGGCGTTGATATCATCGCTGTAGATTCCGCACACGGACATTCGCGCGGCGTTTTAGATAAAATCAAAGAAATCCGCGCCAGTTTTCCGGAACTTGACATCGTGGGTGGAAATATTGTAACAGCAGAAGGAGCAAAAGACCTTATCGATGCGGGTGCAAACATCCTGAAAGTAGGTGTTGGGCCGGGTTCCATCTGTACGACAAGAGTAGTTGCCGGTGTTGGTGTACCGCAACTTTCTGCGATTTATAATGTGTTTGAATATGCTAAAACCAAAAATGTAGCGGTAATCGCTGATGGCGGAATCAAGCTTTCAGGCGACATCGTGAAAGCTCTGGCATCGGGCGCAAGTGCCGTAATGCTCGGCTCTTTACTTGCCGGAACCGATGAAGCGCCGGGCGAGGAAATCATTTTTCAGGGACGTAAATTTAAAGCGTATCAGGGAATGGGCTCGCTTTCAGCGATGCGTCGCGGCGGAAAGGAACGATATTTCCAGAGTGAAGCGAAGAAATTTGTGCCGGAAGGTATCGAGGGCAGAGTGCCGCATAAAGGAAAACTGGAAGAAGTGGTTTTTCAGCTTACCGGCGGAATCCGTGCCGGAATGGGCTACTGCGGAACAAAGGATATTGAAATACTTCAACGCGAAGGTAAAATGGTGATGATCACCGGAAGCGGTCTAAAGGAATCGCATCCACACGACGTGATTATCACGCAGGAAGCGCCCAACTATTCGCTTTAATAACTTAAAAATAAACGGCTGCAAAAGATTTTGCAGCCGTTTTTCTGTTTAAAATTATTTCTTAATGAATTTCAGTTCGCCCATTTTGGTTTGATCTGAAATGATTCTGAGTACGTAAACACCCGGTTTCAAATTGCTGACGTTAAGCTTTTCGCCAAACTTTTCAGTTCGAACCAACTGTCCCGACACATTAAAAATCTCAACACTTTTCGCCGATTCTACACCCGAAATGGTAATAAAATCCGTCACAGGATTCGGAAACAACTGAATTTTTGCCCTGGCCGAACCGTCAACTGCCAGACTCGAATTATGCACATCACCCGTCATCGTAGAATTGGCTGCGGTAAGATTTCCACCGCATGCACCTTCCGTCACAGCAACATTCTCAACCCAGGTTCCGAAAGTGTTGTTCGGAGGATTTGAGGCTGCGCTGTTTCCAGTAGAATTATAATATATCAAATACGGATTCACGAAGTCGCCGTTTCCGCTGTCCGCCAGAAATTCCCATCTGCTCTGCGCATTGTTCCATTCAATCTTAAATTCGCAAGTTCCGAGGCCATTACAATCCTGATCACCTGTCACCGGAATCGTAATGTAGATTTTTTTATTGAACGTGTCCGTCCCCGTCTGCGTCAATGTAAAATTTTGATCCTCGAACAGGTTATGACATCCGTTGAAACTGATGGTACTTTGCGCAAACGTCAGCAAGGCACCCACCATCGATAAGGAGGTAAATATCTTTTTCATTC
>JAEZYN010000125.1 GCA_023419095.1 Bacteroidota bacterium | reverse complement strand
GTTTTGGGTAGTGATTATGTACCAAATGTTCCTTTCGCGTGGTGGGATTTGTATGAAAACAATTTCAGCCATTACACGCAATATGAAAAGAACAAGTTAATTGGAGATTATAACCTAAACTCAGATAAAAACGTTTACGTAATCGACGGTGTTTTTATGGCAGTGAAAAAATCGGTTTACAACAGGTTCAAATTTAATGAAAACATAAGCGGTTTTCATGCGTACGATATTCAGTTTTCCTTAAATGTTGCAGATGAATTTCAGAATATCGTGACCTCTAAAATCAAAATTGCGCACTTTTCTTACGCTGTAAATACCTTAGATAAAAATTGGTTAAACAATCTTATCCACACCCGGAAACTGTACCGCATCCCTCAAAGTCAGTCCGTAAATAAGAAAAAAGAACTGTATTCATATCTGCAGTTTTATCATTATCTTAAAAAATTTAAATACTCCAAAAAAAATATAGTACTGCTGATGCTGAAATATGGCCGACATACAACTATTGGTTTTCGCGGTTTGGCGACAGCGTACAGGTTGATTCTAAAAGAAATATTGAGTTAATGGCGTCACTTTCCATCATCGTCCTTGCCTACAACCATCAGGATTTTATCGGCGAAAATCTCGACGGCATTTTCATGCAGGAAATCTCCGGAAATGTTGAACTTATCATTTGCAACGATGCCTCCACCGATGGAACGCACGCACTGATCACCAAAAAAATTTCTGCCGCGCCCAAAAATTTCACCGTAAAATACTTTAACCATAGCGAAAACCTCGGCGCCACACCGAATTTCTACTTTGCGCTCGAACAGATAACCGGCGAATACATCGCGTTCTGCGAAGGTGATGACTACTGGACAGATCCGCAAAAGCTTGAAACCCAGCTGAAATTCCTGGCACTAAACCCTGAATATTCCCTCTGTTTCCACCAGGTGATGAATGTTTCGCCGCACGCAGCGTATAATCAGAAGATATTTGCGACGGTTGAAGACCGCGACTACAGTGCACCGGAAATCTACCGTCATTGGACTGTCCACACGGCATCTGTGGTGATGCGCAGATCGGTTTTGGATTCAGATGCCTTTCAAAAAACGCTCAAAAATCCTACACTGCTTTACTTCGACACCATACTTTTTTTGGCAGCATCTACAATGGGGAAAATTCGCGGTATGAGTCGCACCATGTCAGCTTACAGACGCCATGAACAGGGAATTTCGTTTAGACAGAACCTAAAAAAAGATCTCGCTCATAACGATCTGGATACCATTATCGCGGATTATCACGGCGGTAAAATTAAAAATCTCGCAAACTGGCAGATTTTCATGCGCAGCAAACTGGGTTTTGAAACTGCGCTGAAACAACGAAAGTACACAGTTGCGTATAATTTCCTGGTTTGGATTTTAAAAAAACATAAGATTTTAATCATTTATTTAATTAAAAAATGGCAGCCCTAAAAATCGCATTTCTCAGCAGCCAACCGCTGGAAGACCGCCGGCACTGGTCGGGAAGCATGTTCAAGATGTACGAAGCGCTGCTGGCCCAAGGTTTCGAAATTGTTTGGATCCCTACTGCGACTTTTTCGGCCACCGAAGAAAAAAAATTTTCATTCATTCAAAATTTTTTCGAGCGCATTTTCAGGCGACGTTTCAGTCCGCATCATTTTTTGTTAAAAGCGTACCTCGCGTCGGCTAAGACAGCAAAAAAACTGCAAAACACTGAATATGACCTGCTTTTTTCGCCAACTTACATCAATGAAATCGCATTTCTAAAAACCGACAAACCGATTATTTATCTGAATGACGGCACTTTCAATAAACTGATCGGCTACAACCCCGGTTTTATGGGGCTTGGCTGGCTATCAAAAAAAATCACCCGCCTTCTCGAGGAAAAAGCGCTGAAAAATGTGAGCCACATTATTTTCTCGTCAGCTTGGGCAGCGGCAGATGCACACAAAACATACGGAATCGCGGCGGAAAAAATTTCGGTCGTGAAGTTTGGCGCCAACTTACGCGTTCCGGAATTTCCACTTTCCGAAAAAGACTATTCTGAGCCGCTGAATATTTTGTTTTCAGGCGTGGGCTGGCTACGGAAAGGCGGCGACATCGCCTTTGATGCAATTAAAATACTGCATGGAAAAGGCTATAAAATTAAATTTAAGATCATGGGCTGTACACCCGATGTGGATGGAGATTTTGTTGAGATTATTCCCTTTTTAAATAAAAATAACCCGGTCGAACTGGCTGAAATAGAACGCCATCTCTCCACTGCACATCTGATGTTTGTGCCCACTCGCACAGACTGTTCACCGATTGCCTTCTGCGAAGCTGCCGGCTTCTCTATCCCTGTACTCAGCACCGATACAGGCGGCGTTTCCTCAATAGTTGAAGACGGTAAAACCGGATTTCTGCTACCCGAAAGTGCAACAGCAAGAGATTATGCGGAACTTCTCGAGGAAAAAATATTAAAAAACAGAAGCATTTTGGCGGAACTTGCTGCTAATGCGCGCCGAAAGTATGAAAGCGAACTGAACTGGCAGGTTTGGGGCGATAAAATGAAAGTTTTCGTTAAAAAAGTTTCAGAGGAAAATCCTTAAATAATTCCGAATACCGAGCTGATAAAGTATCCAAACCCGGCTGCGGCCATTCATTCGCGCAATGGAATTGAAATTTCGGGCAGCAGATTTTTTAGCTTCCGCAGGGATTGATTGTTGTAGCAGTTCCCGCAAATACAGCAGTGAACCTTGTGGATTATTTTCCATCAGTTTGCGGTAATTATCGGTAAGCCCACCCGGCTGATACTCACAGTGATAGATGGTTTCATTAAAAAAAAGAAGCTGATATTTCCTGGCAATTCTGAACCAAACCAACGATTCGGTTACGAATTTTTCGCCCGGAAAAACAGGAAACGGATACTTCTTCAGCACATCTGTTTTGTAGATTTCCGCTAAATCAAAACTGTTTTTGAACTTATATTTAATTTCTAAAGGCGTGCTGATGAGTTCGTGAAACGGAAAATTGTTGTGGGCATTTATGAACGACCTTTTACCGGCAATTCCGGCAATTGAAGACGACTGAAATCTGTCTGTATATTTCAGCGAGTTAGATAACGAATTGGCCGGAAGCCAGTCGTCACTGTCCACGATGAAAAAGAATTCGCCTTTAGCCTGCGCTACGCCAAGATTAATTGCAGCGTGCTTCCCCTGATTTTTCTGATAAAAGTAGCGGATATTCAAAGAATTGCAAGTCTGAAATTCCGAAACTATATTTTTAGTTTCATCAGTTGAACCATCATCCACAATGAGCCATTCAAAATCCTGAAAGTCCAGTTGCAGAAGGCTTCTAAAAAGCCGCGGCAACAAATGTGCACGATTATAAGTCGGTGTGAAGATGGTGAATTTCATGTATGTACAAATTTAGTTACTTTTACTTTCTGTATGAAAAAAACTATTTTGTTCGAGGTAGATTTCAAAGACTGGGCTTTTTATTTCATGGTAAAGTCGTGGTCGCTGAAATTAGCTGATGAGTACGATTGCTACTATGTCTGCAATGAGCCTTACCGCATTAAAGAACTTAAAAAAATGTCTCGTCCAAAAATTTTCGCGTTTAACCTGGTTGCCCAAATTCGTTTTTTTTATTTTAAATTATTTTCCCGTCACAACCGAAAAGTGCAGTTCATTCACCCTACCGGAAATTATTCATTTCCGAGGTTTACAAAAAATCTGGTCATTGATTTTAAAGATGAAACCCGCGAAGTAGAAAAGTTGAATTTTGACTATCTGGTTTCGATGGCGTATTTTTTTCAGTACAGTTCCGAGATTCCGTTCAAAGCAACGAAAAATTTAGTCGGAATTTTCAACGACTGTTTTCCACACCTTGGTCCTGAATACGACATTAAAACCAAAACCAACGTAAACGCACTTTCGCGCGCGGCATTTTTTGAAAAATACCTTAAACATTATGATTTTCTGTTGCTTGCAAACGATAATCTGATCAGGGCTTACAAAGATTATACTTCAAATCTTGAATTTGCGCTGGGAATTTATAAAGAAGAATGCTTTGGACGGACAAAAATTAAAAGTGAAGTTTTCACACTCGGTTGGACCGGAAATCCTCACAGACCGGTTAAAGGTTTTTTCGAAATCATTGAACCTGCTGTGCAGAAAGTGCTGGCCACGGGCCGAAAAGTACGGCTGAAAACCTCCTTCAACGCAACTTACGAAGAAATGATCGAGTTTTACAATGATGTAGACCTTGCCGTGATTGCGTCCAGTGGCGACGGGGCGCCTACGATGTTTTGTGAGGCAAGTCTTTCCGACATTCCGTCGGTTTCTACGTTTATCGGGTTGCCTTCAATGGTCATTCAGGACGGCGTCAACGGGCTTTTTATAAAACGCGACATCGACGAAATGGCCAACGCGATTATCTATCTTTATGACAACCGCGACATTTTGGAAAAATTTTCAAAAAGAATAAAGCAGGACTATCTAAACAAAATGAGCAACGAAAAAAATATTGAAAAAATCCGAAACGTGTTGCGAAAACTCAATTAGAAAATCTATTTTTTGTCCACCGTTCTATAAAAAAACCTATGCATCCTAAAGTTACCATTATTACGACCTTTTACAATTCCGTTTCGCTTGGAAACTTTGTGCATAAAGCAATGGATTCGCTATTGAACCAAACTTACAAAAACATCGAATTTGTTTGCGTGAATGACGGTTCTTCGGATGAAACGCTGACGCAGCTGCAGCATTTTGCAAAGACCGATTCACGAATTGTCATCATCGATAAGCAAAACGAAGGCACCGCGCAATTTGCAAAGGCTGCGGGACAGGATGCCGCCACCGGACATCTTGTAATGCTTTTCGACCATGATGATTTGCTTTCCACAGATGCGGTGGAAAAAGCTGTGCAGGCTTTTACCGAAGATCCGCGGCTTGATATGGTGGGAATGATCGTAAAAACGGTTTTCCCTAACGGTCACGTCAAAAATATTTATTCGCTGCACCGCGAATTGAGGGAAGTTCCGGATTACGTTCAGCACACGGTTTCAGGTGCTGAAGCGCTGCTAAATACGATTGGGCGCTACGATTTTCATTTTCGCGGGCTTTATCGGAAAGAGGTTTTTAAACGCGTTTCCTTCCGCTTCGCCGAACGGCTTCTGAATGCCGATGAAATCGTAGAAAGACAGCTGCTGCAACACGTAAATCTGATTGGCTCCTGCGATGGAATTTACACACATTTCGTGCATCCGGATTCTTCGGCAAAGTCTTTTAGTTTAAAGAAAACGGACCTTGTGGTTACGGATATGTTCATGAGGGATTTTGCGCAACAGAACGGCATTTACGACAGCCGGAAAGAAATCTTCGAGTTGGTGGCGTATAAAAACCTAATTGATGCAATGAAAGCTTTCCGTCATTTCAGAAAAAATTTGCCTGCCGATGAGCGAAACCACCAGAATGCGCGGCTTTTAAAAGCATATAACGAAATCAAGCGACATTTTTTGCTAAAAAATTTCTCAGGATACGTGCAGCGCTATCATCAAGTTCTCTTAGCGAATTACCGTTTGTTCAGTATTTATTACACTTTTAAAAAATAATCAGCGGTAATACATCCATTTAAATATCCGCACGGCCAGCTTTGGTGGCAAGGCAAGTTTTAAAGATTTTTTTTTCACAGAGAGGCTGAAACTGGGACTGAAGTAGTCTTGCATGCGGAGATCTGGATACTTTTTATAAAGTTTAAAACTGTAAAGCCATTCCTCTTCATCCTGTCTCGCTTTCCAGTTCATGATCAGCGTCATTGTCTTATAATTTACGATGTGTGCACGGATAAGATTTTGGATCTGTGGGTTTTTTGTTGAATTTAGAGCATGCGTAAAATGCTCCACAATCGTCGCCCAGTTGTCAAAATGCCGCCGGTCGCGGTTGTGGATCACCGACTTACTGTGAAGCACATAGTTGTACGTGTTCTGTTTCAGAATGGCGAGATTCTGAATTTTAAGCATTACATGAAAAGTCCATAACTCGTCCTGGGCAAAAAGTCTGGGAACGAACCACAACTTGTTTTCGCGGAGAAATTCTGTGAGCAAAAGTTTGTTCACGGCGTAGGTCACGAGTTCACCACGCGCAAAAGCTTCCATAATCGCACGGTTCCCGATGATGGTTTTTTCGCTCGACAGAATTGGGATGCAGGCTGATTTGTGGCCGGTTTCCAGCTGTTCGCATTCGAGTTGGGCGATGGTCATTTCGGCTGCGGTATTTTCTGCAGTTTCGACGAGAGACTGAATGCAATCGGGCGTAATGTAATCGTCGCTATCGAGAAAAAAAAGATATTTTCCGCGTGCGGTTTCGATGCCTTTGTTACGGACGACGGACAGGCCGGAGTTTTTGTCGAGATGCAAAACAGACCAGTTTAGCTGATGTTTTTCGATGAAATCCGACGCAATCTGTACGCTGTTGTCCGGCGTCTGGTCGTTGATTAATGTCACTTCTATGTTCGGATAGTTCTGTATCCGGATAGACTCAAGACACTTCTTAATAAAGTCTTCACAACGAAAAAGCGGAACGGAAACAGTGACTAATGGCGGCATTCAGCGATTTTTTTCAAAAGTAAACATTTAAATGTTCAATCGGCATGTTTGTAAAAGCTGCTTTTAACGAAAACCGGGACAATTTCAGTTGTAACCGTCGTGACCAAAGTTCACCACAATCAGTCAAATTCGGATTAAAGTTTTTACATTTGTTTAAACGCCAATTTTCTGTCGCAAATGATGACTAATTTTTTTTCTAAAATCGCTGTAAAACTGAGTCACCTGCAGGATTACCTGCTCGCCTACTCCGACCGCCAACTTTTTCAGCAAAACAGCAGCAGTTCGGTATCCGTAAGTTTTCGCCTCGGAAAACACAACGCGATTTACATTGCACCCACAGCGACCATCAAAATAGGCGAAAAAGCAACCATTAACGAACACAATTTTATTACCGTAAAGGCGGACGCGCAATTTAGCATTGGTCGCGACACTTACATTACGCGTGCTACAATCAGCGTTTTGGAACGCGTGGAAATTGGTGATAACTGCATTTTGGGCGAAGGCCTGAAAATTTTCGATCACAATCATCAGCACAGCCAGGAACCTTTTTCCGTCTCCAAAACTGAGTTCACCACGGCGCCGATTAAGATCGGAAACAATGTGTGGAGCGGTGCGAATTGCGTCATTCTTAAAGGCGTCACAATCGGTGATAACGTAATTTTAGGCGCCGGTTGTGTTATCTTCAAAGATGTTCCGCCGAACACGATTGTTACCAATCAGCAAAACCTCCGGTTCCGGCCCATTTAAAACATTGCATCTATGTCGCAAACCCCGATGATCTCCATAATAATGTCGGTTTACAATGGCAGCCGATTTATCCGTGAAGCAATCGATTCCATATTAGATCAAACAATCAGTGATTTCGAATTTTTAATTTTTGAGGACAAATCTACAGACGACACGCTGCAGATTCTTATATCTTACAGTGCCCGTGACCCGCGGATTAAAATCATTAAAAAGCAGGAAAACAAGGGATTGCCCGGATTTATTGAGAACCTGAATCTTGGATTGAAAATGTCACGCGGAAAATATCTTGCACGGATGGACGCGGACGACATTTCGCATCCCGACCGCTTTGCCAAACAACTTAAATTTCTGGAGGAAAACCCCGAAATTTTCATGGTCGGAAGCACTATACAATGCATCAGTGAAACGGGAAATTTCCTGCGCATGATGCAACCGAAATTCAGCGATAAAGAAATTAAGAAGGCAATGTTCAACAATATCCAAATGTATCATCCCGTGATCATGTTCCGTAACACTGATGAGGTGCAGTTTCGCGAAAAAATGCTGTACTGCGAAGATTACGATCTGTATTTCCGCTTGATGTTGGCCGAAAAAAAGTTTGCAAACATCGATCTTCCACTTTTGAAATACCGCATTTTGGATCACTCGGTAACCCGAAAAGACTCCAGATTCATTAAATGGCTTTTTGTGGAAAAGGCACGGCAGTTCTTTAACGAAAACCGGCAAAAAGCCAGAGACAGTTATGATGATTTTAAAACAGACGAATTGCTGTATATATTGGAGCCAAACTTCGAAAATGCTGAAAGTGAACTCTTATTTGCCTGCAAAATAGCGCTGAAACATGGTTGCGACGCGGAACTACAAAAAATTTTAACCAAAACTAAAAGCCAGCAACTTTATTCGGATAAATTTCGCAAGTACGCTTTTTATTTAAATTTGCCTCAAACATTAAAAAAGTTTACCCGAAAAATATTTTCGTAACCGAACGGAGTAACCCCGGAACACATGAATGACAAGCCCCAGCCGACTAAAAAAATAAAACTCCTTTTCCGCCACCGCTCGATGGAGATGGGTGGTGTAGAAAAAGTGCTGCTGAGCTTGCTGAACAATATTGACCGGGAACAATTTGAAATGACGGTGCTTCTGAATATTGATCAGGGCGAACTGCGCAACGAAATTCCGGCTCATGTAAAGAAAATCTGGCTGGCAAAAGGTAAAGAGGATTTCGGCAAAAACAAGATCATTCTACCGCTGAGACTTCTGCTGAGACGCCTGAAACTGGAAGTTTTCAAAACATTTCCCGGGCTGACCGACATTTTTATTTTAAAAAATAAGTACGACATCGAAATTGCGATGGATTGGCGCGATTTTGAGGCGGTTCTGGCCTCCACCAACAAAAAATCAAAAAAGATCGCGTGGTTTCATTCGGAAATCAACGAAAAAAAACTGGCTGTTTTGGTTCCGCAAATTTTAAAACAGTTTCCGCGGTTCGATCAGATCGTGTACTGTTCCGACAACATAAAAAAACTGATGCACCGCGAACATCCCAATCTTGCCTATCCGCCCGAAAGCGTGATTATCAATGCGGTTCCGGTCGAAGAAATTAAGAAAAAAGCCGCGGCTGAAAATCCGGAAATGCCGAAGTCGCCGGTTTTCGCAGCAGTTGGACGGTTGCACACACGCAAAGGTTTTCATAAACTGATGGACGCGCACGCCAGGCTGATTTCAGAGGGATTTGAACATTCCGTGATGATTATTGGTGACGGTGAAGAGCACGAAAACCTGCTCGAGCAACAGAAAAAACTGGGCGTAGAAGAAAGCTTTATCCTGACCGGCAACAAGATGAACCCTTATCCGTACATTAAGAACGCGGATTTCTTCATAATGCCGTCCGAATCTGAAGCCTGGCCGCTCGTTATCGCGGAAGCATTAATCCTGCAAAAACCCATCATCGCAACGGACACTGGCGATGTAAGTTTGTTGATTAAAAACCGTAAGACCGGACTGTTGATCACGTACGATACGGAAGAAATATACCGGGCAATGAAACAATTTCTAACCGATCAAACTTTAGTTTCAGACCTTAAAAAAAATCTATTAACAATTGAAACCCAGTTTGATAATGCCCGTATTTTTAAAGAAATTGAAGACCTTTTGATAAAATTAGCAGATTAAAACCATGATACTTTTGTACAGAATCATCCTCAAAATCCATACGCTGTGGCGAAGTCTATATGATTTGGCCTACATTGAAATCTGCAAAGCACGTGGCCTGAAAGTAGGAAAAGACGTCATCTTCATCGAAGCGCCAAAATTCGGTTCCGAGCCTTACCTGATTGAGATTGGTGACCGCACTAAAATTACAGCCAACTGCACTTTCATTAACCACGACGGCGCGATGTACGTCATCCGTTCAATGGAAAAATACGCGGACGCACGAAATTTCGGGCGTATAAAAATCGGCAGAAACTGCTTTATCGGAAACAACTGCACGATTTTGCCTGGCGTTGAAATGGGTGACAACTGTATTTTAGGCGCCGGTTCAGTTTTAAATTCCTCAATGCCGCCGAACTCTGTATTTGCGGGTGTACCGGCGAAATTTATTTGCACCATCGAACAATACGGCGATAAAGCTTTGTTTAACAACACTTTATACCCGCGCGAGATGGAAGCGGACAGACCGTTGCTTGACGCTTACATTAGAGAAAATCTATCCCGAACATACAAACCGGTAAAATAATTTCGTGGCGAAAAAGAAAATCCTTATCAGAATCGGTTCCCTGCGCCACGGTGGCGCGGAAAAAGTGCTCGTGACTTTTTTAAAGAATCTGCCGCCTGAAAAGTATGAGATTGATCTGCTATTGAATTTGTATTCCGGAAAATATCTCGCTGATGTACCTGATTTTGTAAACATTCTCTACCTCAACAAAGGCGAAATGATTACGACAAACCGGCCTCAGGATCTGCCGGAAAAACTTTTCCGCAAAGTTTATCAGGGTTTTGTTAAAAAGTTCCCGAAGGTTTTATACAAGACCGTTTTAAAAGGGAAAAAATACGACATTGAGTTTGCGGCCATCCACGGGCTGCGCGACGAAATTTTAAATTCGCCTTTAAAATCTTCAAAAAAAATTGTATGGATACATAACGATTTACGGAAAACACATTTACACAATTATGATGATACGGAAATCCGGAAATTTTTTGGTTTTGATAAAATTTTGGTAATTTCTGAACATATTAGAAATGATTTCGAAAGTTTAGCGAAGGACGACTCCGAAAAACAAAAGATTTGCAGGATTTACAATCCACTCGATACTGAAGAGATCATTGGGAAAGCAGAAAAAGATTTAAATTTATATAAACCGGAGGTGATTACTTTCATTGCCGTCGGCACCGTTTTTCCGCAAAAAGGTTTTGATCGCCTGCTGAAAGTTCAACGAAGACTACTCGACGAAGGATTTAGTTTTAGAGTAAAAATCATCGGTGACGGGTACGATTTTGAAAATATTAAAAAACTTAAACTCGACTTAAAATTGGACGATTTTGCCGAAATGACCGGCTTTACCGACAATCCGTACCCGCACATCAGCGCTGCCGATTTCTTTGTTTTAAGTTCGAGGTATGAGGGTTTCCCGACCGTTTTGTTTGAAGCGGTGACCTTAAGAAAAAACATTATTGCGACAGATGTTTCGGGCGTACGCGAGATTCTGCAGACCGGAAATCTGGGTTTAATGGTGGAAAATTCTGAAGAAGGACTGTATGGAGGAATGAAAATGGCGCTGCAGAATCCGGGAGATTTCTGTAAATATCAGCAAAAGTTTGAAAATTACACGATGCCGTTCAGCCTGGAAAATTCGGTACGGGAAATTATGGAAATAATTGACGGATTATAAATCAAAATAACTGCTAAATTTGCTGTGATGCCGCAACCTACGATCATTCAACAGGACTTCTTCCGCGAAAGCGGCAAAATGCCCGACATCCTTGGCATTTGGGCCAAATGCGTGAATCCAAATCTGCATTTCATTTATATTTTGCGAAAAAGCCAGCGTTATCCTAAAAAATCAATTCTGGGTACTTTTTGGCGCCTGGTTTTGCGCCATCACCAAATAAAATACGGTTTCCAGATTTATCCTGAAACGCAGATAGGCGCAGGTTTTTACCTCGGGCATTGGGGTGCGGTGGTGATCAATCCCAAAACGGTGATTGGGCGAAACTGCAACATCTCCCAAGGCGTGACGATTGCGCAGGCAAACCGCGGGAAAAACGAAGGCGTACCGACCCTGGGCGATGAGGTCTGGATAGGCCCGAATGCAGTATTGGTGGGCAAAATCAAGATAGGAAATAACGTGCTCGTCGCTCCAAATGCATATGTAAATTTTGATGTACCGGACAATTCTGTGGTGATTGGAAATCCGGGCGTCATCACTTCAAACCCGTCCGCAACGGAGGGATATATCAACAATAAAATTGAGAGCTAATCGGACATCTGCAGGTTTTTTTTCTATTAAATCCTGTTAATATTAGCCCATTTTAAATTGTAATTTTTATTTTTGTGCGCATTTGTAATTGTGGTGTAAAGCTTAATCAGTTATAAAACGACAATATATAACGTTCATTATCAAATCAAAATGAAAAGATCGTACGAGGTTATATTTGAGAATAACAGGAGGTGGGTCGAAAGCAAAATTGCAGAGGACAAAGACTTCTTCAAGACACTTTCAAGCTCTCAAAACCCTGATTATCTTTACATTGGATGCTCAGACAGCCGGGTTTCCGCTGAAGAGATGATGGGTTTGAAACCTGGTGAAGTTTTCGTTTCAAGAAACGTTGCTAACCTGGTGAACAGTCTTGACCTTAATGTAACTTCCGCGATTCAGTATGCAGTGCAGCACTTAAAAGTGAAGCACATCATAGTCTGCGGACATTACGGCTGCGGCGGCGTTCGGGCGGCCATGACGCCAGAAGATTTAGGAATTTTGAATCCGTGGCTTAGAAATATCCGGGATGTGTACCGGATTCATCAGCTTGAATTGGATGCAATTATAGATGAACAGAAACGTTATGACAGACTCGTGGAACTCAACGTTTTAGAGCAATGCATCAACGTAATTAAAATGGCGGTAGTGCAGGAAGAATATCTGGTGGATGAATATCCTATTGTTCACGGCTGGGTTTTCGACCTCAGAACAGGCAAGATAATTGATCTTGAAATTGATTTTGAAAGTACCTTAAAAGATATTCAGAAGATATACGATCTCACCAATTCCGATTGGGTAATGAGTAAGAAAAACAATAAAAATCTTAACTGATTTTAGACAGAACAACATGAAATTTTGGAGTATAATCACATTGACGGTTTTCCTGAACTTTATGGCTTTACCAAGTATTGCCGGCGCGTTCGGATGGGATCTGCCGTCAACTAATGTGATCATCTCCGAAGAAGAAAGCCAGCATTCGCCGCTGGTGATCAATGAAAAGACGATTCCGGACACTTTAAATGTTCATGATTTCCTGAAGTTTTTTCAGACGGATGGCAACAGCCAGTCATTTCTGTGGGCTGACGATTCGGTTCACCTCTCTCCTTTCCTAACCATTTTCTCTCCCCCTCCCGAAGCATAATTTTTTCTCCGATTGTATTTGTAGCTGTTTCCTTACCGAAACGGACGCAAATCTGTGATTAAAAATTATCATTTAACAACGTACTATACTCATTCGCAGTATTTTACATTATACCACTTTTTCAAAAATGAAAAAAGCAAAATCTATATATGGAGGGATTAAAGAAAATTTCCCTTCCGGTCTCGTCGTCTTTTTAGTGGCACTCCCATTATGTCTGGGAATCGCATTAGCATCCGGCGCACCACCACTTTCAGGCATTATTGCCGGTATCATCGGCGGCCTTGTCGTGGGTTATTTAAGTAATTCCAATATCTCTGTTTCCGGACCTGCAGCCGGTCTAACTGCAATTGTGCTTACCGCTATTACAGACCTTGGCGCGTTTGAGCTGTTTCTATGTGCAGGGCTTATCGCAGGCGTTTTACAATTAATTCTGGGTTTTCTGCGTGCAGGAAGTATTTCAAACTATTTTCCGACCAATGTAATCGAAGGGATGCTGGCCGGCATTGGGATCATCATCATCCTGACCCAAATTCCGAACGCTTTCGGTTTTACTAATGGTTTTGAAACGAAAGAAACGCTCCTCGAAAACGGTTTCAATCCCGCTTATTTCGGCCAGCTTTTGTCCGGAGTTCATATGGGCGCAGTCATCGTGACGCTGGTTTCCGTTTCAATTTTGCTTGCCTGGGATAAATTTCCATTTTTAAAGAAAATCAAGATGATTCCGGGAGCGCTTGTTGCCGTAGTTACAGGTATTCTCCTTAATTATCTCTTTATCTCTACGGGCAGCAGCCTTGCAATCGGACCTGAGCATCTGGTTTCGCTCCCGGTTCCACAAACGGCGGCCGACTTCACCAATATGCTGGTTTTCCCGGATTTCAACGGTTTCATGAATCCACAGGTCTGGATCGTCGGTGCCACGATTGCGATCGTAGCATCCATTGAAACGCTGCTTTGCATCGAAGCATCTGACCGTCTGGACACGCACCGAAGAATCACTGATACCAATCTGGAACTTCGTGCGCAGGGTGTAGGAAACCTTCTTTCCTCTATAATTGGAGGTCTGCCAATGACGTCGGTAGTTGTGCGAAGCTCTGCCAATGCCAATGCAGGGGCTACCTCCAAAACTTCAACCATGATCCACGGCGCGCTGCTATTAGTTTGCGTGCTCACAATACCATTTGTACTGAATTTAATACCCCTCGCTACACTTGCAGCTGTACTGATTCTGGTAGGTTACAAACTCGCCAAACCAGCTACGTTCATGCATTTCTGGCACAAAGGTAAATATCAGTTTATCCCGTTTATCGCCACTGTGATCGCAGTAGTTTCATTAGACCTTTTAAAAGGTGTGGGCATCGGATTGCTGATTTCAGTTTTCTATATCCTTCAGGGAAATATGAAACGGGCGTATTACCTAAGCCGAGAAGATCTGGATGACGCAGATGATATCAATATTAAACTGGCAGAAGAAGTTTCATTCCTGAACAAGGCTGCCATCAAGAAAACCCTTAAAAACGTAAGACCCAACTCGAAAGTGTGTATTGATGCACGCTCAACGTCCTACATCGCGACCGACATTCTGGATATGATACAGGAATTTGCCAACATCAGGGCTAAAGAAGAGGATATTGAAGTGACACTGCTCGGCTTCAAGACGTCTTACCGCGAATATGCAGAAGACGAAGATTCCCACGTCATCATCGCACACAGAAGAGCAATTTAAAATATTAAGAACAATAATTAGAATTAAATTAATGAGAGCACATACTTTAGAAACCCAATCAACCACAACTCCGGAAAAGGCACTTACATTTTTACAGGATGGTAACCAGCGCTTTGTACAAAACCTTAAAATGAACCGCAACCTGCTCGAACAGGTGAATGACACCCGCGCAGGACAGTGGCCTTTTGCCGTGATTTTGAGCTGTATCGACAGCCGTACCTCAGCGGAACTGATTTTTGATCAGGGTTTGGGCGATATTTTCAGCATCCGTATTGCCGGAAATTTTGTGAATAAGGACATTCTTGGCTCCATGGAATTTGGCTGTAATGTTGCGGGATCAAAACTTGTTGTTGTCTTAGGCCACACCAAATGTGGTGCACTGAAAGGCGGCCTGGATGCACGCGCCATCGAACCTGCCGGCATGGAAAACCTAAACCATCTGATCAATAATTTCGAAGGATGTATAAATGAAGTGATACAGGACGGTGAAGAACGTTCTTCATCGAACAGCGATCTTCTAGAAAGGCTGAATGTCTGCAATATAAAACGTACCATTGCGGATATCCGTTCGCAAAGTGCTACACTGTGCAAACTTGAAGAAGAAGGCAGCATAAAGATTGTTGGCGCCAACTATTGTGTAGAAAGTGGCGTGGTCACGTGGCTGTAATTACTTACCGTTGAAACCGGTCATTGCATTCTGAATGCCGGCAAAAACAAAGGAAAGGCATGCTTTAGAAAACTTCTCGATTCTTTCGGGAAGTTTTTCTTTTTCCTCCTCTGTCCATTTTCCAAGCACGTAATCTACCTGCTTACCTTCAGGAAACTCTGCGGAGATACCGAATCGCAGCCGCGGATAATTTTGAGTCTGTAGCTGCTCCTGGATGCTTTTCAAACCGTTATGACCGGCATCTGAGCCTTTCATTTTCATCCTGACTGTCCCGAAGGGCAAAGAAAGGTCGTCGGTAACAATCATTAAATTTTCGACCGGAATATTTTCTTTCTGAAGCCAGAATTTCACTGCATTTCCCGACAGGTTCATGTATGTATCCGGTTTCAGAATCAATACTTTCCTGCCTTTGTATTTTCCTTCAGCCATAAGACCAAAATTGGAAGATTTAAAAGGGGCTTCGATGGTTTCTGCGATCTTTTCAGCAACTTTAAACCCGACATTGTGCCGGGTTTCTGTATATTCATCTCCTTTATTGCCGAGACCGACGATAAGATATTTCATCTGAAAAAAACTATTTTGTGTATTCGAAAGTTAAAGTTCCTGCTCCTCCTGAGCCTACCGCTTTACTTGGATAGCCATCAGCATCGTATGTATAAGTGTAGGTAACAGCCTGCCCTTCCACACTTATTTTTTTATAATTATTTACGGAAAAACCAGTTACAGCACTACTTTCGGTACCGAAAACTGAACTCAGGATATTGAATACTTCGGGTAAAGTATGGAAAGGATTTTTGTAGGAATCATAATCACTTAAGTTGGCCGTGAATACAATAGGAGGAATTGTAATGGGCGGCATGGGTGGTGTACTCATCGTAGATTTCCACACGGAGATGTTGTTTCCGCTGTAGGTAATATCATTCTGAACGGTGAACATATCGTAAGTCACCGTAGGATCTGCGATGTCGATACCCTGCATTTTACTTACGATTTTCGAGACCTTCCCGCCTGCGTAGCTCGCCGTTATTGTATTGTTAAAAGAGTTGCCTGAATCTTCCACACCTTTACCTTTAGCTTCAGTAAATTTTCCGTTAGTGTATGAAATATCATAATTAATTGTGGTCACCGGTCCGCCATCGTTCTGCACAATTTTTACCTTGCTGATGTTATTGCCGTCATAAGTCAGGTCGTAGGACATAGAATTGTCGCTGGATCTTACACTTGTCAGTTTTCCGAGCGCATAGTTGTAGGTAATGGTCATATTGCCGCCAGCATCGTCAGGAGCAGTTACTTTATGCAGATATTTTGCCGTACCCGAACCGCCGCTACCGCCACCGCTGGGCGTATTTGGGTTAACACCGAACAGCAAATCACCATTTTCATCCCGTCCGGGTTGGCAGGAAAATAGCAACATAAGACCGACGAGTGTCGGGAATATATACAGGAGTTTTTTCATTTATTGATTTTTAGCAAAAGTAATGTATTTTTAAAACGTTTCAGAAATAGTTTTTTTTTTGTCATTCAGAACCGTTTTCTCGCTCATAGTTTAAGGTAATCTGAGCGTAATGGTGTCCCCGAACTCTTTTTCTTTATTTTCAGGAATATAAAAAAGCGTTAATAATACCTCTTCATTACGAACTTCGGTGAGAAGTTCTTTCGCTATACTAAAATTCTTCTTAATCAATTTCATAATTTCTGCGTCCTGCGCACTGCCAAAATTCTGAATTGCCTCAATTTCTTCGACTTCAGATTTGCTGTTGACTTTTAGTTTATAAACCGCAAACCGGTTCGCAGGGCTTTCCATTACAGTTTTTTTAAAATCTCCTTCACCTCTCTGGAAAACTGAGTTGTCAAAATAGAATGCCTGCGAAAGATTAAATTTATTTTTTCTTAAAAAATTCAATACTTCACGCTCCAGATCAATATTTTTGGTTTCAGAAGCAATTAAAGTCATTGGTGTACAGCTTGATATCACAAACTTAGATGAAATTCGTGGGTTTTCGCGGCTTGTCATAGACCAGATATTATCACCGTCACCTTCTGTCAGATAAGCGATATATTTTTCACCAGTTTTAAGTTCTACTTCGCAACTACCGCTATTGATATCACCTAACAGTCCCAAAACTTCTACCATGCGCGGCGGCTCACCTTTATAAGTTGCCATTGTTTTTATTTCAGCGGTGTAACTGCGCTTTCTTTTGTTTGGTGTTATTTTTAAAATTTCAATCTCTCCCACAAAATCTGCATCCTGAAATTGGATGCCCACTTGTCCCGTCTCGTCGCATTTGCATGCAAGAACATACGTCTGCAGAAAAAGGGCTGCCAGTAACAAAAGTTTTTTCATCAGTTAAATTCGAAATAAAATTAAATTACAATATCCTTTCCAGCACCCGGTTTACCTCATCCACATTCTGCACGTTTTCTTTGCGCATCATCAGTTGGTTACCCTCTTTGCTCACTTTTTCCTTTAATGTCGCTTCAGAAGGATTTTGATGAAGATACGCGATAATGTTTCTGAATTTTTCACTTTGATAGAATTTATCCTGCGGATTTGGCGGAAAATAGCCTAAGAAAACACCGTTTTTCACCACGATTCTGTCAAAACCGATTTCAGACGCAATCCATTTAAGTTCGACGGATTTGAGCAGATTTTTAGCTTCTGGTGGCAGTGCACCGAAACGGTCGGTCAGTTCGTTTTCAAACTTTCTTAAATCTTCGCGGTTCTGAATTTCAGCCAGTTTTTGGTAAAGCGAAAGTCTTTCTTCAATGCTTTGAACATAAACATCAGGTAGCATCAGTTCAAGATCGGTGTCAATATTTACTTCTTTGGTAGATTTAAATAATTTTTTGCGGTCTTCCTCATTTTCAAACAATTCACCGAATTCCTCATCATTCTGAAGTTCTTCCAACGCTTCCTGCATGATTTTCTGGTAGGTATCAAAACCCATTTCGTTGATGAAACCACTCTGTTCACCACCCAAAAGATCACCCGCACCACGGATTTCAAGATCTTTCATCGCAATCTGGAATCCGCTTCCAAGATCGGAGAATTGCTCAATCGCTTCAAGTCGCTTCCGCGCGTCAGAAGTCATCATATCAAACGGCGACGTGATGAGATAGCAGAAGGCTTTTCTGTTGCTCCGGCCAACTCTTCCACGCATCTGGTGCAGATCGGCCATACCGAAACGCTGCGCATCGTTGATGAACATGGTGTTCGCATTCGGAACGTCTACACCGCTCTCCACGATTGTGGTAGAAACCAGAACGTCGTATTTTCCTTCCATAAAATCAAGTACGTTGCGTTCGAGCTGCTTGCCATCCATCTGGCCGTGCCCCGTAATTACCTTAGCATCAGGCACAAGCCTTTGGATAAGTCCGGCAATATCTTTAAGGTTTTCAATCCTGTTATTAATGAAATAAACCTGCCCGTCGCGCTGTAGTTCATACGAAATCGCGTCGCGGATAATTTCTTCGCTAAATCCTATAATGCTGGTTTCCACGGGCTGACGGTTCGGCGGCGGCGTCTTGATCACCGATAAATCCCGCGCCGCCATCAGCGAAAACTGAAGTGTTCGCGGAATAGGAGTTGCGGTCAGCGTCAGCGTATCAATATTATTCTTTAATGTTTTTAGCTTATCCTTCACGGCCACACCGAATTTATGCTCTTCATCGATAATCAAAAGACCTAAATCCTTGAATTTCACCGTCGGACTTACCAACTGATGCGTTCCGATCACGATATCGATCTTGCCTTCCGCCAGACCTTTGAGCGTCTCCGACTTCTGCTTTGCCGTACGGAAGCGGTTCAAATACGAGATGTTGACCGGAAAATCTTTAAGCCTTTCCTTAAAACTGCGGTAGTGCTGAAAAGCGAGAATCGTCGTCGGAACCAAAATAGCAACCTGCTTCCCATCCGTCGCTGCTTTGAAAGCTGCCCGAACCGCGATTTCCGTCTTGCCGAAACCTACGTCGCCACAGATCAGCCTGTCCATCACTGTTTCCTTTTCCATATCGGTTTTCACGTCGAGCGTGGCCTTTTCCTGATCGGGCGTATCCTCATATAAAAAGCTGGCTTCAAGCTCATTCTGAAGATATGAATCTGGTGTGAAGGCGAAACCCTTCGCGGTTTTTCGCTTGGCATAAAGTCTTATCAAGTCGAAAGCGATCTGTTTAACTTTGGCTTTAGTTTTTTGCTTTAAAGTTTTCCAGGCAGGCGAACCCAATTTGCTCAAAACGATTTCTTTTCCGTCCGGGCCGTTATATTTTGAGATTTTGTGCAGAGAATGAATGCTTACGTACAATAAATCGCCATTTTTGTAGGTCAGTTTGAAACATTCCTGCACTTTTCCGTTATTGTTCACTTTCACCAAACCCATGAATTTGCCGATGCCGTGGTCGATATGCGTGATGTAATCGCCTACTTTCATCTGCATCAGGTCTTTCAGCGTGAGCTGCTCAGACTTTGCAAAAGTATTTTTTGCTTTGAATCTTTGGTAACGGTCGAAAATCTGGTGATCTGTGTAAACCGAAATTTTATGGTCAGCATCTACGAAACCTTCGTGAAGTTCGGATTTGAATGATTTAAAGAAAATCTTCGAAACACTCACTGAATCAGTATCTTCAGATTCAAAACCCTCGGAATTTCCCGTCGAAATTTCTTCGAATATCGCCTCGAGCCTCTCCTTTTGCTTTTCTGTGGAAAAGGAAATCCAAATATCGAAATTGTCGCGTCTTTTTTCTTTTAAATCGTCTATTAGTAACTCAAAATTCTTGTGGAAACTCGGCTGCGGCCTTTGGCTAAGTTCAATTTCTATTGCGTCGCCACTTTCAGACTTTAATGGTTCGATCGTAAAATCGATATGCTTGAAGCGCTCCAGACTTTCCACGAATTCGTCTTCTGAAACAAACAGCTCTGCCGGTTTCTGATGCTTGATGTCTTTGTTTAAATTTTCAAACATTTCCTCAGCCTTCGCATAGAAATCTTTAATTTTTCTTACGGCCAGAAATGCATTATTCGACACCACGAAACTGTCTTTCGGCAGTAGGCCAAATAGCGGCAATTTGCTCCCTGAGACCGCGAAATTCATATTCGAAACCAGCTGAAATTCTTTTACGGCACCGTTCGTCAGCTGCGTTTCAATGTTAAAGGTTTTTATGCTTTCAATTTCATTTCCGAAAAAACTGATGCGGTAAGGTTCCTCGTTCGAATAAGAGAACACATCCACAATGCCGCCGCGAACCGAAAATTCGCCGGGCTCCGAAACAAAATCGGTCAACTGAAAATTAAACTGTTGCAAAAGTTCGCCCGTAAAATCGAAATCGAGACTTTCGCCCACTTTTATGCGGTGCGAAATCGCATTGAAATCTTCTTTTTTTAATACTTTTTCAGAAAGGCTCGCGAAAGAAGCGACGATGACCTTTGGTTTCTTAGACGCATTCAGCTGGTTCAGCACGTCGGTTCGTAACACCAGATTTGCGTTCTGCGTTTTTTCGGTCTGATAAGGCGCGAGGTGCGTGGCAGGAAAATACAATACGTTTTCCTTGCCCAGCAAATCTTCCATTTCAGCCGTAGCGTACAGCGCTTCTTCTTTGTCCTCTATTAAATAAAGGATGGTTTTTTTTCGGCTGAGAAAAAGCTCTGCGGTGAAAATAGACGGCGACGACCCCGCAGAACCACGTATGGATAGGCGTTCGTAAGGATCGATATTATTAAAAATTTCCGCTCCGAAGCCACTTTTCAGCATATCGGGCAGGAAGTTTTGACTGATGGTTTTTAACTGCATTGAGGAAATTTGGAATTTTAGTGAGAACCTCTCAAACGTCAAAAGCGGTTCCAGAAATTTTCCGGAACCGTTTGAAAGTGCAAATTTAAGATTTTAATTTTTTAATGATGTCTGTAATGAATCACGGAACGCAGAAAAAACCTATTAATTTCAAGTGGTTTATGTATTTTTAAGCCAAACTTTTTTAATGAAAATCTTTACTAAAGTATTTGCGGTGGCGATTTTATTTTTATTGCTAAACTGCCGCAGCGATTCACAGAACAATCCGCGCGCGTTTGTGGAAGGAAAAGTGATTTCTTCTGGTTTAAATCTCAGCAAATTTTCGCTTAAAATCATTAGCGGCGACATTGCCGTTGCCCAAACGATACCCGATACGGACGGAACTTTTAAGCTTTCAGGCCCTCTTCGTGGTGAAGGTTTCTCCATTCTGGCCAGTGAAAAAATAAAATCATTCGATACAGACCGTTTTGGACTTCAACTTTCGCCAGACGGACTGCAGATCGCTGTTCCGGCCGGAGTTACTTATTTAAAATTTAATGAAATCGTGCTGGAAAAATGAGAACATATTTAATTCTGTTAATGATTCTTCCTGTGCTGACTTTCGCTCAAAAACGGAAAAAAGGTTTTGACGTCGTCTCGAATATCGACGTGAAAGTGCTCGCGATGAAACCCATCGGTAATAATTCGCTCGCCAGAGACTTGCAGCCATTCTACGGTTTTGGGTTCGGCGGAAACCTGATGACACCGATCAATTTCGGTGTGGGCATTGATTATAACGCGTATTTTACGAATGTAAATTATGGACAGAGAAATACTTATGGCAATCTCGGCTCACCGCGCATGACAGTGATAGACGCTTTTTTGACGCACCGCGATGAGATTTCCGAAGATTTTTTCGTGGAAGAAATGGCCGGATTCACCTTTTACCGGCTGACCAATAATTTCATTGAACGCGGGCAGGAACAGCTCCGGGAAAAAGCAGTCGGATTCCATTTGGGCGGGAAAGCAATTTACACACTGGACGGGCCGCAACAGGTATTTGTCGCCGGCAAAGCAAACTTCTATTTTGGCGATTCATATAACGAAAACTCGGAGGTGCAAAGATATTACAACCGTTCCCTATTGCTGAGTTTGAGTTTGGGCTACCGGTATAATTTTTAAGGTGAAGCTTTCCAAAAAGTTTAAATTTGTTCCATGCTAAATTTCATTAAGAAAAAAATCGCGCTGATCTGGGCTAAAAAACACGTCAAAAACGCTGAACATTATAAAAAAAATGCTGTTCATGATCAGGAACAACTGCTGCTTTCGCTTGTAAAAACTGCGGAAAAGACATTGTTTGGACGGGAACGAAATTTTGAAGACATCAAAACCATCCAAGACTACCAGTCACACGTGCAAATTGCTGATTATGAAGATATAAGACCTTATATTGAAAAAATTAAAAAAGGTCAGCGCAATATTCTGTGGACAGAAACTCCTGAGTATTTTGCCAAAACTTCCGGCACAACTTCCGGATCCAAATACATCCCTATTTCCAAAGAAGGCATGCCTTACCAGCTGGCCGCGGCGCAAAGCGCAATTTTCCATTATATCAGCCAGAAAAACAACTCAGATTTCGTGGCCGGAAAAATGATCTTCCTGCAGGGAAGCCCTGAACTTGAAGAAATTAACGGCATTAAAACCGGCCGTCTTTCTGGAATTGTAGCGCACCACATCCCGAATTATCTTCAGAAAAACCGTCTGCCGAGCGAAAAAACCAACCTCATCGAAGATTGGGAAACCAAAGTGGACGAGATTGTAAAGGAAACCGAAAGGCAGAACATGACGCTGATTTCGGGCATACCGCCCTGGCTGATTATGTATTTTGAAAAACTCATCGAGCGCAATGGAAAAAAAATCACCGAACTTTTCCCGAATCTCCAGCTGATCATTACCGGCGGCGTAAACTTCGAGCCTTATCGCGAGAAAATGAACGAACTTTTGGGCAAGCCCGTGGACACCATCCAGACTTTTCCGGCCAGCGAGGGATTTTTCGCATTCCAGGATGATTATACAAAAGAAGGGTTGCTGCTGTTGACCAATCACGGAATTTTCTACGAATTCGTTCCGCTGGAAACCTACGGAAAACCCGATGCACAACGGCTTACGTTAAAGGACGTGGAACTTCACAAAGATTACGCCCTGATCCTGACGACCAATTCCGGACTCTGGGCTTACTCCATCGGCGACGTGGTGCGTTTTATTTCAAAAGATCCTTACAGAATCGTGGTTTCGGGCAGAACCAAACATTTCACATCGGCATTTGGCGAGCATGTGATCGCGTTTGAAGTGGAGGAAGCAATGAAGGCGACCGTTGAAAAATTTCCGGCTCAGATCACCGAATTTCATCTCGCGCCACAGGTGAATCCAGCCGAAGGTTTGCCTTATCATGAGTGGTTCATCGAGTTTGAGAAAGAACCGGCGGACATGGAAGCATTTAAGAAAAATTTAGACAAAGAATTGCGCAGCCGAAATACGTATTACGATGATCTCATCTCGGGAAACATCCTACAGCCATTGATAATCAGTAAATTACGCAAAAACGCATTTCACGAATATGCTAAGTCTGAAGGAAAACTCGGCGGCCAAAACAAAATTCCAAGGCTCTCGAATGACCGTAAAATAGCGAAGTTTTTAGAAAAATTGAAATCTTAAGCAAACCGCTTTAAGTAAAAACCATCAGCATTTGATGGTTTTATTGTTTTAACGCGAATTTGCTTCAGTGCGGTTTGAAAAACATTAAAATTTTTCAAAAAGCATAAATTCATACGTGCCAAAGCATTACGAAGTTCACTCCGAAAATTCCATACGCCCGAATGCGGTCTTAGTAGGAAACCAGCCGAAAGTGCCCTATATTCGCGTAAATTAATTATAATTCATGAGAAAATTTTATGTTTTGGGAGCAATGTTAGCGATAACATTCTCAAATGCACAGGCAACAAAAAAGAGCTTTATCAAAAAAAGCCAAAACGCAAACCACAAACCTTTTGTCTCAAATCTGCGTGCAGGTGAGATCAAATTCAACCAGACTCCGGATTTCGAAAACGGTATTGTTTCAATGGTTGACGCTGCTGATAACCAAATCTTTTCGGCTGACGATTTCATTCTGAACGAAGACACCAAAATCGAAAAATTCGTATTTTATGGGGCGCAGTATTATAACGATCTGCCAGAATACTATTTGGGCGTAAAGATCTTTATCTTCAATGACGACAACGGAAAACCGGCCGGAACACCAACCAGGGCAGGTAACGCAGTAGCTGTAATTAATATTGACGAAAATAATTCTGCTGCCACTGTAGTAGGCACAGAAAATGATTTCGAACTGGTATTCGAAGTGAACGTAGCGCAGGCACTGGGTCAAGATCTTACACTCGAAGCCGGCAAAAAATATTGGGTGGCTTTCGCACCTAAAGTTGATCTTGGTGATGAATTCGGAATGGATGCTGATGAAATTTCCTACTGGGTATTGGGCAATGGCGCCCTGTCTGAACCTATGCTTATCGATGAAGCAGACCTTTTTGAAGCAGGCGCAACAACGTGGAAACCTATTTCAAGCTTAATTGGTGAAGCCTTCTCAGGTATGGCATTTACAATTACCGGAGATACCGCGCTCGGAACCGGCGAGGTATATTCAAACCGCAAAAATGTATCTGTTTACCCAAATCCCGCCGTAAGTGTAATCAACTTGAAAGCGAACGGTAAACATGCCATTACGAAAACTGAAATCTATGATATGAACGGTAAACTGGTTACAAGCACTGCAAGCACTTCTATCAATGTAGAAAAACTTCCGAAAGCTGTGTACCTGGTAATGGTTTATGCTGGTTCTGAAGTTATTGAAACTACAAAACTTATCAAGAAATAGATTTTTAAACAGATTTATTTTTAAAGCTTGCGTTTTGCAGGCTTTTTTTGTTTAAATAATTCAGGTTCAGTTCGAAACTGCCTTCAGTCCCACCACCGATGCAATCAGCGTGAACACGAAGAACATCCTCCAGAAAGTTACGGGCTCATTAAAGATAAAGATCCCCGCCGTCACGCCACCCACAGCGCCGATGCCGGTCCACACGGCGTACGCCGTACCCACAGGAATTGGGTTACTGCCGAAAGAAATGGCTTTGTAAAGCAGAAACATACTCATGGAAAGTGAAATTGCAAATCCCAACCACCAAAAAAAGCTTTCGCGGCCTGTAGTTTCCTGCGCCTTGCCTAGGCAGGTTGCAAATCCGGTCTCGAATAATCCGCCGAAAATCAGTAAAATCCAGTTCATGAACGCAAAGATAATTTTTCTCCAAAAAATGCTCCGCAAGATTTACATTTGCACATGATTTCACTCACGCCAATACAAACCCTGAAAATTCCTGAATTCCGGAACCTTATGGCCGGACGGTTTTTTTTAGTGCTGTCTTTCCGCATGCTTGCCACCCTGATGGGGTGGTGGATCTACCAACTCACCAAAGATCCGTTCGCCATTGGTCTGATTGGTCTTTCTGAAGTGATTCCGGCAGTCTCCACCGCACTTTACGCCGGGCATGTAATCGATAATTCGGAGAAAAAGAAACTGCTGCTAACATGCAATTATGCGTATATTCTGCTTATCGGGTTGCTCGTCATTCCTGCATTTTACGGACACCGGTTGCTGCACTTCAGCAACCTGCAGATCTCTTACTTCATTTACACAGTGATATTTTTTACGGGTTTTTGCCGCGCTTTCCTCGGACCCATCATCCCGTCGATGATCCCCAAAATAGTTTCGCGCGAGACATTACCCAACGCTATTACTATTAACCAGGGCACATTTCTCACGGCTTCGGTTTGTGGACACGCGCTCGGCGGCTTTCTCATTCACTGGATCGATATTTCGGGAACCATCCTGGTAGTCGTGGCGCTCATGGTGCTTTCGTCTTTCTTTTTCTGGTTTTTAAAGAAACATCCTTCAGAAAAAAGCCAGCGCGAGATCGGTGTCGTGCAGAGCATGCGCGAAGGTGTCGCGTACATCTACAAAACCAAGGAAATCTTGGGTGCGCTGTGTCTGGACATGTTCGCCGTGCTGTTCGGCGGTGCCGTGGCGATGATTCCGGTGTTCGCGTCAGACATCCTGAAGGTGGGTTCCGAAGGTTTCGGCCTGCTGAACGCAGCTTCAGATATTGGCTCCATGTGCGTCATCGCATTTCTGGCCGTTGTCCCATTAAAGAAAAACCAGGGCAAGATACTGCTGGCTGCTGTCGCGGGCTTTGGTTTATGCATCATCGCCTTTGGTTTTTCGCGGATTTTCTGGCTGTCCTTCGGCTTCCTCATGCTCAGCGGCATGCTCGATGGTATTTCGGTGGTCATCCGCGGCACCATCGTGCAACTCAAAACACCCGATCATTTGCGCGGCCGCGTGCTGAGCGTAAACTCCATTTTCATCATGTCGAGTAACGAGATGGGCCAGTTCGAGAGCGGTCTCGCCGCGAAATTGCTTGGCGTGGTACGTTCCGTGGTTTTTGGCGGAAGCATGACGGTGCTCATTGCTTTGCTTGTGGGCTCCACAGTCCCGAAACTCAGAAAAATGCAGTATTAATTTTTTCTTGGGAGCTACAAAATTTTGGCTGCTTGCCACCATCCTGCCGGCTTTCTGCTCTATCCCCGCGCCGCTGCCGCGTCGCGGGGATGCCGCGTCAATCCGGGCTATAAGTTCAGACATTTTCCCTTTTGGGTATAGCAACTTATTAACAGAACAGATTCCTGGCAATCAAATCATTACCCCGTTCCAAATGGTTAATGTTGATTAATTAATTCGATGCGGTTTTAAAAAAAACTATCTTTGTCCCATGACTCAAAAGGAAACTTTATCTTCTCTGATACACGGCAATTTTGCCCGTGAACTTTCCATTTCCGATGGCAAAATGCCGCCCAACGCCGTAGATTTTGAGCGTCTGGTGATCGGTACCTTCCTTATTGATAAAAAGGGCCTCGACTACTCCATCGATTTGCTTACAGCGGATGTCTTCTACGACCCAAGACACCAGGAAATCTTCCGTGCGATACTGAAACTTTACGAAGGAAACCATCCGGTTGACCTGATGACGGTGATCCAGGAACTTAAGAAAAACGAAAAACTCGGCTTTGCGGGCGGCGATCATTATATTATCGATCTTACGATGGGCGTATCGTCGAGCGCGCATATCGAGTATCACGTACGCGTCATCCTCGAAAAATTCATTCTTCGAAGCTTGATCAACGTTTCTGCGAACGTAATCGACAGTTCGTATAAAGAATCGACGGATGTATTCGAACTTTTGGATAAAGCCGAACAGTCTTTCTTTGAAATCACCAACGGAACCATTAAAAAAGGTTTTGATACAGCGAATACGCTTGTAAAACAGGCGATTGAAACTATTAAATCCCTAAAAGACAAAGAAGGAATTTCCGGCATTCCATCGGGCTTTCGCGATATTGACAAGGAGACCGGCGGCTGGCAGAATTCAGATTTGATCATCATCGCAGCACGTCCTGCGATGGGTAAAACAGCTTTCCTGCTTTCAATGGCGCGAAACATTGCGGTGCAGCACCAGATTCCGCTTGCCCTTTTCTCGCTCGAGATGGCGTCAGTGCAACTTATCACGAGGATGATTGCTTCCGAAACTGGAATTTCTTCCGAAAAACTGCGTAAAGGCCAGATGAGCGATGAAGAATGGCAGCGTCTGTTCTCCAATGTTTCGGAGCTCGAAAATGCGCCGTTGTACATTGAC
Organism: Bacteroidota bacterium; assembly: GCA_023419095.1. Classification (GTDB taxonomy): domain Bacteria; phylum Bacteroidota; class Bacteroidia; order Flavobacteriales; family Weeksellaceae; genus Kaistella. The sequence continues at coordinate 24,929 of JAEZYN010000125.1, read as the reverse complement.
GAGACACCGTCTCTTTCCGTATTCGATTTCCGTGCAAAATGCCGCCGACTTGTGATGCAGCATGGCGTGAAGATCATCATGGTCGATTACCTGCAGCTGATGACGGCGAATTCCGGTAAGGGCGCCGGAAACCGCGAACAGGAAATCGCCACGATTTCCCGATCCCTAAAAGCAATAGCAAAAGAACTTAATGTTCCGGTGATCGCGCTTTCGCAGCTTTCAAGATCTGTGGAAACGCGTCCGGGCAAAAGACCGATGCTTTCAGACCTTAGGGAATCGGGCGCGATTGAGCAGGATGCCGATATCGTATCGTTTATTTTCCGTCCTGAATATTACAAGATCACCACGTGGGATAACGATGAGGACGGCGGTGAAAGTTCAACTGAAAATCAGGCCGAACTCATCATTGCAAAACACCGGAACGGTGCTACGGCAGACGTAAGGATGTCATTCTTTAAAAATATCGCGAAGTTCGCTGACCTCGATTTGTTCGGGAATCAGCACACGATGGGCTATCAGCCGTCAAACTTTGCCGCGATGGATGCGCCGGGCGGATTTGATAAAATCCGGGCAACCATTGATCCCGGTGCCGCGTTTGATTTACCCGGCAGCCAAAATGTGTCGGGCTCATCGATGAATGATTTGGATGACGATGATGAATTTGAGTTTTAAATATTAAAATTTAGCAATACAAATTAAGTCGGTGCAATGCCGGCTTTTTTTGAAGCTTATACTTAAAGAAATAATACAGATTGAGTTTACGAATAGAAATCTACACAGACGGCGCGTGCAGCGGAAATCCGGGAAAAGGCGGCTACGGAATTGTGATGAAAGTTCCGGAGAAAAACTACGTGAAATACTTCAGCAAAGGCTTCCGGCGAACTACCAACAACCGCATGGAACTTCTGGCGGTGATCGTGGCACTCGAAAAACTGAAGTCTCCGGATAACGACATCCACATTTTTACAGACAGCAAGTATGTGTCTGACGCGATCAATAAAAAATGGCTGCTGGGATGGATAAAGAAAGATTTCAAAAACGTAAAAAATGCCGATCTGTGGCGAAGGCTGGTTCCTTTGCTCAAGACTCACAACACTACTTTTCACTGGATAAAAGGCCACGCCGGGCACCCCGAAAACGAAATCTGTGACCAACTCGCGGTGAAGGCTGCACAGGGACCGAAACTGGAAACCGATGAATATTTCGAGAATCCTGATCCGGGCGGGCTGTTTTAATTTAATTTACCGCAGCAGAAGTAATTGCTATCGGTGCTTTTTTACTTTTGTTATCTTTGTTCAATGAATTACATTGATGCGCTGAAGCAAAGATATTCAGTAAAGAAATTCGACCGCGAACGGCAGGTTCCAGCGGATGTTTTGCAAAACATTCTGGAAGCCGGCAAGCTGTCTGCAAGTTCTCTGGGCCTGCAACCTTACAAGATACTTATCGCAGAAAGTGCCGAAATAAAATCCAAACTGATCCCGGCATTCTATAATCCGTCCCAAATCTCAACGTGTTCACATCTGGTCATCCTTATTTCTAAAAAAAATGTGGATGACAGCTACATTGACGGTTATTTCCGGCATATCTCTGATGTCCGCGAAGTTCCTGTTGACAGCCTGGATCTGTTCCGAAAAAACATCGAAGGTTATACTAAAAAACAAGCGCAGGATGAAGTCGCCGTTTGGGCAGAGAAACAGACTTATATCGTTCTCGGAAACCTTATGTTCGCCGCCGCGCTCGAGAAGGTAGATTCGTGTCCAATGGAAGGATTTAAAAAAGACCTCATCGAAGAGATTCTGGGCTTAGACACTGAAAAGGAAAGTGTTGCAGTGACGCTTGCACTGGGCTATCGCGCGCCGGATGACAACTTCCAGTATTTAAAGAAAGTGCGCAAACCAGATCAAAAATTATTTAAGTTCATTTAATATCAATGATAAAAACAGATGTACTGGTAATTGGTTCCGGGATATCCGGCCTTTCCTACGCGATTAAGATTTCCCAAAAAATGCCCGATGCGCAGATCACCATCGTCACCAAAGCCGATGAAGATGAGAGCAACACGAAATACGCACAGGGCGGACTGGCCGTGGTGACCGATTTTGATAAAGACGATTTCCAAAAACATATCGATGATACGATGCGTGCCGGCGATGGTGAAAATAAGCGCGAAGTGGTGGAAATGGTCATCAGGGAAGGTCCGGCGCGGTTTCGCGAACTTGTAGAATGGGGAACCAATTTCGACATGGAAAAAGGTGGAGATTTTAAACTCGGGCGTGAAGGCGGCCATACGGAAAACCGCATCGTTCATCATAAAGACGTTACGGGTGCCGAAATAGAACGAGCCCTGCTCGAAACTGTACGTAAATCGCCGAATATCGAAATGCTGGCGCATCATTACGTGATAGACCTCATCACGCAGCACCACGTTCCGGGCAAGGAAACACAAACCGACGATATCGCTTGCTACGGCGCCTATATTTTAGATGAAAAGCAGAAAATAATTAAAAAAATCACCGCCAAGATCACGCTTGTAGCCACAGGTGGCGCCGGACATGTTTACAAGAACACCACCAATCCGGTGATCGCAACAGGCGACGGAATTGCCTTTGTGCACCGCGCGCGCGGAAAGGTCTCGAACATGCAGTATTATCAGTTTCACCCTACTGCACTCTACTCAAAACGTGACGGAATGCTGTTTTTGATTTCTGAAGCGGTGCGTGGAGACGGCGCAAAACTGCGGACCAAAAACGGTGAAAAATTCATGCATAAGTACGATGAACGCGAAGAACTCGCTTCCCGCGATATCGTTGCACGCGCGATTGATAACGAACTGAAAATCTCCGGTGACGAATACGTCGGGCTCGACTGTCGTGGAATGGATGAAGAAAAATTCAAAGAACACTTTCCGAATATCTATCAAAAATGCCTGCAGGAAGGCATAGATCCTTTTAAGCAGTTGATTCCCGTAGTGCCGGCCTGCCATTACCTGATGGGCGGCATAGAAACCGACATGAACGGACAAAGTTCGATCACAAACCTATTTGCAGTGGGCGAATGCACAAATTCTGGGCTTCACGGCGCAAACAGACTCGCATCAAATTCGCTGCTCGAAGGATTGGTTTTCGGGCATAACGCGGCGATGAAAACTGTGGAACTGCTCAAAGCGAATCAGTTTAATTTTGATGACCTGAAAGCCGTGCCGGAATGGGATGACGAAGGCCTGAAAATGATGGACGAGATGGTAATGATTTCCTATTTCCGCAGACAGCTTCAGGAAATGATGAGCGATCTGGTAAGCATCGTAAGGACTAACGAACGGCTTTTGCTGGCACAAAAGAAACAGCGCGAAATCTATGATGCTGTGACCGAACTTTACAATTATTCAATCATGTCGCCGCAACTTTCTGAACTTCGGAATCTGGTAAATGTTTCGTACCTGATCATCAAACATTCTCTGGCGATGAAACAGAATAAAGGCGCATTTTTTAACAAGGACCTGAACTGAGATTTAAATTCCGAAAAACCACTGTATGAAAATCTCTCCTGTCATTTCTCCAAACGGACTCGCTGAAATAATTAATAATAAAAATGTTATACTTATCGATGCCGGCAGCGGAAAGCCTGCGTATGAAAGGTATCTGCAAAAGCATATCGAAAATGCATTCTATGTTGATTTGAATGAAGATTTAGCTGAAATTCCCGACGATGCCAAAAACGGAGGCCGTCACCCGCTTCCTTCGCCCGAAAAATTTGCAGAAGTTTTGCAGCGCGTTGGAATTAAAAAAAACTCACACATCATTGTTTACGATGATAAAAACGGCTCTAATGCTGCAGCTAGATTTTGGTGGATGGCGCGCGCCGCAGGCCTTGAAAATGTTCAGGTTTTAGACGGCGGTTTGCAACAAAGTGAAAAATTCGGTTTGCCGATCACTCAGAAAATACCTGTCGCTGATGAGGTTGACTTGATTAAATTCAAAAACTGGGAACTTCCGGTCATTCATTTGGATCAAATTGAAAGCTTCGTATCCACAGAATCGAGTATTCTTGTGGATGTACGTGAAACCGAGCGCTACAATGGCGAAACTGAACCTATCGATCTGGTTGCAGGACATATCCCGGGCGCGATCAATTTACCTTTTAAAAATAATCTTGCCGAAAACGGTTTTTTCCGTAAGCCTGAAGAACTTAAAAAACAATTCCAGGATATTTTTGGAAACATCAATAGTATTGCAGTTCATTGCGGCTCCGGCGTCACCGCCTGTCACACAATCCTGGCAATGGACTATGCAGGACTTCCGATACCCACACTTTACGTCGGCTCCTGGAGCGAATACAACCGCAACAATAAACCGATCGCGACTCAACCCCGCAAATAATTTTACTCAATAAAATCATGAAAAAACCAAGTTACGTTACCGATAAAAATATTAAACAGTTCATAAAATCTGCGCTTGCAGAAGACATTCAGGATGGCGATCACTCTACGCTGGCGACTATCCCGGCAGATCTGCAGCAAAAAGCCAAACTTTTGGTCAAAGAAGACTGCATCCTGGCTGGTGTAGAGATGGCCACGATGATCTTTAAGCAGTTTGACAAGAATCTGGAAATTGAAGTTTTAATTAAAGACGGCGCAACTGCCAAAGTGGGCGATATCGCGTTTTATGTGACAGGCAGCGCAAGGTCTATTCTTTCCACCGAAAGACTGGTACTCAACTGTATGCAGCGCATGAGCGGCATCGCCACGCTGACACACGACTGGGATTCAAGGTTGATTGGAACCAAAACCAGACTTCTGGATACCCGCAAAACCACGCCAAATTTCAGGATTTGCGAAAAATGGGCAGTGGCAATAGGTGGCGGAACCAATCACCGGTATGGCCTGTACGATATGATCATGCTGAAAGACAACCACATCGATTACAACGGAAGCATCACCAATGCCGTGAAAATGGCGCGCGAATACAACAAGTCGCTGAAGAAGAAATTGAAGATAGAAGTGGAAACCCGCAACCTCGAAGAAGTGGAAGAAGCCCTGAAAATGGAGGTAGACCGCATCATGCTCGACAATATGGACACTCAAACCATGGCGAAGGCAGTGAGCCTGATTGCCGGAAAATGTGAAACGGAAGCTTCGGGCGGAATCACGCGCGAAATGCTGAAAGAAGTCGCTAAAACAGGTGTAGATTTTATTTCAGCAGGCGCACTCACCCATTCGGCTTCGAACATAGATTTAAGCTTGAAAGCCGTAGTCTGAAACTTATGTCAAAGCACGTTTCGGGGAATTATTTTTAGCGATTATGCAATGCATTATTTCTCTTCGGGGAAATTTTTAAGCACATTAACTAGCTGTTAATGTGCTTTTTAAATGTAATTTTTACGTAAATTTAAATCTTAACATCTCTGTAATAATAATCTCATTTTTTTTGTTCATTTTTGCAGCAAAAGATATTTTCAATTATAACCTAATCAAGTTGATATGAATTTGAAACCATTAAAGAAGAGTGTTCTTATCGCTGCAATTGCCTTTGCAGGTTACGGCAACGTACATGCACAGGTTACTACGAGTAACATGACCGGTATTGTAAGCACGCGCGACGGAAAACAAACGTCGGGTGCCAGGATTACGGCCACCCACTTGCCTTCTGGTACAGTGTATAGTGCTGCAGCGAATGCTTCGGGAGCTTTCAACCTTCCGAACATGCGTGTTGGCGGACCTTACCGTGTAGAAGTAAGTACCGGTACGGAGCAGCCAATCATTTATGAAGATGTGTACTTAGAACTTGGCCAACCGTTTACATTAAACCCTGTTTTCGGTGAGAAGACAGAAAACATCGCTGAAGTAGTACTTACAGGTACACGTGGCGTGAACACCAACAAAACAGGTGCAGCAACTAATGTAGGTTTGAAGCAAATTCAGGAACTTCCACAGGCAAACCGCAGCATCACAGAATTTACAAGACTTACGCCCCAGGCAAACGGCAACTCATTTGCAGGCCGTGATGCGCGCTACAACAATCTTCAGATTGACGGTGCGAACTTTAACAACGGTTTCGGCTTAAGTTCAAACCCACTTCCGGGAGGAAATTCACAGCCTATTTCTTTGGATGCGATCCAGGAAATTTCTGTAAACATTGCGCCATTTGATATTACTCAATCAGGTTTTACAGGTGCAGGCATCAACGCGGTTACAAAATCTGGAACAAATAAATTCCACGGCTCACTTTACGGTTACTACACTGGTAAGGAATTGAGCGGCTGGAAGATTAACGATAATGAAATCGCGAAGGTTTCCGGCGGACAGATTACCAATGGATTCACAATCGGGGGACCCCTTGTTCAAAACAAACTATTCTTCTTCGTAAGTGCTGAAAGAGAAACTGCTACAGGTGCTAACGCTTCAGGTGCAAACCTTTGGAAAGCTTCACAGGATGGTGTTTCAGATCCGGCAAATAACATTTCACGCGTAAAAGAGTCAGACCTTATCGCGGTAAGAAATCACCTGATAAACCGTTGGGGTTATGATCCGGGAAGATACCAAGGCTACGCCAACGAAGCTGAGCAGCAGGGAGACAAATTTCTCGCGAGACTTGACTGGAATATCAACGACAAGCACAAATTTGCGGTACGTTACAATGTTTTGAATGCCAAATCAATGCAGGTTGCGAATGCTTCATCAGGACCTTCACCTAGATCGGCTCACGGACGTGTTAGTGATAAGGCAATGACATTCGAAAATGGTAACTACGCACTTGAAAACAAAGTACAGTCGCTTACTGCGGAATTGAACTCAACTTTCAACTCCAGCCTTTCGAATAAATTATTGTTTACCTACTCAAAAATCCAGGATTTAAGAACTACACCATCAGATCAACTTTTCCCTTTTGTTGATATATGGGATGGTTCTGCAAGCGGCGGAAACTACATCAGTTTCGGTACGGAGCTTTTCTCTTATCTGAATGATGTGGTCAATGATAACTTCTCCATCATCAATAACCTTACTTACAGCACGGGTAAACATACAATTACCGGAGGTGCGGCGTATGAGATGCAGAAATTCGGTAACTCATACACCAGAATGGGAACAGGTTATTACCGTTACGCATCAGTTGCAGATTTCCTTACGACAGGTACAGCCAACGAAGTGGCGCCGATCATGTTCGGTCTTACATATCCGTACGCAGGTCAGGACACTTACTCACGCGTAAATTTCGGTCTTTTATCTGCTTATGCACAGGACAGAATTGCGTTGAATGACAGATTCAATTTCACTGTAGGTTTACGTGCTGAATTGCCAATGTATCTTAATGATCTTACTGCAAACCCAGCTATCGATAATCTGACATTACTTGACACCAAAGGTAACCCAACGAACTATTCTTCTGGCGAGTGGCCAAATTCTAAAGTAATGCTTTCACCACGTTTAGGTTTCAATTATGATGCTTTTGGTGACCGAACGCTTACTGTTCGTGGTGGTACTGGAGTTTTCTCCGGTCGTGTACCGTTTGTGTGGTTGACTAACATGCCGACCAACGCAGGGGTTCTTCAAAATACAGTGGAACCAACTTCATATCAGCAGGTTGCGGGATGGATCAATAATATCACTTTCCAGCCACAGGATATCTATTATCATTTGAACAATGTGCCTGCAGGTGCCGGAAACGTGTTCATTCAGTCACCGGCTGATGGTGCACCAAGTACATTTGCACTCGTTGACCGCAATTTCAAGATGCCGTCTGTGTGGAGATCAAGCGTCGGGATCGATTATAGAATTCCAAATTCATTGATCACGCTTACATCAGATGTTCTTTACACTAAAGATATCAACGCAGTTTTCCAGTACGGCGCAAACAGAAAGCCATCCACTGTAAAAATGACTAGCCAGCCGCGTGATTTCTATCCAACACCGGCAGCAGGGGAAATGCCAAACTATCAGTATAATTCAGCGATAGGAGCAAACAATGCCACGATCCTTACCAACACTGATACCAAAGGTTACGCATTCTCAGCAACGGTAGGTGCAAGCCTTCGCCCTTGGAACGGACTTTCAGGATCGGTATTCTACACTTACTCTGAAGCTGAAGAAGTATCTTCAAACTCTGGTTCCAACGCGTCATCTTCGTGGTTAGGTTCACCGGTTATCGATACACCAAACCAGGATTTCCTGAGCATTTCGAATTTTGCAGTTCCTCATAGAGTTGTAGCGAACGTTACGTATGATATCAAGCAAACCGGAACAACCATTGGTGCTTATTACTCAGGTGCTCACCAGGGAAGATTCTCTTATTACTATACCAATGACCTGAACGGAGATGGTTTAGCTAATGACTTGATGTACATCCCGGAAAGTACTGCTACGATGAAATTTGCGAATATCACTTCCGGTTCAGGTGCAAACCAGGTAACCCTGTTCACAGCTGACCAGCAGAGAGCAGCATTCGAGCAGTTCATCACCGATAACGGACTTGAAAAATACCGCGGACAGATCTTGCCACGAAATGGTTTCCTACTTCCATGGTTGAACCGTGTAGATGTACGTATCTCACAAAACCTTTTCACCGATATGGTACAAAAAGGCGACAAGATTCAGTTAACACTTGATGTTCTGAACTTTGGAAACATGCTGAACTCCGAATGGGGAATCCAGGATACTACTGTAAGCCAGTATGGTGCAGCTATCCTATCCAGATCAGGTGCTGTTTCGCCAGATCCTACATTCACTATGGTAAGAGATGGCAGCAAACTGGTAAGCGCGCCTTACAGAGCTGCGAACAACAGATTTACCACGTGGTCAGCTTTATTTGGAATGAAATATTCTTTCTAAAACAAGCTTTCCGCTTATACATATCCCGGCAATACGCCGGGATTTTTTTTATCTTTGCCACTAACAAAAAAAATATTATGGATTTCAACATTATGCTTCAGGCACACCGTGGTTTTGCTTACCTTATTTTGCTCGCAATCGCTGTTTTTGTCGTGGCGCTTCTCATGACCATGTTTGGCTATTCCGGAAGAATTACCAAACTGTTAAGAAAATCGACGCTGTTCACTATGATTTTCTTCCATACCCAAGCTGTAATCGGGCTGATCATGCTGTTCTTCTTTTCACCAGGTTTTAAAGCCGCGACTGAGGCCGGAACACTGATGAAAGACTCTGTAGCCAGAAACGCTTATGTTGAACATCCTTTCGCGATGATTGTTTCTGCGGTTCTGCTTACAATCCTTAATAAAAAATTCAAGACCAACGACAAAATGCAGATGCCGTGGGTGATCATGTCGTTTGTTGCACTCGCTCTGATGCTGTGGGCATTCCAGTGGAACAGGCTTTTTGGAGGATAAACGCTGGTCTTTAAATGGGTTCAAATTGTTCAAATGGTTCAATGAGGTTCAAATTGTTTATCATAATTACTTAATTGACCTAACCATTTGAACAACTTGAACATTTGAACCTCATTGAACCATTTGAACTTTTGAACAATATTAAAAACCTCTTTGAACAGAAAATTATGAAAGTAGCCCTTGTAGGCGCCACCGGAATGGTGGGCGAAGTAATGCTGAAGGTTTTGGAAGAACGCAACTTCCCGGTGACGAAACTCATTCCGGTTGCGTCTGAAAAGTCTGTGGGCAAAACGATTTTCTTTAAAAATGAAGCCATCGAAGTCGTCTCCATGCAGGAAGCGATTGATATGCAGCCGCACATCGCGCTTTTTTCTGCGGGTGGAAGCACTTCGCTGGAGTTTGCGCCGAAATTCGCTGCCGCTGGCACTACCGTTATCGATAATTCTTCCGCATTCAGGATGGATGCTGATAAGAAATTGGTCGTGCCCGAAATCAATGCAGAGGAACTTACGCCATCAGACAAAATCATCGCGAACCCAAACTGCTCCACGATACAGCTTGTGATGGTGTTGCATCCTTTAAATAAAAAATTTGGTCTTAAACGTGTGATCGTTTCTACGTACCAATCTGTAACAGGAACCGGAAAAAACGCCGTGGATCAGCTCAATGCCGAAATATCGGGTAATTCTGAAGCGGCAAAAGTGTATCCTTACGAAATCTTTAAAAATGCATTGCCACACTGCGACGTATTTGCCGAAGACGATTATACAAAAGAAGAAATAAAACTGATGACCGAGCCCAAAAAAATTCTGGGTGACAACAGCTTTAACCTAACAGCAACCGCAGTGCGCGTTCCGGTACAGGGCGGACACTCGGAAAGTGTGAACATCGAGTTTGAAAACGATTTTGACATCGACGAAATACGCAATATTCTCTCTGAAACGCCGGGCGTGACGGTTTTGGATGATGTACGGAATAAAATCTATCCGATGCCGCTTTACGCTGAAGGAAAAGATGAGGTTTTCGTCGGCCGGATTCGCCGGGACCGTTCACAACCGAACACGCTGAACCTTTGGATTGTTGCCGACAACCTCCGGAAAGGAGCCGCGACCAACGCCGTGCAGATAGCCGAATATCTCGTAAAACAAGATTTGGTTTAAAGACAAATGCTCACCTGAAAGTGAGCATTTTTTAATTATTAGACTTTTGAAACAATATAATTAAATACCACCGAACTATGGCTACAGAACGCAGCTCAAAAAGCAATTTCGTCTTTCAGCGGCAGGTCGCTTTCATCGGGATTGGCCTTTTCATCGCCAAACTGTTGGCATGGCATCTCACCAATTCAGATGCGGTATTTTCGGACGCGATGGAAAGTATCGTCAATATTGTGGCGGGATTTTTGGGCCTGTATTCGCTGTACGTAGCAGCCAAACCGCGTGATACAGGTCATCCGTACGGGCATGGCAAAGCAGAATTCGTCACATCGGGTATTGAAGGCGGACTCATCATTTTTGCCGGAATAATTATCATCGTTCAAGCCGTAGACTCTTTGCTTCACGGTAATGTTCCAAAAAAGCTTGATTGGGGAATATTGATCGTGGGAGTTACAGCCGGAATAAATTATCTGCTGGGTTATATATCCTACCGAAAAGGAATCAGGGAAAACTCACTCGTGCTGCAAAGCTCAGGTAAACATTTGCAAAGTGACACTTTCACTACGCTCGGGGTTGTGCTGAGTTTGGTCCTGGTCTATTTTACTAAAGTTTACTGGATCGATGCACTCGTTGCGCTTCTTTTCGGCGGATACATCATTTTTATCGGATATCAGATCATTCGAAAGTCGCTGAGCGGAATAATGGATGAAGCTGATACAGAACTGCTGACAAAATTATCTAAATTCCTGAACGAAAACCGTCAGCGTGAATGGGTGGACCTGCATAATGTGCGGATTCAGCAGCATGGCAGCGAGCTGCACATTGACGCACATCTCACCCTGCCGTGGTACTATGATTTGCGTACCGCACACCAGGAAATGGAGGAAGTATATAAACTGATTGGCAAGAATACGGACCGAACTGTCGAGTTTAATTTTCATCTTGATGACTGCAAACCTTTTTCCTGCGAGATATGTGAACTCTGGGAGTGCAAAGTGCGCCAGCACAGTTTCAAAAGAAAAGTTGAGTGGAATAAAAAAACGATTGCACAGGTAAATAAACACGATGTGAATACTTAATCAAATCGTGCGCATCAGTTTTTTTCGGTAATAGAAAACGGGAATGATCAACAATAAAACCAGCGGCTGAATCACAAATCTCCTGATATAAAATGAAAAGAGGTAACCGATTTCAAATTGGGTATGTATGCAATAAACATAAATCGGGAATGTAACCGCAAACGCAATCACCATCAGAGCCGCAGCCTGCGCGGTCCACTGCGCATTTTTGAACAGGTAATGTACAATTAGCAAAGACAAAATAAGATTCAGCAAAAACCTGAAAAAGTGTCCCAGAATAAGATTTCCCCATGCAAAATCCGGGAAAACTTCATCTTTATACGCCGACTTAAAGTATTGAAGAAACGGGTCGTAAAAAAGGTTTTCCTCGAACATCCGCACTGCCACAAGCCCTGCAACTCCGGCCAGGACTAAAAACCAGCTAAGAATTTTCATCCGAAGTTTCTTTTAAAGCAAATTTGTTAATCCAAACGAGCCAAAGAACCACCACGCTTCCATAAATTATGGCGGGAAAAAGATAGTCGTGTCCAATTTTAGAATACTGCGGCATCTCAACCAGCAGTATATTGAGTCCCGCAATTCGGAGAACGTTCACAATGTGCAGAAAAAGCAGTCCTGCAAAGGCAAAAAGAAAAGTTTTTGCCCCTCTGAAAAACGCAAAGATAAAGGCCAGGAACAGAATGATCACAGAAATCGCGTTGCAGCCTTCCACCATCCTGGAAACATACCTGCCACTCACGTAAAACCACGATGTTTCCTGATCCGGTTTTCCCGGTACCAGCTGCGAGGGATAATCCAGCGCATTCTGCACGAAGATGGTTTGTCTGGCAACCCAATCGGAAACAGGATCGAGGCCTGCGCCTTTATACATATTTAAATAAAGCTGATAGCCCAGCACGAGCAGCACATAAAGCACCAGAAAACGCAGAAGTATCTTAAAAACCGGACGGAAATCACTGAACATGTGCAAATATAGTCCTTTTGTAAAATTCTAATTTCAGTATCTTTGTGTAAGTATGGATGACGGCAGAGAGCGCTCTTTTTTCGAAGAATATATTGGCCAACGCGCCAGCAGTTTCGTTTTACTGGCACAAAGCGGTTCCGCGCGAAAGAATTTTCTGGCGACCGTTGGTGACTCGAAATTTATCGTAACCTCCAACGGCAATTTGGCAGAAAATGAAAGCTTTTTCTATTTTTCGGACCAATTTTCCAGTCTTAAGCTTAATGTTCCCCGCATTTTCGCCATTTCACCGGACCGTGAAATTTACGTGCAGGAATTTTTGGGCAAAAACACACTGTCTGAAATAATTGCGGCGGAAGGTCTTTCGGTAAGAACTGAAAAGCTTGTAAAACAGTCTATCGAGAAACTTTGTCATCTTCAGAAAAGTACGTTATTAGGCATTGACTATTCAAAAACTTTTGAATACATGCGGTATGACGACCTTCCTGTGATGAACGATTTGTTTTATTTTAAAAGTTTCATCGGTGACGTGCTTGAGATTCCTTACCATAAAACCACGCTACTCAAAGAATTTAAAAAACTTGCCGCCGAAATTGAAAATCAGCAACCGCAGGGACTTATGATCCGTGACTTTCAGGCGCGAAACATCATGGTAAACAACAATGATGAAGTTTTTTTTATCGATTACCAATCTGCGATGGAAGGTCCGCTGATGTACGATGTGGTCTCGTTTCTTTATCAGGCAAAGGCGGATTTTCCTGCGGAATTCAAGGCTGAAATGATTGAGTACTATTTTTCTTTATGGAATGATGTGCAGACGGTAGAAAAATTGAAAGTTTCACTGCAACCAATCATTCTTATCCGCTATCTTCAGGTTTTGGGCGCGTATGGTTTTCGGGGTTTGGTGCAGCGGAAAGAGCACTTTCTGGACAGTTTATCAAAAGGAATTAAAAACCTGAACCACTTTGCCGAAACATCGGAAATCATGGAAACGCTTCCGGAACTTAAAAAGCTTGCGATGGCATTAGACACGAAAAGCACGCAGGAAAAAATTGAGACAATGATTCAGGGGACTTAAAAACTTACACATAAATTTAAAAACCAAACATATTTAAAATATGGCTTTAAACATAGAAATTCACAGCTTTTCCTATAAAATTGGCGGCATACCGAAAGACAGCAGCGGCAATGGAGGCGGCTTCACGTTTGATTGCCGTGGCATACTAAACCCGGGACGAATCGACGAATACAAACCGCAAACGGGCTGCGACCTGCCGGTGCAGGAATTTCTCGAAAATAAAACCGAAATGCCGAAGTTTCTTGCGCTTGTCCAGGAAATTGTCTCAATCAACATCAATAATTATCTGGAGCGCGGTTTTGAGCATCTTCAGATCAATTTTGGCTGTACAGGCGGCCGTCATCGCTCGGTGTACTGCGCAGAAAAAACAGCTGAGTTTGTGCGCGCTAAATTTCCTCAGGCTGTTGTAAAACTTATTCACGACGAGCAGCCACAACTGTGTGAAGCACCACAATCTTAAATATGAAAGCCCTTCTCTTCGCTGCGGGCAAAGGAACGCGGCTTAAACCGTTCACAGACCAGCATCCGAAAGCGTTGGCAAAGGTGAATGGCGTGCCTTTGCTCGAACGTAATATCAAGTATCTGCAAAGTTTCGGTATCAATGATTTTGTAATCAACGTGCATCATTTTGGTGATCAGATCGTAGATTTTTTGAATTTAAATAATTATTTCGGTGCTAAAATTGAGATTTCGGACGAACGTGAGCAACTCCTCGAAACTGGCGGCGGACTTATGTTCGCACGCCAATATCTGGAAAATGCCGGCGATTTCCTCATAATGAATACCGATATTCTGACGGATCTTAATTTAAATGAGCTTATAAATTACCATTACGCAAAAAATGATTTTGTTACTTTAGCTGTCTCAGACCGGAAAAGTTCGCGGAAACTTTTGTTCAATGAAGATATGGTGCTGCGCGGCTGGCAGAATACAGATTCAGGCGAAAAGCGTTTATCCGAACCTGATCCTGGATTTAAAAGGTTGGCTTTCAGTGGAATTCATTGCGTAAACCCGAACGTATTTAATAAAATAAAACGGCAGGGTAAGTTTTCAATTATGGATGAATATCTGGACCTGATGCTTTCGGAAGAAATCCGCGGATATCAGCACGAAGCCACGCTGATCGATGTCGGACGGCCCGAATCGGTACTGGAAGCCGAAAAATATTTTAAATAAAAACGTAAATGAGCAAAATAAAAAGAGGAAAAGGCACTACACGAGCCGCAGCAGGTACCGAAAATGAGATTGACCAAAAAGTGCAGCGCTCTTTCAGCGAAAAAACCTGGGACGAAACCATCACCAAAGACAGTTGGATGGTTTTCAAAATCATGGCTGAATTTGTGGACGGATATGAAAAACTGGCCAAGATCGGTCCCTGCGTCTCCATTTTTGGCTCGGCACGTTTACCTCCGGAGAACCATTATTATAAAATGGCGACTGAAATTGCTGAGAAAATCACCGATATTGGTTTCGGCGTCATCACCGGTGGTGGCCCGGGCATCATGGAAGCCGGTAACAAGGGCGCGCGAAACCGCGGCGGAAAGTCAATCGGGCTGAATATCGAGCTGCCTTTTGAGCAGCATTTCAATCCGTATATTGACAAGGGATTCAATATGGATTTTGATTATTTCTTTGTACGCAAGGTCATGTTCGTAAAGTATTCGCAGGGTTTTGTAGTGATGCCGGGTGGTTTCGGAACTCTGGACGAACTTACGGAAGCCATCACCCTTATTCAGACCAATAAAATCGGGAAATTCCCCATCGTACTTGTCGGTACCGAGTTTTGGAGCGGCCTGCTGGAGTGGTTTCAGAATACGCTTCTTAAAACAGGTATGATTTCTGAAGGTGACCTGCAGCTTTACAGAATAGTGGATACTGCCGATGAGGCGGTGGCGCACATCAAGGCATTCTACGATAAGTACACCGTGAACGTAAACTTCTGATTGGCATCATATTTGAGCCTTAACTGCACATCATATAACAATGAAAAAAATTCTACATATTACGGGGTTACTGCTGCTCGCGGTAATGATGAGTTTCGCGTCCGCGGACTTTTACTCATCGATGACGAAGGTGGATTACGTGGAAGGAAACCGTACACTGAAATTCACCACCAAAATGAATACACGACATATCTCCGATGCCATAAAAATCAACCCAAACACGGCTGGATTTGAGGCGGAAGTAAAAAAGTATGTGAACAACAATTTTGATCTTTACGTAAACGGAAGCACGAAAACACTTACTTTCACGGGAAGCCAGGTAAACGGGGAATCCACATGGGTTTATTTTGAGACGGGCGGTGTAACAGAAATCAATTCAATACGGATAAAGAACACGATCCTTTTAGGTACTTTTCCGGGACAGATAAACATTGTAAATATTGCTTTTAAAGGCAACCAAAGGACAATGAATTTCCAGCGCGGAAAGGAAATGAACGAGGTGAGTTTTTAAGGTATAAAATTATTTAAAAGAAGAGAGTTTTCCGTCGGAGAACTCTCTTTTTATTTAAGGCTAAATCTTTTTTATTAGGGTGAAATTAAATGTAATTGGGACGTCTGAATATTAATAGATTTTAGTGCAATCCACTTTTAAATAAAGACGAAATATGCTTAAAAAATGAAAGGACTTAAAGCGGAAGTCCTTTTATTTTTAAACAGGGAAAATTAAGCAGAAATGCTTCTGGAAGTAAAAAAGGGCTGCAATAATTGCAACCCTTTTCTTTTATATATGAAGTGGACCTATTTAGTTCCTTTCACTGCGAAGTTATCTACCTCCCATGTTGTGGAAGCACCTACAACAGATGTGTATTTGAAGGCAAATACAACTTCTTTATTGAGATAGTTTTTCAGATTTACTTTACCGGAACCTACGAAGCCTGAAAATGCGTTAAGGTCTGTATCCAGTGCCGGGTTCAGTTTCGTCCAGGTAGTAGTGCCTACCGTGCCTGTATAGTTTTCGGTAACGTACAGCTCTAACGGATTTCCGTTGAATCGGCCGTCGGTCTCAAATGATACGTAAGCATCAGTGAAGGTTGACGGGATCGCGATTTTCTTAGAAACCAACCAGTCTTCGTTCAGCATACGGTTACCATCCATGATGGCGCTTGGTCTTGGATTACCGAACGTAGCAATCGCCCATTCCTGAGCGCCGGCCACGTTTACAGCCGTCCAGTTACTTAATGTATCAAATCCGTCACTGAAAATTGTGGTATAAACCGCCGGAACGGTACCGTCACATCTTGGATTATCAAAGTCTGCATTAACCAGGAATGGAATCCAAAGCTGATAATCGTTATTGAATTTACTTACTATCGCGTAAATATCGCCCTTACCGCCGTCTACTTCTACACCTGAGAAAGAAGCGAAATTACTGGTTCTAAGGAAAATCTTGCTTCCGGTGCAATCTTCCAAAGTTCTGTTCGTAGTAGTTCCTGAAGCATAAGGTTTCCCTAAATCTGCATCGATGAACTGTACATTCTTAATTTTCACATATCTACCTACATCTTCGTTTGTAAGCTGCGCGATCGTACGTTCAGTAGGAACAACGGCTGTTGCCGGTTTTTTCGTATCGATGAAATGCTTGTAAACATCTGCTTCCGCGATCTGACCTGCATTTCCGTTAAATGGCTGACCAATCTGCAGTTCACCGTTTACATTGCCGATATAAAGATCCTTCAGTTTGATGTAAACTTCTTTACCCACTTTGAATCTCTCATCACGGTAAAGGTCGGTTTTATTGATGTTTACACGGATACCACCGGTAGCATCTTCCACGTATACATATTTGAACAGGTTACCTGTCTCATCATTAGCAGTCACCTTAGCTTTAAGCAAATGGTTAGCAGTAATCTGGGTAAGTGAACCATTGAACAGTTGCTTCACTTCAGAAACCGTTTTCATGGTGTAATCTGATTCCGTGATGCCACAAGGATCGCTGGTGATATTGTCTTTACGTGGGAAATGTTTCATATCTGCCAGGTCTGACAGTTTGTTGATATAAAACTGATAGCTTGAGTTGAATTTACTCAGAATACCGATGAAGGTACCTTTACCCGCAGGAAGAGTTTGGTTCGCAAAAGAAGCGAAACCACTGTTTCTCACTACTCTTGTCGTTACGCTTGTCGTTGGGTCGTTCAACTGACGGTCAACGCTTGTTCCGGCAGGAGCGAAAACTGAACAAAGCACTTTCGCATCAAATTCTGCATTTGGAATCTGAATCAGACAGCCTAAGAAACGGTCGTTGGCAGTTCCCAGTTCCGCAAGTGTCATCGTTTTAGGTACGATTGGTTTTGCTTCTTCACAAGATTTGAAGATATGCGTTGCTACCATTTTTTCAGGGATACGTGCTACACCGTTAGCTGAAGCTCCCGGCGCCATGTCTTTAACGCCTAACTGTACCAAGCCACCGTACGTTCCCAGTGCAAGTCCGTTAAGTTTGATATATATCTTAGATCCCTGCGGGAATCTTGTATACGTACTTACTGCATCTACGCTGATCACAAAACCCTGTGTAGGATTTTCCCGCGCATCCTGAATATAGATGGTTTTGTAAATGTTACCTGTTTCGTCAGAAGAAGAAACGTAACCTTCAATCACATCTGTAGAGTTTTCCGGGAAAACGTAGGTTTGGTTGGTATAAAGCGCTTTAACTTCCTGCAGCGTTTTGGTTTTCACCAGTTCAGCGCAGCCGTACCCAGTAAGGTCAGGGTCGGTGTACTTATCATCATGTACACATCCCGAGACCACAAAGGATGCCATGATGACAAATAATATCTTAAAAAATGAAAGATAATTTTTCATAATGTTTTTCTGTTTTATTTTAGAATCTTAAATATACGTTAGCAAAATACTGTGTTCCACGGTCATACCAAAGTTTTGGACCAAAGTAAGGTGTAGCACGCTGCGCATCGGCGATAGCATCTTCGAAATTCACATTTCTACCCTGCTCGAAACCGCCTGTTACATAGTTTCTGTTGTTGAGAATGTTATTTACACTAAGACTTACCCCAAGTCTGTATTTACCCAAAAGGAAAGATTTTCCTGCATTGGCATTCAGCATAAACTGATCGTCGAATTTTTTCTGTGCGGTAAGTGAAGCAATAACTTCCGGCGTTGCAGCTTCATAGTTATCACCAGTAACAGGGTTATAATAAAGTCTTGGCGTTTTGTTCAAAGCTGAAAAATCAAGATATTGATCCATCAGATAATTTCCGGTAACACCTACCCACCAGAATTTTGGTGAATTGTATCTTAAACCAGCAGAGAAAGCTTTCTGCGGCGTTCCTGCAACTTTATAACCTTTTACATTCGCTTTTCCTTTCCAGTAATCTTCACCTCTGAATCTATTTAAATCATCAAAAGTAGATACTGAAGGATTGTTGGTGTACTCATAATCTCCCCAGCTTCCTACAAGGTTTGCGTTAAGGGTTGGGGTAATCTTCACATCCAGACCCAACTCAGCACCCATATAACGCTTGTCTACATCGCTCATGGCTTCGTTTACCAGCGTACTCAAAGACGAGCCTGAACCGGATTCCACATCTGCATAATAACGGGAGATTTCTGTTCCGTTGCTGATCGTGGTATAATACCCTGAAAGTCTTACTTTAAGAATTTGGCCTCTTAAGATGTAACTTAAATCATTAGAGTTAATGATTTGGCTGTCAACACCCGGTGTAAGGAAGTCTACTGCGCGAGGGTTGATATAGATTTCGTTCAGTGTAGGTGCGATGCTGAAATAAGCTCCGTTATAAACAAGGAAGTTTTTTCCGTTGATTTTATAAGTTACTTTACCTTTCACCCCTGCATCAAATGAACTGAAAATATCGCTTTTGCCCCGCGAGTTGTTCGCATATCTTGCGCTTCGGTATTTCCCGTCTCTCTGAGATTCAGAGTAAGATGAGAAGATGGAAGCCATTACGTTCCATTTGGGGAAATCTACTTCTGTACTTACATTCAAGCCGTAAGTATCTCTGAAAAGCTCATACGAATATTGTGTACGGTCACCAACTCTCACGATGTAGTTCGGATCATCAATGTTGTAGAAAGCATCACCGTCAAAAGCATTTCTGTTAAAGGCGAAATCGCCGCCCAGAAGGTCTTTTACTCTTCTGAAAACGTCAGACGTCATGGTCTGATAGTTCAGGTTGATGTTCAGTTTCCAGTTTTCCTGAAGTTTTGTGTCGTAATGAGAAACTACGTTGATCGTTTTATCTTCGTTCACATCCTCTACAAGGCTATAGATTGATCTTCTACCGGTAATAGTCTCGTCACCGATGGTATAAGAAGCCGGATTCACATTGCTGTTCTGATAGTAAAGATCAGTCCAGTCAATTTGCGCGATTGCTCTGTACTCATCAGCAGTGTTCAAACCATAGCTTGGCAACTTTCTGTAGTAGTGCGGATGTGGGTCAGCACCGCGGAACCAGTCGAGACGACTTCTCGCGTCGCTACCCTGCTGATAAGAAACTGTAGTATTTAAATTTGATTTGTCATTGAGCTTCCAATAATGAGCCAATTGGAAAACAGGTTCAAAAACCTTACGTACACGGGAACTTCTCTTTTCACCGTCTTGCCAACCCCAGTAAGAGTTGTAGTTTTTGCCCATGATATCATAAACTTCCTGTGTATTCGGGCTGTTTGACGCTCTGTAAGTTGGTGTACCAAACGCGGTAAGGTTCAGCGCATGGTTTTCACCCAATCTTTTTTCGATGGATCCAAAGTAAGCATACGAATCGTTGTATGTTCCTTCGATAACACCCTCTTCAGCCCATCTTCTGCTTCCTGAAAAAGTAAATGCCCAACCGTTTCTCAGCAATCCTGAGTTATAAGTTGCCATCGCACGGTTGTTATAACTTCTGTTCGTAGCCGAATAAGCTAGTGAAACACCTTTTCTGTAAGATGATGCACGGGTGTTGTAATATACTACCCCACCAAGATTTCCGAATGCATATTCTGATGGTGTGATATTATCAACCGATTCATATGGATATCTCGTCACATCGTTCAAGCCACCCCAGTTGCTGAAATCGATACGGCCGTCATCATTTTTAGACATTGAAACACCGTTGAACAGTACATCCTCAAATCTATTATCCACACCGCGCGGACGGAACCAATAAGCCCCGAGTTCGAAAGCGGAAACACTCTGGAATACGTCACGCCCGGCGTTCAAAAGCCCAATCGTAGGCTGCATGGACGAACCACCCTCGTCGCCGTCACTCGCAGAATCATCTATCACCATCACACCTGCTGTAGATATGGTGGATAAAGACAGACTGATAACACCCAAATCTTTTCTCTTTTCGTTTTCAGCTACGTCAAATTCAATAATTTTCGGGTCAAAACTTTGTTTTGACACAGTAATCTGGTACTGACCCGGCTGCAAATCCACAAACTGAAAGTATCCGATCTTGTCGGCAGTAACTGAACTTGATGATTCACCCAGATCCACCTGAGCGTTCTCAACTGGCTTGCCTTCTGCATCTTTTATGTACGCATATACGGTAGTTTGCGCAAAGTAAAAAGAAGCCGGAAGCAACGTAAACAATGAGATTAAGGATAACTTTTTTATCATAACTAATTATTTATTTCCCTTATTGATAAGAGTTTTTTAAGGGGTGACAAATTTAAACTTAATTTTTCTTAACTTAAACATTTTTAACACTTTATTCTCGCGCCAGCGCATGATTTTTTGCGGATAATCATTATAGCTGAATATCATACGGAAAAACATGACATTGGTTAGGTTTTGAACAACCTACCGTCTGTCGGCATAAAAATTATTACTACTTTTACAGCCCTTATATTTATGATTTTCTAAAATGAAAAAACTCCTTATTTTATTCGCTGTTATCAGCACAACCTTAGTTTTTGGCCAGCAAAGAAAAGTTCAGCGTGCGGCAGTCGCCTTCATGAACGTTGAAAACCTGTGGGACACCATTCCGTCCGCAGATTATATTGATGGCACCAAAGACGTTCACAATCCTGCATTTCATCGCAGTGTTCCGCTCGATTCATTGAAATATTTAGAAGTGACAGAAGATTACAAAGGTGAATGGAGCGATAACCTCCTGATAGGCAAAAAAGTAGTCCGACACCAGATTTTGTCTGACGACTTCACTGTAAATGGCCCTAAAAACTGGGATACAAAAAAGTATTATCAAAAACTTGGCAATATCGCCCGCGTAATTTCTGAACTCGGCCGCCAATACACCAATGACAACCCTGCTATAGTAGGATTACTGGAAGTAGAAAACCGCCAGGTAGTGCAGGATATCATTAAACAACCTGTCCTGGCAAGAAGCAACTACGGAATAGTACATTACAATTCTTATGATGCCCGTGGTATTGACATTGCGCTGATTTACCAAAAATCTCGTCTGAAAATAACTGAAACCTATTCAAGAGAAATTAAAATCTTTAATGATGAAGGCAGAAGATCTTACACCCGCGGCATTTTGGTGGTAAAGGGTTTGCTGGACGGTGAAAAAGTGGGTATCTTCCTGAACCACTGGCCATCAAGAAGCGGCGGCGAGGCAGCTACGATTGCACGTCGGGCAGCCGCTGCGGTAGCACTGAAAGAAGAAATGGACAAAGCCCGTGCGGAATATCCTGAAATTAAATTATTTGCAATGGGTGACTTTAATGATGATCCTGTGAGCCCAAGTTTGAAGAAACATTTGGGAACTGTGGGCGAACCTTCGCAACTGTCTGAAAAAACTCCTTATTATAACCTGATGTACAAGCTGTACAAAGCGGGCGTAGCTTCATTAGCGTACCGCGATGCACCGAATCTTTTTGACCAGATCATCGTTTCGAAAAACCTGTATTCGCCGGAGAAACTTACAAAAACCTACTCTATTTATAAAGCGGAAATCTATGCACCATCATATTTGGTGAATCCGTCAGGTCAATGGAAAGGTTATCCTTTACGCTCGTGGGACGGCGACCGTTTCACAGGCGGTTTCAGCGACCACTTCCCGGCTGTTTCCGTAATTCAGCGTGAAGTAACGCAATAATTTTTTTGAACATACCGATTAAAACCGAAGCTTTTCCTTGAAGGCTTCGGTTTTATTTTTGTACTTTAATTAAAAATTTTACAAGATGAAATACATTCTTATCATATTCGGGTTTCTGCTGATTTCCGGCTGCACAACCCGCCAGAATATGGCTTCAAATACGGAAAACACCATCAAACCGGAAAAGAATGAAGACGGCGAGTGGGAAATCCATGTGCTCGATTCGCAGTACGATTATTTCCTGAATGCTATTGCAAAACCGATGTCAATGTATTCCGAAGGTTATCTGAAAAGCAAAAATGCTTTTTTGGTAAGTGAATGGAACTCCTATTACTTTTCGGGCCGCTACAGAAATATCATAGAATCTGCGATAGAATACAACCCGCAGGAAAATTATGGGATGACATTCAATTACCGGCTCTACCAAGTTTTTGCGTACGTGCAGTGGAAATACGGCCTCAAAATGAATGGCTTAAGTGGTGCCGAGGTGCGATAACAAAAAAAAAGGTTCCGAAATTTCGGAACCTTTTATATTTAAGACTGAAAGATGATTACCTGTTGTAATTCTCTTCCACTTTATCCCAGTTGATCAGTTCAAAGAAAGCAGACACATAATCTGGTCTTCTGTTCTGATAATTAAGGTAATATGCATGTTCCCATACATCAAGACCTAATATCGGGGTTTCCTGTACATCTACCACCGGCATCAGCGGGTTGTCCTGGTTTGGCGTAGAGCAAACCGCCACGGCGCCGTCTTCCCTTTTGCAAAGCCATGCCCAGCCGGAACCAAATCTTGTCTTAGCAGCCTCAGCAAATTCAGTTTTGAATTTCTCAAAACCTCCGTACGCTTCCAATGCCGCTTTCACATTCCCGACAGGTACTTTGCTTCCTCCAGGTGTAAGGATCTCCCAGAATAGTGTGTGGTTGAAATGCCCGCCTCCGTTGTTTCTTACGGCAGGCTTATCAGTCCCAGTTTTGCATATCTCCTCGATTGTTTTGCCTTCAAGTTCAGTTCCTTCGATAGCTTTATTCAGGTTGTCGATATATGCCTGGTGATGTTTTGTATGGTGAATTTCCATTGTTTTCGCGTCAATGGTAGGTTCCAGAGCGTCGTACGCATAGCCTAATTTCGGTAATTCGAATGCCATAATTTTAATATTTTAAAAGTGTTAATACCCAAATTTACTCAATATAAAATGCATCAGCAAAAATGGCCGATTACTTTAATAAATCTTTAACATTAACAAAAATCACTTTTCAGCAGTATTTAATATTTGATAGTTTTGCGTCAAAATTTATTTAAGAAGGATGAAAAAATTTCTACCAGCTGTTTTAATCTCAATTATTTGTATTTCAGGTTGTAGCACCGAACGTGAGGACGAACCATTGCCTAAGCCTATGGAAGAACGAATATTACTGACTAAAATCACAACAAAAGACTATCGATATTTCAGTAATAGTCCGCTAATTACAGTTACTAAATTTAGTTATAATGACCACCGTCAGTTAACTGAAATAAACAGTGAAGCGGAACGCACAGTTTTCGAATATGAAAACTCCGGAAAGCCCGTAAAGTCACTGTATTATAAGCCGGATGGAACTTACATATATACAAAGATTTACGTTTATGAAGGCGACAGACTGACAAAGATAAATTCTGTGTATGAAGATGCGAGCCAGAACAGTACCGTAACTTACACATACAACGCGTCCGGCCAGATGGTAGGGATAAATCAGTGCAAAAATCAGAATTGCTCCTCTCCGACTACATCTACATATACCTATCTAAACAAAAATGTTACTACTGCTGTTAGTCAAACCACATCTCCAAGTCCCTCAACGACAACAAGAAAATATACTTTTGATGATAAAAAAAATCCTTATAGCACTTTAAACACATACATCCGTATCATGCTTGGCAGTTCACTTTCCTTAAATGAAAACAATTATGATTCACAAGAAGTACTTGTCAATTATGGGACTTATGGCGTCTTCAATTATTATAATTATAACAGCCAGTATAACAGTGAAAACTACCCTACTTTTACTTCAGTAGTGGGCGGAAACGATACCCGTGAAGTGGAATACCTGTATGAGTATTCGATCAAGTAGCTAAAATATTTACATAAAAGCCGCGTTGATCTAATTCAGCGCGGCTTTTTTTAATTTAATAAGATAAAAATTACCTGTTCATACTCATGAGGAATTCTTCGTTGTTCAAAGTTCCTTTGATGTTTTTATTTACAAATTCCATGGCTTCCACAGGATTCATGTCGGCGAGATATTTTCTGAG
>JAEZYN010000119.1 GCA_023419095.1 Bacteroidota bacterium | reverse complement strand
CACCGGAATAGATGCGAAAAAACGCAAGCAGTACCGCTATCATCCAGTTTGGAATGCTTTGAGAAACCACACAAAGTTTTACAGGATGCTTCAGTTCGGCTACACGCTGCCGAAGATCCGGCTTAATCTTGAAAAAGATCTTTCACTGAAAAATTTAGAAAAAAGAAAAGTCCTGGCTGTGGTGGTGAGCCTTATGGAGAGAACCAATATAAGAATCGGTAACAGTGTATACGAGAAACTTTACGGTTCTTTTGGAATTACGACTTTGAAAGACAAGCATGTAGAGATCAGCGGGCAAAAAATTCATTTTTCATTTAAAGGTAAAAAAGGGATTTATCATGATATTGACCTGCGGAACAAGAAGCTTGCAAAAGCCGTACAGAACTGTAAGGATATTCCGGGGAAAGAACTATTTCAATATTATGACGACGAAGGGAAAAGACATCCTATCGATTCGGGAATGGTGAATGAATACATCAAGGAAATCAGCGGTGAAGAATTTACGGCAAAGGATTTCAGAACATGGTCGGGTACGGTGAATGCGCTGATCGCCTTTAAAGAAATTGGCGCCGCGGAAAGCGATAAAGCCTACAAATCAAAAGTAAAACAGGCGCTGGAAATGGTTGCAGACAATCTGGGAAATACGCCCACCGTTTGCCGCAAATATTATGTGCATCCTTTGGTGATCAATCTTTACGAGAACAATACAATTCGGAAATATCTGGACGAATTGGATGCTATAGAAGTTGACGACGGAAAATCGGGTCTCACGAAAGAGGAAAAAATTGTAATGAAAATCCTCGAAAATGAGAAACCGAAACCGTAAAAAGGAGAAAATTTAAACAAACATTAAAAAATATAAAAGTATGAAAATCGAGATTCAGGAAAATGAAATAAACCTGCTGAGACTGGGCGAAAGCCGGTCTGAAGCCGAGGTGGTAAAAAGAGAGATATTTTTTGAAATTAACGGAAATGAATATTCTTGCGACGTCATTCTGGACCGCAACAACACCGGCGAAAATTATGACAACCCGCAGAACTTTTACCGTATGAACAAGGAAATGGTAGATGCCGCGCTGATAACGTTTTTATCTGAAAATCATTTGTACAACAATATGGATTCAGATCGCCAGGCTCAGTAATTCCGAGAGTAGAAACAGCCTCAGGCTGTTTTTTTGTGCAATAAAGTTTGTAAACACGACCAATAAATGAAAATAAGAACCCAGGTTTCCTTTAAGCAATATGCAAAACTTATATTCGGACTTACCTATCAGCGGCCAATAATGAAACTGATTTTGGGCGTTGCGCTGCTGCTGATTTTATGGATCATTTTCTATTATGCGGGCTATTTCGATTTGCCGCTGCCGATTATTTATCAGTACATCACATTAGGTCTGATTGTAGTGGTGCAACCGATCGTCATTTTCACTACGATTTACACGGTGTATCACTCGAGTAACCAGATTTGCGAACCGCTGGAAATGGAACTTTTGCCTGAGACAATCAAAATTCATGGCAATTCGTTTTACATGGAAGTAAAATGGGAAAAACTCTATAAAATCATTGAAAGGCGCGACTGGTTTATCATCTATCAGAACAGTCTTTCGGCCATCATCATTGCAAAAAAAGATTTAAAACCAATAGAAATAATCGAATTCCGGAACATCCTGAGAAAGCTGGTGAAGGTGCCGGTAAATTTACTGGAGTAAATGAATTTAGGCTATTAATTAAAAGCGGAAAGTTTAAATTAAATTAAATTTCCTTTTAAAACTTAAATAATATCAGAAATATGCGCCACCACATCTACCGGATGCGTGCCCTGTTGCAAACTGTCCATCGCGATGCCGAAAGCCAGAATTTCTTTCCCTAATTTTTTACCAAAAGTTTCAGTTAAATTCAACAAGTCTGCAACCTCAACCTCAAAACCATTACTCTCAAAAGATTCCAGCAACGCTTCAGCAATGTCTTCTTCGGGCTCACCATAAGCCTTGCGCGCGATGATGTATAAGAGTACGTGATCATCCAGAAACTCAGTCGGCACTTCCTGAAACGAGGACAAAAACCCGTCATAATCGAATTTCTGCTTGGCACTGTTCAGCACATAATCTACAACCAAATTCAGTTCTTCATCGCTAAAATCGCCCATATGGTCGGCAGGTTCATCTTCAAATTCATCTTCAGTGTAAAAATCAAAATCTTCGTCCTCTTCCACACCATCCAAATTTTCGTCCGAAAGACCGTGCAGCTCGTTTTCAGCAACTGTTTCGGCCATATTACCGGATTCGCCTTTCTGCATTTCCTCCATCACCAACTGATGAAAATACGCAAAACGGAAGCCGTACTGTTCTTCCAAAGCATTGAGTTCTGCCTCGGTTTCTTCCAGAAGTTCCGCGTCCTCGCTGTCAATTTCTTCCGGCGTAGCCACGTTATGCAACCAATATTTATCGCGCTGCAGGATACAGTACACCTTAAATATCGCTTTTTCAGCTTCGATTCTGTCGGTTTCAATCAACGTATCGAAGGCGGTGAGATTTTCAAGGTAGAAATTTTTATCAATCATTGCAGTGAGATTTAATGCGAGAATGTTAAGAAAATTAAGTACGCAAAATTAAGCAAAATCGCGCAAGCGAAAGATTTTTATATGGATTTCCGGTAATTTCTGAAAACAAGAAATGCCACGAACAATCGTGGCAATATCAACAAACCGAAAGATTCTACTCCGCTTTATTTTTTTTGAGTTTTGTACTGATGAATTCCCAGATCATCGGTAAGATTGAAATGACGATGATTCCGATAATTACAGTTTCGAAATTTTCCTGCACGATCGGCATGTTACCAAAGAAATAGCCAAGCAACGTAAGTCCGAAAACCCACACAAAGCCACCGATAATATTGTATTTAATGAATGTCTTATAGTTCATCGAACCGATACCTGCAACGAAAGGCGCAAAAGTTCTTACAATAGGGACAAACCGTGCAATGATAATGGTCTTGGGTCCGTTTTTCTCATAGAACGCCTGAGTCTGTGCAATATATTTCGGATTCACCAGCTGTTTTTCACCAATCTTCCAGCCCAGAATTCTGAGTCCGATATTTTTACCGAAATAATAATTCAACGAATCACCCAAAACAGCGGCTATAAACAGAAGTCCGAGTACCAGCCATAAATTAAGGCTGGCCACCTCGCCCGACGCACCAGTGACGCCCGCACAAAATGTTCCCGCAGCGAACAGCAGCGAGTCTCCCGGCAGAAAAGGCATTACCACAAGACCGGTTTCCACGAAAATAATCAGAAAAAGAATGAGGTAAATCCACAAGCCGTAATCAACGATCATGGTGAACAGATGTTTGTCGAGGTTCAGAAAGAAATCGAGAACGCTTTGAATAATTTCCATAATTAAATTTAAAATTTGAATGGTTGCAAAAATAAACTAAACAAATGGATTAGAAAAAGTGCAGCTTCGCGGGACGTCGAATTTCCTGTGCATGACTGTGCTCTCTCATCATAAATTATCTTTCTGTATTAATTTTTATTTAATGACTTCACGCATGTGGCTGTTTCAGTAATTTATTTATATTTGGCGCCAGGAATTTTAAGATTTTTTACAATTCTTTTACAATATTTTAACATATTTTAATCTGCGGATGAAACAATTTTACCTGTTCATTTTTTTCCTTTTTTTAAATTTTTTCTATTCACAAAACCGCACCGCCGAAGACCTCAGTTATCTACAGCAGGGCATCATAGAGGATTCCAGCGGTAAAATTGTAAAAGACAAAGCTACCCGTGACCGACTTCTGAGAGAGCGCCAGCAGCGTGTAGAGCTTGAACAATCTCACTTGCACAAAAGCACGCAAACAGCGGTGGAAATGTGTACAAACGGCGGTTTCGAACAGATTGAAACCGTAAGTGGTGCCGGTTTTATTAAAAATTTCCTCTATACCATCGGGCAACCGCCCGGGCCAACACAATGCCAATCAATATCAAATTCCGCTGATTCGGGTATTCCACAATATAAACCGGGAAATACCGATTTGATGGCTACTTCGGTGCCTTCGAACCTGATCGACGAGTTTATGGGCAATATCAAAGCCTTTGATCAGTACGCATTAAAGATAAACTACACCAACTCGGGGACATACGGGTCCATCGTTCAGGGTAAAAGATTCAAAACCAATAACGAAAACCAGCTGAAATTTAATTATAAAGCCGTTCTGCAGTCGGTTTACGATAACAGCCATACCGATAATCAGGCTTTTTTCAAGGCTCGGATCATCAATAAAAACGGCGTCGTAGTGAGTGAGTTCTGTCTCGTGGGTGACGAAAAAAACTGTATATTCACTAAAGTGCCGTCGGGCGGATACGGCTATGTAACCCTTTATACCGACAAATGGCAGTCGGGAATACTGGATATCTCTTCGATACCCAATAACGAAGAATTTACGGTAGAATTTATGGCGTCAAGATGTGGTTTAGGCGGCCATTTCGGATACGCGTATGTTGACGATATCTGCATGCTGCAATCGAATGAAAACTTCGTGGGTTCCGTAGAGACCGAGCCATTGTACAGCATCTGCCCTTCCCTGCCGTTATCAGTTTGCGGAAGTTATACATTACCCAATTCCGGTGGTGTAGCGGCAACACTAAAAACATTAATGCTAAAACTTCATGACGCCAGCGGCAGCGTGGTTTTCACCAGTACCACACCTGCAACGCTTGATACGGTAAACCAAAAGTTCTGTTTTACCCTACTTCCACAGAATTTCCCCAACATCAGCAGTAGTAACTATAATGTAAGCGTAACAGCGGATTTCGATGTGGCTCCCGGTGGTGGGGGCAGCGGATGTGGCGTATCTGGCGGTAATACCGCTATTTTCGGTTCCGCCACCGACTATGATGCGAATCCTGGTTGGGACATCAGTTTTCTAAACTGTTCAGCGGGTTGTGACATTGCCGTGCAAACCGCGAAAATTTCGAAATGTGATATTGGGCATGACGGGACGGAAACGTTTAACCTTACAGATTTCGACGGGCTCATCGTACCATCCACAGCCGGCCTTACATTTCAGTATTTTGCAGACTATGCTGCAGCATTTAACAATACAGGAGCAATCACGACACACACGGCCTATCCGTCGCCTTCCGCTACAATATATGTCCGCGTTTCGAAAAGTGCAGCCTGTTTTAAAATCATTCCGGTTCAGCTTGAGCTTAAAAATCCGACAGCAGGAATTACTGGCATATTAAATGTCTGCGCGGGAAGTACCGAACTGAAAGCGACCCCGGGTGCATCCTATCTATGGTCTACGGGAGAGACAACGCAAAACATTACCGTGAACGCTACCGGAATCTATTCGGTGACTGTAACTGACAGTTTTGGCTGTGCAAGTACGGCAAGTGTGTCGATAGAACCCACCGTGACGGCCGTAATGCCCACATTAGACGTTACGCATCCATCCTGCTTCATTTCTACAGGAAGCATCAAGGTAATTTCACCTGCGTCCCAATACAGTTTTGATGACGGCCAGACTTGGTCGACCAATCCCTTACGCAACAATCTGTATCCGGGAACCTATAAAGTGGTAATAAAAACACTTGCAGGCTGTACTTCTTATGCCCAAAGTGTCACCATTAATCCCGTTCTGACGGCTTACCCAAACTGCAATACCGAACAGCCGAAGTTTTGCGGTGACTCCGGTACGATTACGGTAAGCACGCCTGCGGCGTATTACAGTTTTGATAACGGAACCACTTGGGGAACAAGTTCCGTGGCGACCGGTTTATCACCGGGTCTGTATACTGTGCGGACCAAAGATGTGTCGGGATGTATTTCCAATCCACGTGATGTTTTGATTTCGAGTAACACGCTCGGCAATCCGGAATACGTATTGATTAATCCTGCCTGTACGGAGACAGGCTCAATCACTATCACAACACCGTCAGATTTCTACACTTTTGACGGCGGGCAAACCTGGGTTACCAGTAACACATTAAACAATATCACGTCTGGGACATTTTCGATTGGTATTAGAAATAGCCTCGGCTGTACTTCAGCATATTTTCAGTACATCAATATTCAGGCGTACCAGAACATGAGTCCGCAGTACAGTGTTATCAACCCCGAATGTGGTGTGGACGGATCTATCTACATCAGCACTGCAGCAGATATGTACAGCTTCGACGGTGGCGTGACATGGAGTACCAGTAACCTTAAGGATCTGCCTCCCGGCAATTATAAATTACGAATCAAAAATGCGGCGGGCTGCCTTTCGCAAATTTCCTATGTAACCCTTAATGAGCCGACTCTTCCCACCCCGTTTTACAGCATTGAAGCACCAACCTGTGGCGTTGACGGAAGGATCACAATCAATTCCGTTTCCGATTTTTACAGTTTTGACGGCGGGGCTACGTGGACGACAGTCAACACGAAAACACTTCCGTCGGGAAGTTATCAGATACAGGTGAAAAATGCGCTGGGTTGTAAATCGCAGTCAACCTACGTTACGCTTTCGGCTCCCAGAATTGCAGAACCGGACATCACCGTGGTTCAGCCCACGTGCAGCGTCAAAGGTTCCATCACCGTAAATACGCCGGCAAGTATGTACAGCATCGATGGCGGGTACACATGGTCTGCCTCCAATGTCTTCAACAATCTGACGGGTTACAGCTATCAGGTGGCGATAAAAAACTCACTCAACTGTGTTTCAAGTAGTGTGAGTGTCTTTATGAATACGGCTTATCTGGCCGCGCCTACCTATGTTGCAACCAATCCCAGCTGCGGGAATGTGGGCAGCATACGTTTCACGTCCACCGCCGATTTTTACAGTATCGATGGTGGCGCTACGTGGACTACCAATACATTTTATAATAATCTTCCACAGAAAACCTATATTCTGGTGACGAGAAGCGCGGGCTGCAAATCAGATTATATTTATGTAGATCTAGACTCTACACACCTGGCAAGTCCTGCTGTAAATGTTGTGCAGCCAACCTGCGGCACGCCGGGAAGTATTACTATAACGACTCCCGCGGCGGAATACAGCGTCGACAACGGATATACGTGGACAACATCAAATACCAGAACAAACCTTACTCAAGACAGCTATTACTATGTTAAGGTTCGTAATGCGACCTGTGAATCTACCAGTACAACGGTACAAATCAAGCAGTTTTTACTGCCTAAACCTACATTTACGTCAACACAGCCCACCTGTGGTGTAGGCGGAACAATTACAGTCACAACACCGGCAGCAAAATACAGCGTAAACGGCGGCAGTACCTGGAGTACGAATCCGGTTTTCACCAATCTGGCAGACGGCAGTTATCAAATTGTAATTGAAAACGCACAAGGCTGCAAATCTAACTTTAACTCTGTTCAAATGCAGAGATATTATCTGCCCAAACCGGATGTGATAATTATACAGCCAACCTGTATGGTACAAGGCAGTATTAAAATAATGACACCGGCAGCATTGTACAGCTTTGACGGCGGGACAACTTGGGGCACTTCCAACGAAAAAAAGGATTTGACAAGCGGTTACTATAATGTTGTCATCAAAAATGCACAGAATTGTACTTCCAATCCCTATGACATGTATGTGAATATCAGAAGTTACAACCTGCCATCACCATTCGTGAATACAGTTCAGCCTACCTGTACCAATGCAGGAAGTATCACGGTGGTTTCTCAGGCTGCACAATATTCTTTTGACAACGGCACTACCTGGGTTAACAGTCCTGTCCTGCTAAACCCGACACCAGGTTATTATCAGATAAAAATCAAAAATGCCGCGGGCTGTATTTCTACTTCCACTAGTGCTACTATCAGCAAATTCTACCTCAATCAGCCAAGCTATACAAGAATAAACCCAACCTGTGACAGCCCAAAAGGCACTATTTATATCACCACGGTTGCAGACCAGTACAGTTTTGACAATGGTGCCACATGGACGACAAATCCCGTGAAAAAAGACTTAGCTTCGGGAACCTATTATTTATTGGTTAAGAATAATCTGGGTTGCGTGTCACAGTCAGCCTATGTTTATATCAATTCTGCGCCTACGGTTCCTGCAGCACCTATTGTGACGGTCACACAGCCCAGCTCGTGCGGAACTACTGATGGCAGCATCACGATCACCTCGCCCGGAACAAGTTTTACATTTAATGACGGCGCGAGTTGGTCGACCAATCCAGTAAAGAAAAACATAGGTGCCGGAACGTATATCATCCGCTTAAAGACTAATTCATATTCATGTGAATCGGTTTCGCTTTCGGTCACGCTCGATTCCGGTCAGGCAGCGCCAGCACCAACGGTTACGGTACAACAGCCAACATGCAGTGTGGCAACGGGTTCGATCACGGTTACTACATCGGCTGCAACTTACAGTTTTGACGACGGACTTACATTTGTATATTCCAATACCAAATCAGGTCTTGAACCGGGGATTTATAAGATTAAAATTAAAAATACTTCAGGCTGCATTTCACTTGTCACCACCGCGACGGTGAGTGCACCGGCGCCACTTCCGGCTCCTGTTTATGTTGCAAAACAACCAGACTGTACAAGTGCGTTGGGTTCTATCACCATTACGTCGCCGGCTGCGTTGTACAGCTTTGACAACGGGATTACGTACAGCAATTCAAATACGAAAACCGGTCTGGGTGCGGGCACCTATATGATCATGATAAAAGATGCGGCGGGATGCTTTTCGCTGGCGGAAACAGTTACGATCCTGCCGCAACCTGTTACTCCCGCAGCACCGCAGCTCAGTGTGAGCGCTCCGGCGGGATGCAGTGCCGTTACCGGTTCGGTGGCGGTTATCTCGGCGGCGTCGCTGTATAGCTATGACGATGGCCTGACCTGGGTTACGAATTCCTCGGCTGATCTCGCACCCGGAATGTATAATGTACGCATAAAACTTTCCGCGACCGGATGTCCGTCACCCGCCACAACAGCTAGCGTGGACGCAGCGCCAAATGCACCCGCTCTGCCGCTTTTCACTGTAGCACAGCCATCAACATGCGTTAACCCGTTTGGTATAATCAGCATAACGTCTACAGAACATCAATATAGTTTTGATAATGGAATTACATACACATCAAATCCGGTGTCGGCACCACTATCCGCCGGCACGCACTTTATTAAGGTGCGCAACAGCACGGGTTGTGAGTCCGGTGCGGTAGCTGTGATGATAAATGTTCCGACCGATACACCGGTTAAACCAACGGCAACGCTGCGACAGATTGACTGTACGAATGCGTTTGGAGAAATCACTGTAAATGAACTTGCGTCCCAGTACAGCATCGATGGCGGTTTAAACTGGCAGTCTTCTAATATTTTCAGCGGTTTGACGGCCGGTAATTATGCGATCAGGACTAAAAATACTTTAGGCTGTGTGTCAGTCACCTCAAATGCTGTAATTAACACCTTTATAAATCCCACTCCGAAACCGATTGTAAGTGCAGTTCAAAATTTTTGCATACAGGAAAATCCCACTGTGGCAAGCCTGGCTGCAACCGGTGCTGGTGTGAAATGGTATGCAGGTGCAACTTCATCCACAAATCTCGCTTCTGCTACTCCACTCACCGAAAGCACATATTACGCAACCCAGACCCTGAATGGGTGTGAAAGTGAACGTACGCCGGTTCAGGTTAAAATATTCGCAACAGCTGCGCCGACCGGTCTGAATGCGCAAGTTTTCTGTGTGAGTCAGCAGGCGAAAGTTTCAGATCTGCAAAGCACCGGCTCCGCAGTAAAGTGGTATGCCAGTTTAACGTCAACCACACCGTTGGCAAGTAATACAATGTTGCAGAATGGCACGACTTACTACGCTACCCAGACCATGAACGGCTGCGAGAGTGTTGCAAGACTTGGCGTATCTGTGTCCCTCGTGATAACGAACATCCCAGCGGTCGATCATACAGCGAGCGCAATATGTTCAGATGAAAACGGAACTAAAGTGGTAAACCTTACGCAGTTTCAACAGGATCTCGTCCCAAATTCCGGTTCTTACAGTTATTTATATTTCAACAGTGCCAACACTCAGATTACAGATCCTGCGCAGGCTGTGCTGCAGACTGGTTTGAATGTTTATGAAGTGGAAATAAAATCAGCAACCGGCTGTTCTGCGCGGGTAAAACTTCGTATTCAGGTCAATGCGTCACCGATTGTCAATGTTCCTGCTGCAGCAGAATACTGTCCGGACAGTTTTGTAGAACTCAATGCCGGGGCGCAGCCAGCGGGTTCCACTTTCCGATGGACACTTAATGGTAATGTCATCGGTACCTCGAAGACAGTGAATGCTTCAGAAAACGGTTTATATACTGTAACGGTCACTAATAAAGTCGGTTGCAGCACAACAAAAACCATCGCAGTGAAGAAAACTGAACCGCCAATTATCACACAAATTAAAATAGAGAATTCCACAGTTCAGATTTTAGCTATCGGAAGCGGTACGCTGGAATATTCGGTTGACGGCACCTCCTGGCAGAACCAGAATATTTTTTACAACGTCGCCGTCGGTACGCATAAAGCTTATGTCAGAAGCGGGTCTGAGCCCTGTGCGGTAGCTGAAAAAGAGTTTACCATTTTTAAAGTGAACAATATCTTCACGCCTAACGGTGATGGTGTCAATGATAACTGGACGATTGAAGGTCTCGAAAAGTATCCGGACAGCCATGTTCGTGTACTTGATCGCTTGGGAACCGTGGTTCTGGACCAAAAAGTGAAAGACAATTTCAGCTGGAACGGGCAGCATTCGGGCAGAAACCTTCCCACAGGAAATTACTGGTATTATATCACGGTTTCAGACGGAAGGATACTTTCGGGCTATGTAACGCTGAAAAACCGAAACTAGCTACATAGTTATAAATTTTGATTATTAAAATATCCCGCCGGCTGAGCCGGCGGGATTCTGGTAATATAAAGCAGGAATATTACTTTAAAGCATCACGAAGTTCCTTCGACTGTGCCAAATGCTGCTCCAGCGTTGGCAATGTTTTGTCTGCGAACTGTTTCAATGCAGGATCACTGCCATCTGCGGACTGTTTTTTGAAAAGATCTACTGCTTTCTGATGATCAGTCACCATCATTTCAGCAAAAGCTTTGTCAAAATCAGCACCTGTCTTCGCCTTCAAGTCATCGTGCATCCGCTGCTGTGATGCATCAGGTGCGGTGGGCAATGTAAGACCTGCGGCTGTTGCGAGACTTTTCAGTTCGTCGTTGGCTTTGGTATGGTCACGAACCATCATTTCGCCAAAACTTTTTACTTTCGCATTGGTTCCGTTCGTGGTGGCGGCCTGGCCATGCATTACTTCCGTCATGCCGCTTTTTGCGGCTTCCATTGCGAAGTTTCTGTCCTGATCATTGAGGGTAGCGCTCTGCATTGTGTTACCGGAGACCGTGGCGGAATCGCCCATCATTGCTGAATCGGCCGGCATGCTCATCTCAGCGCTGTCCGTGGACATTTCGTTGGTGGTCGTTTCGTTCTTTTTGCACGCTGTGAGTACTACAGCGCATGCGATTGCTAAAAGTGACTTTTTCATCTTTTTTATTTTTTAATGTTACACGTAGTTGATTTTCAATACGCTACACCGCAACAACTATTTTGCCAAATAGGTCTTAAGGTTTTTCAAATAGAATTTAAACAGGCGCCACAAAAACATTGCCGAGGAAAAAGCGGCCGTGTACCTAGCCCCGGCTGACGCGGCATCCCCCGTGCGAGGCGCAGGCCGAGTACGGGGATACAGCAGAAGACGGGTACGCCTGTGAAGAGATGAAATAAATGTGTTGCTCCCAAAAAAGAACAAAAAAAAACGCGGAACAAAAATGATCCGCGTCTTTATAAGCCATTGAGATTATTTGATAATCAGTTTCGCTGACTGTGTGCCTGTAGTTACGAAATATAAACCTTTCGGCAAATTCTTAAGCGAAAGCTGCGCATTGTTCGCCACATTGGTAAATGTCTGCACCAGCTGTCCTGAAACGCTGTAGATTTTCACGGTTTCCGTCGCTGTAAGGCCACTGATGAATACATTCTGAGTGCCTGAAGGGTTCGGATATAGTGTGATTTTCTTTGGCGCCAATGTTTGCGAATCTGTACCCATCGCCGCATAGCAAGACCAGCTAAGGTCATCAAACGATACGCGGTTGCTCGTCACATCATCGATAAGCTCGATGGTAAAGTCACCTTCAACGTTAATGTTCTCGATGGTTGTGGTTTTCGCGGTTTTAGAATACGGAATCTGACCTTTCACTACGCCGTTGATCTTTAAGGTATAGCTGCCGTCCGAATCGCTGAACGGCAGGTAAGTTTTCACTGAAAGCGAACCGATACCACCGGAAATGATGCTTGATTTCAGACTGCCTTTACGGATGCAGATGGCACGGCTGGAACCGTCAATGCTGATCTGTGCATCTGTACGTGCATTAGTAGCCGTCCAAACGATTGCTTTATTGCTCCACGTTCTTTCGGCATAGGATGATGATGCAGCCGGCATATTTTCAAAGTCTTCTGTTCCACAGCCTGTACCTGAACCTGTGCTGCCCGCTTCCGTCGTAGCCTGTACGGAGGCACTGTTTGCAGAGGCGTTGCCACTGCTGTCTTTAGCTACAATATGGAATGTGTAAGTTGTTGATGGGTTCAGACCTGTGACGGTAGCCAAGGGATTGAATACAGTAGCTTTCAGGACGTTGTCTGCGTACACCTGGTAGCTGCCCACTGCAAAATTATCGGTAGAAGCTGTCCAGGCTAATGAAACACTCGTGGAAGTTTTTGCAGTAACCGCAAGATTGGTCGGGATAGTCGGTGCTTCTGTGTCGCCCTCTGTACCGCCACTGAAGGTGTCCGGCCAGTTGTTCTGTGCCTCGGGTCCACCCCAGATCACTGTTGCCAGATATGGGTTATCGATGAACGGGTTTCTGTTTTTCTGTGTTGCAGCTACCACATTGTTGCGTTGAATTTCAAAAGGCGAAACAGGATCTTCCACATTCCACTTTAGCAGAATATCGGGAAAATCTGATGAATACGTGTTTGGTTTCATGGTGATGTTCAGCGGCAGGCAACGGCCTTCATAACGAACATACATGTACATCAGGATTCTGGCTACGTCGCCCTTCCACTCGTCACCAGGGTACCAGCCACCGCGTGATGTCTTGTAAGCAGTTGCACCCGTCCCATCATCAAACAAAAGGCTGCCACGTGTACTGTTCAGTGTGTTGTCTGCCGGTCTGAGGTGATGACCATCAGCGCCCGGACCGGAAGTTCCTAGGTTGGGTGTACCTTTAGATTTGGCATAAACGTGTTCACGGTTCCAGGTTCCGCCTACCGGGCGGCTTCTCTGGTGCGTTCCAGAAGCCTGAGATCCGTAGATCAGCAACAGGTTGCCCGGAACTGCCGGATCCACATCGCTAGTTTTCATTAAAGTCTGCAGCTCACTGTAGGAAATTACTTTGGTATGTGTCGCAGTAATAAGGTTTGTCAGGTCACTTTTCAAAGCGTTACCAGTTTTGTTAAAGTTCACCGAATTGTAGTACGCCGGTGCGCTTTGGGCATGAAGTAAGAATGAAAACAAACTTACCAGAAAGGATAATTTAAGCTTCATAATCGATTAAAATTTTATTTTTTATTAAAAGTGTAAATTTTATTTGAGTACTCTACCGTAACGTTCTCATCGGTCACAGTCAGCGGAAAGGGCGCTTTGCCCTTAAGGAAAACGGCATCAGGAAAAATATAAAGATCAGCTTCCACAGTTTCCTGTAGGAAGGGCGATGAGACCAGAACGTGGAATGCGGAATCTGTGGTGTTAGTTTTAAAAGCATTTTGTCCCGAGGGCGGCGTATCCAATTCAATAACCTCCGTCCAAAGGCCCGGGTGCTCGGCTCCTTCGCCTACAAAGACACGGTTTTCCTCTTTATCGATTCCAATGACATACAGCGGTTCTTTTTTGCCACCGACATTTATGCCCTTGCGCTGGCCAAGCCGGAAATTCCCGAAACCGGAATGTGCTCCCACTAAAAATCCATCGAACAGCGAATACGCGTAAGGCTTAGCACTGGCGTAAAGTTTCTCTTTCAGCGGTAAATGTGCAGGTATGGGTTGGCTGTATAGCGGCGATACTGCGGGAATCTCGACTAATTGTCCTTGTTCATTTATCATTAAAAACCGAAAAACGCCGCGTATGATGACCAGGGTGAAATAACGGGCAGCTAAAGTACTCATTTTTAATTAGTACACAAGTGACAGAACTCAAATTCTGCCAAATCACGACCAATTGCTGATAAATGTTATCAAATAAAGAATTTTTTCGGGCGTAAGAAATCCAAAGTTGGCACGAATTAACTCCCAGAAATGGGGTTTGTTATCAAAATTCCGGGAAATTGGCATCGATTTTTTTCAGTTCATGGAAATATTTTCTGCAGTTCCTCATAGTTTTCCAACCTTGATTAAACCTATAGTAGCGCACACCGCGTTTTCGTTGTTCTTTTGAAATTTGATAAAGAATGTTCCAGTGACGCGCGAGGATGCGGCAGGCTGTAAAAAGTGTATTACCATTTCCATAGACGTGATGAGGCTCGGCACCGCATCCGTTGTATTCAAGGATTGAAAAATTTTTACCCTGCTTTAAGTCTTCGATCGAAGCACATTTGATATCATAACGGCCATAATAAAGGGTGTCGGAATACGAACTGATCTCATCAAAAATGGAGACCAGACGGGCATCAATCTCCTCATCGAGACTTTTAAGGGAGCATCCCCGACTCAGGTTCAGCGCATGGCTCATGCAGATGCGTTCGCCATTTTTTAACACAAAATGCAGTCTGTCTGCGTGTTTTGCCCGCATTTCTGGAAGTCTGAAGCGTAACTTCGGACACGCTGTCATCAGTTCATCCAATGTCGAAGTGCCGTCACCTACCACTTCGAGGAATTCTTTCCGAACAAAACCGGTAACGGTCCCTTTTGCCTCATCAGGAAAGCGATAATAGAAGACACTCACCTCCAGCGGATAGGTCACAAATTCCTGCACCACGTAGTTTACCGGCATCGCCTCATGATAAAGTCGTAGCTGTGCCGCGTTGCTGATGATCCGGAACATGTAACCCATCCGGCCCACGTCGGGTTTTACAGCGAACGGATACTGAAAAGTTTCGGAAACTGTCTGTTCCAGCTCACTGAATGGAATATTCGCCTTCACGCCTACTGTTTTTGGATAGGTTGCGGGCGGCAAATGCTCATAAATCGACAT
The DNA here is from genome assembly GCA_023419095.1 of Bacteroidota bacterium. Taxonomy (GTDB): domain Bacteria; phylum Bacteroidota; class Bacteroidia; order Flavobacteriales; family Weeksellaceae; genus Kaistella. Next base: position 1,050 of record JAEZYN010000119.1, on the reverse strand, counting down.
TTTCGTCACACCTTCGAATCCGCCGAACGCCAGTTTTGGATTTGATGGCGTGAAAAACCACCAAGACCGTGCGCGAATGCAGTTATAAACCCAAACGGGAACAATCGGGATGTATTTTATACGCCAGTCCCAGCTTTCCCAGTGCGTGATTTTGTGTCGAATGGGTTTCACGTGCATACTTAAGCGTAAAGATAACTTATAAAAAACCCATGCGTGCAGATATTTTTAAATATTTTGTTTCCCTACAGCTGTTTAAGCCGAACGTCCCAAATCATTCAGCATTTCAAGTGTACGCGGATCGGTTTTACCACCGAAAAAGCGATCCAGCGCGGATTTAAAAACCGAGTTTTCACTCCCGTCCGCTTCAGCAAAAAGCGTAAGACTCGATTGCAGTTTGAGGTCATCCGGACTTCCGAAAACAGAATGAGGATCACTATCGGACTGGCCGTTCAGAGCAGAAGTTATCTCTTTAAGCCGCTGGCCTAAGATGGGATGTTGTAAGAAATCACGTGCTTCCTCTAAATTTTCAAGACCATAGAACTGCGCGGTCTGGCTGCGGCCGAGTCCTTTCAGTTGCGGAAATATAAACCACATCCAGTGTGACTGTTTCTTTCCGTTGTTTATTTCGTTAAGTGCATCAGCGTACGTACTGTTTTGGGCATTGATAAATCTTTGGAGTGACATCTTATTTTTTTCGTATGCGCAGCAAAAGCCGTTCCCGAAGATTCTGAACAGGATGAATAGTGATTTACTTTCCGATACAGAACTTCGAAAAAATATTTCCAAGCACTTCATCATTCGTGAATTCACCGGAGATTTCGCCGAGGTATTCCAGTGCGTTGCGCAATTCGTAGGCCAGAAGTTCGGTTGTAATTTTTTCGGTAACCGCATCCTCCACTGCCTTTACTGCCTGAAGCGATTTCTGCAAAGCTTCGAAATGGCGCTGGTTCGTGATGACCACATTTTCATCAGTTTTTAAGCTTTCGACAAAGTGAGTAAGGGAATTTTTAAGCTCGTCCAGATTAACATTTTCTTTAGCTGAAATTTCAA
>JAEZYN010000108.1 GCA_023419095.1 Bacteroidota bacterium | reverse complement strand
AGATTCAAGAGTTAAGAGCCGAGAGTCAAGAGCCAGGATTCAAGAATTAAGAACGTGGGAGAGGACCTGTTTCTTGACTCGCGGATCCTGGTTCTACCAGTCTTATCTACATGTTTTTCACATCGTTCGGGATCTGGTAAAAAGTAGGGTGGCGGTACAGTTTATCGTCGGCCGGATCGAAGAATGCTTCTTTATCCACACCTTCAGAAGTCACCAGATATTTGCTCGGAACCACCCAAATCGATGTGCCTTCCATTCTTCTCGTGTACACGTCGCGCGCGGCCTGAAGCGCCATTTCGGCGGTCGGTGCCTGCACCGTTCCCGCGTGTTTGTGGGATAATCCGGGTTTTGTCTGGATGAAAACTTCCCACATATCTAAGTTGCTCATTAAGATTAAAATTTATGGTTTTAAAGATAAATATTTTTAGTGAACTCCATACCGTTCGAATGACTGCCAGTACTTATCTTTAAAAATTTCAAAAGTAACAGCAAACTCCGGATGCCGGCGCAAGATTTCTGTAAAAACTTTTGAAATCTTTCTGAAATCCCTGCTGACGAAATAGATTTCCCTGAGATTCGCCGCCGTTTCGCGACCGATATTGAGATTTCCTTCCGCGGCTTTTAAAAGCTGCAGCATTTCGTCTTCAATCGTATTTAATCTTTCATAATCTTCCTCGCTGGGAAAACCGCTGTGTTCGTCGCCCTCATACTCAATTCTAAAAACTGAAATCCAGGGGTGCGAAGCTTTCTCGTCCCATTTCAGTAAATCGGTATTGATGGTGGCAATCAGTGGAAGCCCGTTGTCTAAATTGGCTTCGAACAGCGAATAAGAATCTTCGTTTGTTGTAATTTTAGATCCTGCATATCGCTCCGTAAATTTTCTTTCGCGCCAGCGGAGGAAATCTTTCAGCTTTTCAACAGGTATAAGCTCCTTCTCCGCCTCCTTTTTTCCGCTAATGCTGAAACTGTCTATTTGAGTAAGAAAATTCAGCTCGCCAAGATAATTATCAATAAACAGGAAAGTGCCGTTTACAATTTCATCGCGGTTTCTTTCATTTAAATCCTCATGAATAAAGACCAAATCAATTTCATCAGGATAACTTTCATCCTCCCTGGGATAGAAAAAAATATTGTCTTTTGTGAACTGCATATCGCCCATTGAAATCGAGGAACTGTCAATGTCAGATTCCGGTTTCAGCGCGGTGAACCTCCAGTTTTTAAGCCTGGGCGCAACACTCACAAATTCCTCGGCGTACACAATGCCCGGGATGTTTCCGTCTACGGTGATGATCAGTTCGGCGGTTTCTTCATCATACATTCCGGCAAGCAGCAGGAAGTCATCATTTATCATGGTGAGCTTTGGCAGAACAACATCCAGAAACCTTTCTTCCACTTCTTCGTAATTTTTTAAATATTGAAGAATTCCTGTTCTCTGTTTTGGAAGAATTCCCAAAACGCCTGATATTCTATATTTTCTGTTGTCGTTCCGTTCATAATTCCTGTTTTTCTCCGTTAATGTAAATGCAGTTCGGCTTCAGACTTCCCTGCTGATACAACACGTTCTGGAAATTGTCGGTTTTAAATGTCACGAAATCGGCTTTTTTTCCTTTTTCGAGTCTTCCCCGGTCTTCTAAATTCAATGCAAAAGCCGCTCGGAAGGTAATTCCCGCCAGAACTTCTGCGGTAGACAGTTTTTCAAAAGTGGCGAGCACCGAAGCCTGCGTAATTAAATTTCCCATCGGTGCCGATCCCGGATTCCAGTCGCTTGCAATGGCCAAAATCCCATTGTTGTCTAGTATTTTTCTGGCGGGTGAAAATTTTTCACCAAGTCCTAAACTTGCGCCGGGAAGCGCAACTGCGACCGTCTCAGATTTTGCCAGAAATGCAATATCCTCATCAACCGTAGCTTCAAGATGATCCGCAGATTTAGCACCGACTCCCACGGCAATGCGTGAACTTCCGGACGTGAACTGATCTGCATGAACCGTTAATTCAAACCCCATTTCTTTGGCTTTTAACAGGAACTTTTTGCTCTCTTCAGGTAAAAATGCCGATTTCTCAATGAAAATATCAACCCGGTTTGCAAGATTTTCGTCTTTTACTTTAGGCAGAATTTCCTCAAGGATATAATTCAGATATTCTTCTGAACTTCCCTCAAAATCTCTGGGTTTAAGATGCGCTGAAAGACAGGTCGGGACCAGGGTAGCTTGGGTTAAAGTCTGCGCTTTCCTGATGACACGCAGCATTTTAAGCTCATTTTCTACATCCAGACCGTAGCCTGACTTTATTTCTATCGTTGTGATGCCCAGCGCGATCAGTGTATTTATTCTTTCTAAAGTGGTTTTAAGCAATTCTTCTTCCGAAGCAGCACGCGTATGCTGAACCGAACTCCAGATGCCGCCGCCACTTTCTGCAATTTCAAGATAGGTTTTCCCCGCATTGCGCATCGCAAAGTCATTCGCACGGTTTCCGCCAAAGCAGATATGGGTATGGCAATCTGTAAATGCCGGCAGGCAGATCTGTTCGCAATCTATCTTGTCGGTTTCAATGCCGGGAAATTGCTGCTGTAATGTTTGAAACGATTCGGCCGTTTCTATTTTTCCGTCTTTAACTAAAAGTCCGCCATCATTAATGATCTGGAGCTGTTCGTCGGAAAGTTTTCCTCTCAGAGGAAGATCAGCTAATGTTATAATTTGTTTGAAAGGACCGATTAATCTCATGATAAGTTTTTAATTCAATTTAAAATTAAGACGACAATGTCTAAAAAAGATAAATGTTTTGATTTCGGCTAATTTAACCGGATTTTTTCAAATGGCTGAAAACCATTTTCGAAAGCGGAATGAACATAAAACCCGCGATAATGAACGTGATAAAAGCCTTTTGTAAACCAAATGCGTGCGCCAGATAGCCGATAAGCGGCGGCCCCAGAAACATGCCCACCGTAGAATAGGTGCTGATGATCGACATTACAATCGCCACCGAATATTTCTTCGATTTTCCGGCAAGAATAAAGGTCATCGGATAAAGTCCCGAAATTCCGAAGCCGATCATACAAAAACCAATGAGAACCGGATAAAGATACGGGAAAACGGTAGCAATCAGAACACCCAGCATCACCATCAGCGATCCTGTGATATAGAGTTTCTGCATCCCGAAACGCTCCATCAGTTTATCAATCGTTAATCTCGAGATCGTCATACAGATCATTAAAAGTAAATAGCCGTAGGTGAAAACCTCCTGCTTTACCACTTCTTTCAGATAAACCCCGTTCCAGTCGTACATTCCGCCTTCGCAGATGGCTGCAAAAAACACCATCAGACCTAAAAGCGTAATATATTTCGAGGGTTTTCCCAGCTTAAATTTCGTCCCTACTTTTGCCTTGTCATTTTTAATCAGGAAAGGAAACATGGTAAAGATAATAACGCAGCCAAATAGTGCGACAAACAAGAAATGCCAGAAAATGGATAGGTCATATCTGAGCATTATGGTCGAGAAAAGCACGCCTAAAATGCCGCCAATGCTCCAGATCCCATGAAATGAACCTACAATCTTTTTCTCGAATTTTTGCTGAATTGCAAGTGATTGGGTGTTGATGGCAATATTAATAGTCCTCAGCGCGACCGAAAAAAAGACGAGCGAAGCCGCAAGCCCGGTAATTGAAAGGTCCCAGCTTAATGAGAAAAGTGCTATTAAAAATACAGCACTCGCAATCTGCATAGGAACCCGGCTGTCGAATTTCGCCACAAGCCACCCCGAAAGCGGGATGCCGATAATGGCACTGGCAGGCATTATCATCAGCAGATTTCCCAGGTCTTCTTCGGAAAGATTGTAGTTGGTTTTAAGGGTGGGAATTCTGGACGCCCATGAGGAAAAGCAAATTCCGGACAATAAAAAATAGGCTGATAGAGCAATTCTTTGTTTTTGAAGTGTTGAGAGCATATCTGCGCAAATTTACGACTTTACGCACCTCCGGTTCTAAGTTAATATGAACAAATCAAAAAGTTAATCCCACTTTTAGCTCCCGGAATCTGCCTGAAATTTTCACAAGCAAATTTCTATCTTTGACTAAATTTAAAAAAATGCCCGATTTTTTACATCCTGACAAGGATAATTTTACCGATGACGAGCTGATGCAGGAGGAGAAGATCCGGCCGCAGAGTTTTCAGGATTTTGCGGGCCAACGCAAGACGCTGGACAATCTGGAAGTTTTTGTGGCGGCGGCAAAGAACCGTGGCGGGGCTTTGGATCATGTGTTGCTTCACGGTCCGCCGGGCCTTGGGAAAACTACTTTGGCCCATATCATTGCCAATGAACTCGGTGTGAACTGTAAGATCACTTCGGGGCCGGTGCTGGATAAACCCGGCAGCCTGGCGGGTTTGCTTACGAATCTGGAAGAAAATGATGTACTATTCATCGACGAGATCCACAGGCTTTCGCCTATTGTGGAAGAATATCTGTATTCGGCGATGGAAGATTATAAAATTGATATCATGCTCGAAACCGGCCCCAACGCGCGGAGTGTACAGATCGGTCTGAATCCTTTTACACTGGTGGGAGCCACCACCAGAAGCGGAATGCTGACGAAGCCGATGCTTGCACGTTTCGGAATACAGTCTCGTCTTGAATATTATACAATCGAACTCCTCGGAATGATTATCGAAAGAAGCGCCCGTGTTTTGGGCGTAAAAATCTATGAAGATGCCGCACTCGAAATCGCCCGGAGAAGCCGCGGAACGCCCCGCATTGCCAATGCGCTGCTCCGGAGAGTGCGCGATTTTGCTGAGATTAAAGGCAATGGCGAAATCGAAATTGGGATTACTAAGTTCGCTTTAAACTCATTGAATGTAGATGAATTCGGGTTGGATGACATGGATAACCGTATTATGCGCGTTATGATCGAGAATTTCCGCGGGAAACCGGTGGGGATTTCTGCATTAGCCACCTCGATTGGCGAAAATCCCGAAACGCTGGAAGAGGTGTACGAGCCGTTTCTTATCCAGGAAGGATTTATTATCCGGACACCGCGCGGACGCGAGGTGACGGAGAAAGCCTACAAACATTTAAATATGTCAGTGCCTAAAAGGCCGGATACGCTGTTTTAAACCATTTTTAAATTTATGAAGCAATTTTTAGTTTTAATTATATTCATCCTGATCGGTTCGTGTGCAGCCAAAAAAGAAGCCCATTACATACAGCTTGGCAAGCAGGAAATGGCCAACCAGCGCGTTGACGAAGCAGTGAAATTGTTTACAAAAGCAATTCAACTAAATCCGGCTAACGCAGAAGCTTTTTTCCTGCGTGGCCTAAGCCACAACTTTATGAAAGATTATGCGCCAGCAATAGCCGATTTTAACAGGGCTGAGGAGTTACAATACAGTGACTCAAAACTGTATACTTTACGGGCATATGCCCATGGCATGACGGGTAAAAATGAGTTTGCACTGCAGGATTTAAACAAAGCCATTGCGATGGATCCGGAGGCTTATGCCGGGAACTATTATAACAGGGCGATGCTTTATAATACCTTACAGAAACCCGATTCGGCTGTGGCGGATCTGAATTCCTACCTGAATATTGCTGAGGATCCCTACGCTTATTTTCAAAGAGGTAAAATTGTCCTCTCTAAGGGCGACCTCACCAAGGCCTGCGAAGATTTTAAAAAAGCAGTTTCTCTCGGCAATACTGACGCAGAATTGCTGAAAGTGTCGCAAGCCCTCTGCAAATAAAAGATCAAAATGTACATCCCAAAAATCTATAAAAGCGAAGACGAAAATCTGATGAAGGAAATCATTCATGAAAATGGTTTCGCTATGCTGATTTCAAATAAGGAAAAACTGTGGGCCACACATTCGATGTTCCTTATCAACGAAAGTAAAGACGATTTTTACCTTGAAACGCACTGTTCGCAGGCCAATTTTCAGGCTAAAGTTTTAAAGGACGGCGATGAGGTTTTGTGCGATTTTCTCGGTGCAAACGCTTATATATCTTCATCCTGGTATGATCACATCAATGTTTCAACCTGGAATTATGAGGCCGTTCAGGTTCGCGGCAAAATAAAGCTGATGACGGATGACGAGCTTTATGATCACCTCAGAAAACTGACACTAAAGTACGAACAGAAGCAGAAATGCCCCGTTTTTGCAGAAACTGTAGGCGAAGAGAACATTCGCGAGGAGATGAAAGGTGCTTTTGGGATGAATATATTCCCGACCGAAATTTACATTGCGTCGAAACTGTCGCAAAACCGAAAAGAAAATGATTACCAGAACATCATCAATGAACTGCAGCAATCTCCGGACGACAACTCAAGAAAAGTAGCGGCGCGGATGGAAAGTTCTCGCAGATAGTCGACCAATATTCTTCACCACCGTCTCAAATCAAGCCTTTCCATGGCTTTCTTAACATACGTCAAGACCGTTCTGAAAAAGTCGCGATATTTTTGCCGCTGAAATTAAAAACAATTTAATACAATGAAAAAATTATCAATTCTGGCGCTGTCTGTATTCATGTTGGCGGCATCATGTTCTGAGTCTAAAACCGATACAGCTACCGTAGCCAATGAGCAGGCAGTGGCTGAACATGCAGGGGAAACACTGAGCATCGACTCAGCAGCAAGCACCGTAAAATGGACTGCATACCACAAAGGTGGCCTGAACCCGCGCTTCGGTACCACCGCTGCTTCCGGAACTTTTTCGGTACAGGATGGTAATCTTGTTTCCGGCTCGTTAGTTTCTGATATCAACTCACTTACAACCGATCCTTCCGCTGTAGATCCTGCGATGAGCGACGGTAAAACTTCTGCCGACCTTGATGCACACCTGAAAAGCGCTGACTTTTTTGATGCTGAAAAGTACCCGACTGTAAAATTTGATATTACCAAAGTTGAAGATCTTCCGGCCGGAACTGAATCAAAAACTGAAGGTGCCAATAAAATGGTAAGCGGAAACATGACCATCAAAGACAAAACAGTAAACGTAAGCTTCCCTGCCAAAGTGGACGTTACTGCAGACAGCCTGACTTTGGTTTCTAAATTTACCATCAACAGACAGGACTGGGGCCTTGCCTACGGAACTGAAGGTGACCCGAAAGACTGGATGATCTCACAGGAAGTTGATCTTGAACTTAATCTTTCTGCACGTAAATAATAAGTTTAAAAGTGGAATTTCAGCCTTAAAAACGGATATTTACTCTTAAATTTTTTTAAAAATACAAAGCCGCAATGCGCGGCTTTTTTTTGTGCCCCGAAACTTTGGACAGAATTTTGTTAACTTCGGATTCATTTCAAAACAATAGCATGAACGCCACGATGATTCAGTTTTTCCATTTTTATTCTGATGGAGAATCGAAGTTATACGAAGAAATTATAGAACGCACAGATTATCTTGCAGAACTCGGCATCAGCGCCGTCTGGATGCCGCCCGCTTACAAAGCTGCGGGTGGCGGCTTTTCGGTAGGTTATGACCCTTATGACCTTTATGATTTGGGCGAATTTGACCAGAAAGGCACAGTAGCGACCAAATACGGATCGCGGGAGCAATACCTTGCCGCCTGCCGGAGCCTCCAGGAAAAAGGTCTTGACGTAATCGCCGATATCGTACTGAATCACAAGGCGGGTGGCGACGAAAAAGAACGCTTTCATGCCATAAAGGTCAATCCGGAAAACCGGCTCGAATACATCTCGGAACCTTTAGAAATAGAAAGCTATACCAAATTTACATTTCCGGGAAGAAACGGAAAGTATTCAGATTTTGAGTGGAATTTCACCTGCTTTACGGGTGTTGATTTTGCCGAAGGCGACGAGGGAATTTTCCAGATCATCCATGAGCACGGTGAAGGGTGGGAGGAACTGATCGATGACGAAAAAGGAAATTATGATTACCTGATGTATAATGACATTGAGCACCGAAACCCTTTCGTGCGCGCCGAACTAAATGCCTGGGCCAAATGGTATCACGACCAGATTCAGTTTGATGGCGTACGGCTGGATGCCGTGAAGCACCAGTCGCCCGACTTTTATAAAGAATGGCTGCACATGCTGCGCGAAAATACGGGCAAAAATATATTTGCGGTGGGCGAATACTGGGCACCGGGCGCCCTGGATCTGCTCGAAAAATACATTGCCGCCACAGAAGGCTCCATGAGTCTTTTTGATTCGTCCTTGCAACAGAACCTTCATCAGGCGTCGAATTCGGGTTCCGCGTTTGACCTTCGGACTATTTTTGATGAAACGCTTACGCAGGCCAATCCGCTGCTGTCTGTCACGGTGGTCGATAACCACGACACGCAACCGCTGCAGGCGCTGGAGGCACCTGTGGAATATTGGTTCAAACCGTTGGCGTATGCGCTGACTCTGCTGCGCGAAGACGGCTATCCCTGTGTTTTTTATCCTGATCTTTTCGGTGCGCATTATATTGATAAAGATAAAGAAGGCAATGATCAGGAGATTTTTTTAGATAAAGTAGAGAAGATTGAAGAACTGCTGCAGGCCCGCAAACAGTTTGCGTATGGCACACAACGCGATTACTTTGAAAATGCCAACAGCATTGGCTGGGTACGTGAAGGGGATGAGGAACACACCGGTTGCGCTGTCGTTTTAAGCAACGGCGACGCTTCGGAAATAGCAATGGAGGTGGGAACACTGTATTCCGGCCGTGCATTTTATGATTTTATGGGTTTGTTTCCGGAGACGGTTCTGATTGATGAAAACGGATGGGGCACTTTTCCTGTTCCGGCTGGAAATGTCAGTGTATGGGTGGTGTGTGACTGATTTTTTTTAAAATTGCGCTTAAAAATTATGCACTTATTTGGCCTTTTAAATAAAAAAAAAGATAGTCAGAAAACAAGAAAAACTAGTAATTTAAAATGGTATAGTTTTAGACCAATTTTATTCACGTTTGAAAATTAATTTACTATTTTTGTAGTCTAAAGTTAACATAATCAAATGAATTTTGACCGGCTTCAGGAAAAACTCGAAATACTGGCGGACGCCGCAAAGTACGACGTATCCTGCTCATCCAGTGGCGGTACGCGCAAAAACAAAGGCGGTTTGGGCAACAGCCATGCTTCCGGGATCTGCCACACCTATACAGAGGACGGGCGTTGCGTCTCGCTGTTGAAGATTCTGCTTACCAATCATTGCATTTATGATTGTGCCTACTGCGTTTCGCGGAAGACCAATGATGTGAAGCGCGCCGCTTTTACGGTGGAAGAAGTGGTGGAACTGACCATCAACTTCTACCGTCGGAATTATATCGAAGGACTTTTTCTGAGTTCCGGAATTTTTAAAGATTCAGATACCACGATGGAGAGGCTCGTACGTGTGGCTAAAAAGCTGCGTCTCGAGCATAATTTCAATGGCTACATCCACCTCAAATCCATTCCCGGCGCGAGTGACGAGTTGATGAAAGAAGCCGGTCTGTATGCTGACAGACTTTCTATCAATATTGAAATCCCGACCGAACAGGGTTTGAAATTACTCGCACCGGAAAAATCGCATTCCGAAATGATCAAGCCGATGAGTCTGGTGAAAAACGAACTCATTCTCTATAAAGAAGAAAAGAAAATTTTCCGCAAAGTGCCGAAATTTGCACCGGCCGGACAAAGTACGCAGATGATCGTGGGTGCAACCAATGAAACCGACCTTAAAATTATCAAAGTCGCCGATCATTTCTACCGCAATTTTAATTTAAAGCGCGTGTATTATTCGGGCTACGTGCCGGTGCTGGAGGACAGCCGTTTGCCTTCCATCCATTCGCAGGTGCCGATGCAACGCGAAAACCGTCTTTACCAGGCCGATTGGCTGATGCGGTTTTACGGTTTTGAAGCAAATGAAATAGTGGAACCTGACAATCCTTTTTTAGATCTCGAAATCGATCCAAAATTAGCCTGGGCGCTTCGGAACCGTGAAAAGTTTCCGGTGAACATCAATACGGCGCCCAGAGAAATGATTCTCCGTGTGCCGGGCATCGGGACCAAATCTACCGGAAAGATACTGATGGCGCGCAAATTCCAGAAACTTACCATCGAAAATCTCAGGAAAATGGGTGTTGCGGTGAACCGTGCGAAGTACTTTGTTTCTTTTGAAGGAACCAATATTTACAACCGCTTCATCGATGAGCAAAATTTTCGCAGTATTATTCTGTCCGGTACGAAATCTAAATATCAGAATCCTTTTTCGCAGCAGTTGACGCTGTTTTAGTCATGACGACTCTGGTGTATGATGATACTTTCGAAGGTCTGATGACCGCGGTTTTCGAAGTTTTTGAATATCGCTTCGAACCGGCGGAAATTATCAGCCAACAGCACTACGTCAACGCCGATTTTTTCGCGGAGGCACATCACGTGGTGAGCGATGCTGCAAAGTCTGACCGCGTAATCAGAAAACTTGAGAAGTCTTTGGGTAAAAACGGCGTGAAGCAGTTGCTGCTCGTTTATCTTTCGGAACGTGCTGATGCCGGAAATCTGGGGCTTTCGGCAGTGCGGCAGTCGGTTTTAAACCCCACTAAAAACATTCTGGAAAATTTTGCTGATCCTGCGGTAATGGAAATCGCCAAAATCTGCAAAAGCATGGGTCGGGAAATTCACCGACTGCACGCATTTGTAAGGTTCGAAAAACTGGAAGACGGTATGTTTTTCGCCAAGGTAGAGCCGGATTTCAACGTGTTGCCGGTGGGTTTCAGGTTTTTTAAAGACCGGTATGCCGACCAGAAGTGGATGATCTACGACCTCAGACGCAGGTTTGGCGTCATTTACGACTTAAAGGAAACTACATTTTTCTACCCCGAACCTGAGCAGTTTCAGGCCCTGAATAACGCTTCGGCAATGCATCACGGCGAGGAAAAAAAGTACCAAAAACTCTGGCAGCGCTATTTTACAAAAACCAATATTGCCGGACGGCGCAATATGAAACTGCACATCCAGCATGTGCCGAAGCGGTACTGGAAATATTTAACCGAAAAATTTTAACCTCGACATCCTAAAAATTAGGAAAGCTTTAAGAGTGACCGTCAGCCACAATGAGTAAATTTGGACAACATTATTTAAATATAACAACTGAATAAAGAATATGAGTAATTCTGTAAAAGCTTTCGGAACCGAAGCAAGAGATAAAGACCTGGAACTGATGCAGATCGAGCGCCGTACGGTGACTGCAACTGACATTGAAATTGAAATTCTGTATTGCGGCGTTTGCCACAGCGACCTGCATACGGCGCGCAACGACTGGGGTGGTACGAAATATCCTTCTGTACCGGGCCATGAAATTATCGGACGCGTGACGAATGTTGGCGATGGCGTAACAAAATTTAAAGTGGGCGATCTGGCCGGCGTGGGTTGTCTTGTCGATTCCTGCCGTGAGTGCGAAAGCTGTAAAGAAAACCTCGAGCAGTATTGCCTGAACGGTTCTGTGGGGACCTACAACGGCAAAGATGAGTTTCTGGGCGGACATACTTTCGGCGGATATTCAGAGAAAGTCGTGGTTGATGAAGCGTTCGGTCTGCGTATTCCGGAGAATTTAGATTTAAAAGCTGTAGCACCATTACTTTGTGCTGGAATTACCACGTGGTCTCCGCTGAAGCATTGGGACGTGAAGGAAGGCAGCAAAGTGGCTGTAGTAGGCCTTGGAGGTCTGGGCCACATGGCGATAAAGCTGGCCAAAGGTCTGGGTGCCGAGGTGACGCTTTTCTCCCGAAGTCCGGACAAGATTCAGGATGCGCTCGATTTAGGAGCTAATGCCGTCATCATTTCCACCTATGAAAACGAGATGAAAGCAGCAAAAGGCAAGTTTGACCTGATCATCGATACGGTGCCTTACGATCACGACCTGAATCCCTACATCTCCACGCTGGCTGTGAACGGAACCCTGGTTTTGGTAGGATACATCGGCAAGATGGAGGAAGCACTTTACACACCGCCCATGATCGGCGGCCGCCGCTCTGTGGCGGGTTCGGTAATCGGCGGCATTAAGGAAACCCAGGAAATGCTCGATTTCTGTGGTGAGCACAACATTCTGCCGGAAATAGAGATGATCAGAATGCAGGACATCAATGAGGCCTACGAACGCATGCTGAAAAGTGATGTTCGCTACCGCTTTGTTATCGATATGCAGAGTTTAAAGAATTGATAGGTTATTTACTGAAATATTGGGCCGGAACATATGTTTCGGCTTTTTTATTTATAATTTAGTTTAATTCATTTTTATCTGTGCAAAATCAATTATATATTACATTTGTATAACTGTTCTCCATTGATATGACGCGAATTCTAATTTTTATCTTTTCATTACTGTCAGCATTCGCGTCTGCGCAGCTCGATCGTGAACACTGGTTTGCGCCCATGATCGACCGTACGGGGCTGGGCCAAGCCTACCAGGCGCTGTATCTTTCGACCAATGAAGCCACCCCTTTCACGGTGGAAATTTACGGAAGCAATGTGCTTCTGGGTTCGGTATCCTTAAGCAAAGGAAACCCGGCCAAATTTACGATACCGAACCGTGAGCAGATTATCACCACGGATCCCACGCAGCTCTTCAAGCCTGTTAATAAGGGTTTGTATCTAAAAGGTGCTAAACCGTACTATGCTACACTGCGCTTCTCGGTTTTTAACCATGCTGAAATCATCACTTCCAAAGGTACATCAGGCCTGGGAAAAGATTTCCGTGCTGTAATGGCACCCATCAGTGCAGCCAACGCGATACTCAATTTCACCACCGGAATTTTAGCAACGGAAGACAGTACCAAAGTTTCGGTCACTGAATTTGGTCCAAATCTCGCCTTTTCAGACGGAGTGCCGCGAACCCAGTTTAACATTACTCTGCAGAAAGGGGAAAGCTATATCATTGAAGGCCGCGGCAACAGCTTAAAAAACTGGACGGCATTTATTGGTGCCAAAATCATTTCAGACAAACCCATCAGCGTCACGAACGGTAATTTTAACGGACAGTACGCCACCTCTTCGCTGAACAGCTCGGATATTCTGATGGACCAGGCAGTGCCTACAGACAAACTCGGACAGGAATTTGTACTGATGAAAGGTAATGGAGATACGGACAGTGGGATGGAGTCTGCGCTCGTAGTTGCTACAGAAAACAATACCAATGTATATCTCAACGGAAACTCACTACCTGTGGTGACACTCAATGCCGGGCAACACTTTGTTACGGATTCCTTTTCCTATCAGCCTCAGGGCTCAGGGCACTATAATATGCATGTCAGAACCGACAAAAACAGCTATGTTTATCAGCTTCTTGCCGGAACGGGTGACGGTTCGCCACTTGCAACCGGCGGTTTTAATTATATTCCGCCACTCAGTTGCTATCTGCCCAAACGTATTGAAGAAATAGGCCGCATTGACGAAAACGAGTATGAGGCGAATGGAATCCCGCCAACTTTATCCGTGCCCACCAAACTTAATATCATCACCGAAAAAGGCGCGACGGTACAGGTTTTTCAGAATAATACTCAGCTCACACTCAATCCGCAGAACGGTCCGTTTCCGGTGACGGGCACACCGAATTGGGTAACGTATTCAATAAACAATATTGCAGGAAACGTCTCCATTATTTCTTCGCGTGCCGTCACCGCGGGAATTTCGGCCGGAAACGGCGCAGTAGGTTACGGCGGTTATTTCGCCGGATTCTCTTTAATTCCGGCCATCTTCAAAAGCAGCGGCGAATGTCTGCCCGATGTATCCCTTGAGGTCACGGCCGGCTTCAGCAGCTATCTGTGGTTGATCAAGACGCCTTCTGGCTACGTGCCCGCACCAGGCGACAACACAAAATACCAATACAAACCCGCGCAGGCCGGGATATATGCGGTGAAACTTAAAGAAGGCTCGTGCACTGAAATACAGACGCCCGACTACCGCTTTCTGAATTGTGATACCTATACCAACTTCGATTATAACACCTGCACAAGTCTGACCATAACACCGAAATTTGCACTGAGTTCACAGACGCTGAACAACGCGTCGGTGAAAATTGTAAAACTGCCTGCGAAAGGCACTGTGACTGTTAGCCCGACCGGTGACGTTATTTATACTGCCAACCCGAACGCGACCGGTACCGATACCTTTAGCTTTTCATTTTGCGGAATCGGTGTCATCCCCGATTGTGAAACGGTGCAGGCTACGGTAAATCTGAAACAGATCGAGACTTACGATGCGGTACTTACGGGCTGCTCTGCGACCAATAACGCAGTATTTGATCTTTTTAAAGCCGCCGTAACGCCTGAGACGGGTGTTTCAAAAGCTTTTTATAAAGACGCAGCCTTCAATGTACCGATTTCGGCAGCACAAGCCGCCGCGTACACCTCCGCGCCCGGGTTTGTGTATGTAAAACTTTCAAATTCTTTTCCGTGTTTTTCTACGGCTGCGATAGAGCTGAAAATTCAGGCACCGCCTGTTGTGCAGCCCCAAAATTATTCCCAGGTACATTGTGATGAAGAGAAAGACGGCATTATAGACGGGATTTATCATACGGATCTCGATACAGTTACACCACTTGTTCTTCCGGTGAACAGCGGTTTCACGGTAAAATATTATAAAACACAGCAACTGGCTATAGCGGGTGGAAGTGGCAACCAAAGTGGAATGTACAGTTTCAGTGCAGGCGGAGGTGTCTGGATCCGCGTGGAATCTCCGGCATGTCCACCGGAAATAGTGGAAATCAAATTCCAGACGGGAGCTCCGATGTCGGTGAACTCTCCCGTCACCACGGAAATTTGTGATAACGATTTAAACAACACCGAGACCGTAAATGTTTCTTCATACACATCACTTTTTGCAGACAAGTACGATCAGGTCAACGTTTATGACAGCCTGAGCAAAGCGCAGGCAGGAAACCCGGCAAATGCCGTGAGTGCGAACCAGAATGTAGCCGGCAATGCAACTTTCTACTTCCGGTTTCACAAAACTGGCGTTTGTGACGCTATTGGCACATTAAATATAAAATTAAAGCAGCCACGCACTTCACCAGCTCTTGTTGATAAAGAAATCTGTGAAAATACCACCACAACGCTTGATGCGGGAAGCGGATTCACATCCTATCTCTGGAATACGGGCGAAACGACGCGTACGCTTCAAAACGTGCCTATTGGCGAATACTGGGTAGATTTGGAGTCAAATGGTTGCGTGTACAGACAGTTTGTAAAAATAGCAGCCGCTGCAGATCCCGAAATTGTAAAAATCGATATCCGCGGCAGTACCGTGACCGTGCTGGTAACGGGTGGCGAGCCGCCTTACCGCTATTCGCTGGATGGCGGAAGCTTTCAAGATTCAAATGTTTTCCTGAATGTAAGTGCCGGAACACATACGATTGCCGTGACTTCCGCGTTCAACTGCGTGCCGGTTACAAGTTCATTTTATGTAATGCAACTGTATAATGCTATATCACCGAATGGTGATGGCAAGAACGATGCGCTCGACTACAGCGGATTGCTTACAAAAATGGAACCTCAAATGCAGATTTTTGACCGCTATGGTAACCTTATTTTTAAAGGCGACATGAGCAACCGTTTCATCTGGACCGCAACAAATTCAGGGAAAACAGCGGCTACCGGTACTTTTTGGTACGTTATACGCTGGCGTGAACCCAAAGCTGATTACTTTACGGAATATACAGGTTGGGTTCTGGTGAAAAACCGGAATTAGAAAAGGGTCAAGAATTCTCCTGGTCGAAGGATGTGGCAAGCTGTTTTAGAACAAGATTTGTCGCATTTCGAAGCTCCGGCAAACCCTCATTGTTGAATATTACAAAATCTGCCAGCGGCATTTTTTCAGCTTCGGGCATTTGTTGCTTAATGATGGCTTCAACCTGTGCTGAGGTTTTTCCGTCGCGCGCCATCACACGCTTTATGCGGACATTATCGTCAGCCGTGACCAAAATGGTGCGGTCGCACGTTTTATGCAACTTAAGTTCAAA
The DNA here is from genome assembly GCA_023419095.1 of Bacteroidota bacterium. Lineage (GTDB taxonomy): Bacteria > Bacteroidota > Bacteroidia > Flavobacteriales > Weeksellaceae > Kaistella. The sequence goes on along the minus strand of JAEZYN010000108.1, from coordinate 11,702 downwards.
AAGCAACGCAGTTTCTTTAAACAGAAAGTCTGCGTCCTGTCTTTCAACCCAGTTTTCGAAATCTTTTTTTACCGCAGGATGAATCAGCGCGTTGAGTTGGTTTAAAAGTGCCGGATCATCAAAAACTTTTTTAGCAACAAAAGCACGGTTATATCTATTAGACGCGTCATATGCTTCGCTGCCAAGCAGTCTGACGATTTTTAGTTTAAGTTCGGCATCGGTGTTTACAATGTCCTTTGCGCGGTCATCTGAATAATAAACCGGGTAGCCCAGTTCTTCGATGACGTGCGCAGCCGTAGTTTTTCCCGAACCTATACCGCCCGTGACGCCGATTATCTTTTTCATTAAACAGGTGAAATTTGAACGGTTTAGTATCCAAAAACATCATTGAAGGCAAATGTTTCGTCCAGACGCACTCCTTTTTCGGTCATTTTAAGGCTGGCGAGTTCATGGTGCGCATCATGTTCGAAAAACAGCAGATATTCATTGTCGATACATTTTTTCAGGAACTTTCCTTTTTCTTCCATCGTCAGAAGCGGCCGCGTGTCATACCCCATCACGTAAACCTGTGGAATATGCCCGGCGGTCGGAATAAGATCTGCGGCAAAAACTATAGTTTTATCCTGATAGCGGATTACAGGAAGCATTTGCTTTTCGGTATGGCCGTCAACGAAAATGACATCCATCTTAAGATCCGGCGCGAAACCGTAGTTTCCGGTGACAGGCGTTGGAAGGAAGTTCAGTTGACCGCTTTCCTGCATCGGAAGGATGTTTTCTTTGAGGAAGCTTGCTTTTTCACGCGGATTAGGTTCCGTTGCCCATTTCCAGTGTTTTTCGTTGGTCCAGAATTGCGCATTTTTAAACGCAGGCTGATAACCGGTTCTGTCGGCATTCCATTCGATGGCGCCGCCGCAGTGGTCAAAGTGCAGGTGCGTCAGGAAAACATCGGTGATATCTTCGCGTACGAATCCATATTTTTTTAAGCTTTGATCTAAATGGTCGTCGCCCCAAAGCGAGTAATGGCCGAAAAATTTGTCGTCCTGCTTGTTCCCAAGGCCACAGTCGATCAGGATCAGTTTTTTGCCGTCTTCCACTAAAAGTGAACGCGTGCCGAGTTCGATCAGGTTTCTTTCATCCGCAGGATTGGTCCTTTCCCAAAGAGATTTTGGTACAACACCGAACATCGCGCCACCGTCTAACTTAAATTTTCCGCACTGTATAGGATAGAGTTTCATTTATATTAATTTGTAATTTCTAAAGTACAAAATTTGTTCTGAATGCTAAAATCGCAAAGCGTTTAAAAAAATGTGAGCTATTTTCAGAGGCTTAATCTTCGATGAAGTCGATTTTTACTGAACATAAATAGAAACTGACAGAATTATGGCATTTAATCCTCAAACGGAATCTTCAGCTGTACCGAAACCTGCTTTTTTTGGTGTGTGTTAAGGTTTGAAAGCGACAGACCGAGCAGACGTACCGGCTTGTCAAAAGGTCTGAGCTGCCAGAGTTTTTGCGAGGTAAGCCAGAAATCGTCCGCATTGCTGAAATAGCTTTCCCACGTGGTGCTGCGCGTGTACTGCGTGAAATCTTTGTATTTAATTTTCAGCGTGAGTGTTTTGCCTTTAATTTCCTTTTTGGCCAGGCGGGCTTCCAATTCCGTGCTGATGATTTTTAATTGTGCAAATACTGCGTCTTCATCGAGCAGATTTTCCCAGAACGTTTCTTCCACGGCTACACTTTTCTGAATCCGGTGTGGTTTCACCTCGCTCCTATGGATGCCGCGAACGACGTTGTAATAATAGTTACCCGATTTTCCGAATAAGCTGATCAGTTCATCAAGCGACTTTTTCCGCAGATCCGAACCTTTAAAGATGTGAAGTTCGTGCATGCGGTTGGCTGTCACTTTACCGATACCGTAAAATTTCTCGATGGGTAACTCATCCATAAATTCCAAAACCTGAGTGGGATGTATGGTCTTTTGCCCATTGGGCTTATTATAATCTGAGGCAACTTTGGCCAAAAACTTATTTACAGAAATTCCCGCAGATGCGGTGAGGCCGGTTTCTTCAAAGATTTTTTGGCGGATTTCACGTGCAATATCATTGGCAGATTCGATGCCTTTTTTGTTTTCGGTAACGTCAAGATACGCTTCATCCAGCGAAAGCGGTTCCACAAGGTCGGTATATTCGTGAAAAATAGCGCGAATCTGCTGCGATATTTCCTTGTACCGCTGAAATCTGGGTTTTACAACGATGAGGTGTGGACATCTTTCGAGTGCCAACCGTCCGGGCATTGCCGACCGCACACCGAATTTTCGTGCTTCATAGCTTGCCGCGGCTACCACACCGTACTGTCCACCGCCTACGGCCAAGGGTTTTTCGCGAAGTTCAGGGTTATCGTGCTGTTCTACCGAGGCGTAGAAAGCGTCCATATCGACGTGTATTATTTTGCGGTCTCCGAAATCCATGATCTGGCAAATTTCATTGCATACCGAACTTTATGGCGCGTCGTCAGCGCTTTTTCTGCACATAATTTAAGATCAGGTCATTGAACTCCTCCTTGCGGTCAATGATCACATTGATAGGCCAATAGTACACTAGATCCCGCAGATAGTCGAAAGTTTTAAGCCTTACATAATCTTTCTCGGTCGTGAGGATCAGTTTGTACTCACCCAGCTTTTTATACTCGGTCAGGATGTTTTTGATGTCGGCCTCCGTAAAGTTGTGGTGGTCTTTAAATTTTAAATGTTTCACGCGCTGCGAAAATTTAGCCAAATGATTCAGCAGCGGCTTAGGATTCGCGATTCCGGTGATGAGCAAGATGTCGTAATACGCCAGGTTGTTATCGGGCAGCGATTTGTCTTTACTGAAGACATTTTCGTCGTAGCCGATGCTCGAAAAAAACACGCGCTGGTCATGCTGCGGCCTTATTCTCGAAATATAGTACTGCTTTTTCTCGTCAGTCAGATCTTCGGGGCATTTCGAAACCATAATGACCTGCGCACGGCGAACGCCACTGCGGCTTTCGCGCAGATCGCCGGCCGGAAGCAGAAAATCTTTGAAATAAGGATCGTTATAGTCGGTCATCAGAATGTTGAAGCCCGGTTTTATTTTACGGTGCTGGTAGGCATCATCCAAAATCAGGACATCAAGATCCATGTCCTCGATCATTTTTTTCGCGCCGGGAACACGTTCTTCTGAAACACCGATTACGAAACGGTTCTTGAACCTTTCAAAAAGCTGCATCGCTTCGTCGCCGACGGTCTTGAAATTACTGTCATAATTGGTGATGCCATAGCCTTTGGAAATTCGGCCATAGCCGCGCGAAAGCACACCGGTTCGGTAATATTTAGACAGAAATTCGGCCAGATACATCACCATCGGCGATTTTCCGCTGCCACCTACGGAAAGGTTTCCGACGTTGATTACCGGAGTTCTGAAGGAGGTCGATTTAAAAATTCCCCAGTTATACATCGTATTCCGCAGCGCGGTGACCAGATGAAAACCGATGGAAAAAGGGTAGAGATACCATCTTTTCATAGGCCGCAAAAATACATATTTCTGTCGGCACTTTTATAATTCAGCAGCCTCTAGTTTGAATGTTTAATGATGATTTTCTGTCTGCGCGAAATGCTGATATTGCGCGCTCCGGGCCAGATTTGTAAACTATTTGTTTAAATTTGCTCAGCATACATTTATTACACTATGAAAAAGAAAAACGTCGCGGTAGTGATGGGCGGATATTCCGATGAATACGTGGTTTCACTTAAGAGTGGCCAGCTTATTTTTGATTCACTGGACCGTGAACAGTATAATGTTTACAAAGTAGTCATCCTCAAAGATGAATGGTATTTTCTGGATGACCGCGACCAGAAAGTGCCGGTTAATAAAGCCGATTTTTCGGTTAATCTCGACAGTGGTTTTGATGTGAAATTTGATGTATGCTTCAACATTATTCACGGCCGGCCGGGTGAAAACGGTGAACTGCAGGCGTACTGGGATATCATCGGGCAAAAATATACGGGCTGCGGATTTTACCAGAGCGCGCTTACATTCAACAAAAAAGACACCCTCGCAGTGCTTTCAAAATATGGAATTCCATCTGCAAAAAGCATCTACATCAAGCGTGGCGACAACATCGATGAAGGACAGATCATCGCAGAACTGGGCTTACCCGTTTTTGTAAAACCAAATCAATCGGGTTCTTCGCTTGGTATTTCTAAAGTTAAGGAAGCGTCGGAACTGACTAAAGCGCTGGAATTCGCGTTTGTGGAAGACGATGAGGTTTTGATTGAGAGTTTCCTGGACGGAACAGAAGTGTCCGTGGGAGTGGTCGATTACAAAGGCGAAACCATCGTCCTGGGCATTACCGAAATCGTTTCGCATAATGAATTCTTTGATTATGAAGCGAAATACGAAGGCGCTTCCGAAGAAATTACACCAGCCAGACTGGACGAAGAAACACGTAAAACCGTAGAGCAGATCGCTAAAAAAGCCTACACTTCTCTGGGAATGAGTGGTTTTTCGCGCAGTGAATTTATCATCAAAGACGGCACGCCGTATATGCTCGAAATGAATACCAACCCTGGCTTTTCACCGGCTTCTATTTTGCCGCAGCAAGCAAAAATCTACGGCATTTCAATCAAGGATCTTTGCGGACACGAGGTGGAAAAAGCATTGAAAAAATAGACTGACGCATTTAAATTAAGCTGAAGATTTTTTCTGAAAGATCTAATGCCTGAAATTAAACTTAAATCCCAAAAAATATTCATGAGAGTCGCTGTTTTTCCCGGATCATTTGATCCAATTACGCTTGGTCACTACGATATTGTGGAAAGGGCCTCGCCACTTTTCGATAAGATCATCATCGCGATCGGACAAAATTCGCAGAAGAAGTACATGTTTTCGCTGGAGCAGCGTATTAACTTCATCAAAAAGACTTTTGAAAAGTTTCCGAATGTAGAAGTTGATCATTTTGAAGGACTTACGATCGATTACTGCCGCAGCCGCGACGTAAAATTCATCCTGAGAGGGCTTCGCAATCCGTCAGACTTTGAGTTTGAAAAGGCCATCGCACAAACCAACCGCGAACTTACGCACAACAATAAAGTGGAAACGATATTTCTGCTCACTTCGGCCAGCAAAGCGTTTATTAGCAGCAGCATTGTGCGTGAAATCATTTCATTTAACGGTAACTATGAATTGCTGGTGCCCGACTCGGTACGGGTCTGAGTGACAGTCAACGGGTAAAATCTAAACCGAAATCGGAATAATACATGATGCTTCAGGAAAATTTCACATTGCTTATTGAATTACTCGGCACCGTCGCCTTTGCGATGTCGGGAAGTTTTGCGGCGATGCAGAAAAGACTTGATCCGTTCGGGGTGCTGATCATCGCGTTCATTACATCGGTCGGCGGAGGAACGGTGCGCGATTTGCTGCTCGATGTGCCCGTGTTCTGGATGCACAATATGCTGATGTGTTCTGTGATTTTCGTGACCAGCATTATTTCGATGGTCTTCAAATCTCTGGAGAAAAAATTCAAGGTTACGCTGTTCATTTTCGACAGTTTCGGGCTTGGACTTTTTACGATTGTGGGTATCCAGAAAGGTCTCAGCGCAGACCTTCATCCGCTGATCTGCCTCACGCTAGGTACGATAACCGGCTGTTTTGGTGGAATTATTCGCGATATTCTGCTCAACCGAATACCCCTCATTTTCAGGAAAGAGATTTACGCAACAGCCTGCATTATCGGCGGCAGCGCTTTCCTTCTTCTGGTGAAATATTCGTCCTTAAAGTACGTAATTGTGCGGGTTTTTACCATTCTGCTCATCGTGGCAATAAGAACATTGGCCGTGAAGTATCACTGGCAAATGCCGAAATTTTATGATGCCGAGCAAAATGGGGAAATGTGATCCCGCTTTTATTCAGGCCAAATTGATTTTTAAAAGAATTTCCCGCGCTGACGCATGTTCGGGTTGTGCGCGTGCTTCTGCATGGACGGCATTTTCAGCTGGTCTTTCATCATTTTGATCTGGTCGGTCATCATTCCGGCGCTGTCTAGTCGTTTGGCTTCTTCCAGCAGTTTTGCGGCTTCCTGACGACGGCCTTTCTGAAGTGCGCCTGCAGCAATATTCAAAGTCGCCATTGCGCGGTCATGCTTCATATTAAGACCAAAATCCAATGCTTTTTTCATGAGCGGTTCCACTTTCTGCGGATTGTCCTGCGCTAAGCATAAGCCCTGAAGATAATGGAAATAGCCATATTGTGAACGGTGAAGCTGCGACTCAAAATTCGTTATTTTATTCAACCAGTTTGACGCCTTCACCATATTCTGCTTTCTTAAAAACCAAAACGCGAGCAGTATGTATTCATTCTTAAAAAACAAAAGTATAGGTATCGCAGAAAGGATTACCATCACGATGCCCCAGCCGATATTTCGGTTCATCATCAGATATACGCCGGCAGCGATCATCAGTGCTGCAATAAGGAATTTTATGTATTTGTTCATCTTGAATTTAAAAAATGCAAAGATATATTTCCCGTTTTAAGCCTGCAATTTTATTTAAGGATTAAAAAGGCGGACTTTATTATTTGTCTAAATTAAAGTTTAACTTTCCGTTCCCAACGTTCGAAACAGAAATCATAGGCGTGTTTTTCATCTTTTTCGATGCAGGTTTCAGAGGTTTTTACCCAGATCTTCGGATCAATCCCCGGGAAAAATACGTCGGCTTTGAGTTCTGCATTTACGCGGGTTACTTCCAAAACGTCCGTCGCATCAAGTGTTTGCTTATAAATGTCACCTCCGCCAAGTATAAAAACGTTTTCATCGATTTTCTTCGCGAATTTCAATGCTTCCTTAATGCTTCCGACGATCAGGATGCCTTCCTGAAACCAGTCGTTCCGTCTTGAAATGACAATGTTTGTGCGGTTTGGCAGCGCTTTGCCGATACTTTCATACGTTTTCCGGCCCATGATGACAGGGTGCCCGCTGGTGATTTCTTTAAAATGTTTTAAATCTTTCGGCAAATGCCAAAGTAACTGATTATCAGCGCCTATTTCATTATTTAAACCCATTGCCACTACAATCGTTACCATTTTCTCAGTTTTTCACAAATTTAGCACTTAATTTGTATATTTGGGTGGCAATCTTAAAACATTAAAATTATTAAACGATGAGAAACAGAGGGTGTATGAGCGCCGGAACTATTGGAATTGCACTCGTTGTAATTGCGGTAATCTTATTTTTCTGGGGCAAAAATGGCTATAATACTTTTACGGCCAAAGAACAGAATGTAAACACGAAATGGTCTAACGTAGAAACGGTTTATCAGAAACGTGCAAACCTGATTCCAAATCTTGAAAGAACCGTGAAATCTTACGCGCAGTTTGAAAAAGAAACGCTGACTAACGTGGTGGAAGCACGTTCTAAAGCTACTTCTATCAATATTGACCCCACGAATATGACTGAAGCTGATCTGGCGAGATTCCAGGCAGCACAGGGAGAACTCAGCGGTGCGTTGAGCCGATTAATGGCCGTGGTAGAAAGTTACCCGAATCTGAAAGCTGATCAGCAATATATCAATTTCCAGCGTGAATATACCGCCATTGAGAACAGCATCCGCAGCGAAACTGTATATTTCAATGAGGCGGCGCAGGATTATAATACGTCCATCAAAACTTTCCCGAACAACATCCTGGCAAATTTCACCAACTTTAAGGAAAAACCTTATTTTAAAGCAGCTGCGGGTGCAGAAAACGCGCCCGAAGTATTCACTGAATAATGAGCAATTTTCTCACAGAACATCAAATGGCTTCCCTTGTGGAAGCCATTCAATCAGCAGAAGAACATTCTACGGGCGAAATTCGCGTGCATATTGATTCACATGCCGGCGGTAACAATGCAGAGATTGCATTTCAGGTCTTCCGTTCACTATGTCAGAATAAAACAGCGGAGAAAAATGCCGTCCTGTTTCATGTCAATTTTGAGGAGCATTATCTTACGATCATTGGAGATGAGGGCATCCACCAAAAAGTGCGGCAAAATTTTTGGGACAGGCTTCACGATGAAATCACGGCCGAATTCGCCAAGGGAAACTACCATGACGGACTGAGAAACGCCATTCTTAAAACCGGCTTCGAACTTAAAAAGCATTTCCCGGTGACCGGTGAAAACTTTAACGAACTTTCAAATGAGATTACCTTCTCGAACTAAAATTTTCACGTTTCTCTTTTTTTGCCTCACGCTTTCGGTGTGGGCCCAACTCGTGCCGCAGAAACCTGCCTTGCTTTATCCCATTTACGATGAAGCAGACCTTCTAAGTGCGCAGGAAGAAGATCTGCTGAACCAAAAACTGATCAAATTCTACGATTCTAGTTCCACAGAGATTTTAGTAATCATTATACCGACCACTAAAGGCGAGGACGTCAACTACCTCGCCACAATGTACGGTGAAAAATGGAAGATCGGCGAGAAAGAGCAGGATAACGGGATCGTCTTCCTGATTGCATCGGAAGACCGCAGATTCTCTATTCAGCAGGGACGCGGCGTTGAACGCTATCTTACCGCATCAGTCGCAGGACAGATCCTGGATTATATCGTAACGCCCAGCTTCAAACAGGGCAATTTTTATCAGGGAATCGACCGTGGTACCACGGCACTGATGGAAGTGGTGGAAGGTAAATTTAAACCTGTCGCGAAGCAAACACCGAACTCAGGTGGCAGCACATTCCGGACTTTGCTTGTGATATTCTTCATTATTCTGTTCCTGAGTTTCTTTTTCCGAAACCGCGGAGGCGGTGGCAGAAATAATGACGATGACGACGTAATTCTTTCACGTCGCGGACGAAGAACCTATCCGGGCGGCTTTTTCCCATTTCCGGGAAGTTTTGGCGGCGGCGGATTTGGTGGTGGCGGCTTCGGCGGTGGTTCAGGTGGCGGCTTCGGCGGTTTCGGCGGCGGCGGAAGCTTTGGTGGTGGTGGCGCTTCCGGTGGCTGGTAAAAACAGCGAATTATTTTTTTTAAATGTTTTTTTAATGTAAAATTATTTCACGCGATGACAATTTGTAAGAACATTACATTCACCGCGTGAAATTTTTTATTTAAACTTAAATTTCATTTATCTTATTGAAATACCTCCGCCGCTGCTTTCATTCTGACGGGTGATCTGCAGATTTCCTTTTTTCGAAACTTCAATGTTGCCGCCTGAGCTGGCATCGGCTTTTAAAATATCAGAGACACCCACATTCACCATGCCGCCGCTCGAAACTTCGATTTCAGCAATCTCAGCAATGAGTTTTCCCGCTGCAAGCCGGCCCGAGGATGAAGCACTAAAATCTGCGGTTTTAGTTTTGCCTGAAATATCAATTGTGCCCGAAGAATCAGCATCAGCTTCGAGGTTGACAGCCCAGACTTTTCCGGAAAAAGAACCGGAACTGGATGCGTCAATGGAAAGATCATTTGCTTCAAGGTCGCCTGAAATTTCTGCAGAACTCGAGACCTCAACCTTAGTTCTGTCCTGCGTGAATTTGTCCTTAATGGTAATGCGCGCCGAAGAAGTGGCTTCCACTTTTGAAAAGTCGCGCGCAAAGATTTTTGCTGCAACATTTCGGGTAGAGAGATTGAGACCCGGTTTAAAATGAATATGCAGTTCGCCCCCTTTGTTTTCCACCACAACATCGTCCAGAATGTCCGCCGGCGCTGTGATCACCACTTTTTCAGTATCAGATTTTACGATTTGAGCATTGATGGATTCAGATACTTTAATTTCATCAAATTCCATTTGATGCTGTTGTGTGCGAACCGGTTTATTGCTCAGTTTAGAGTTCAGGTTGATGGTAATCGGTGGTTCATTCTTAAAATTACAGGAGAGCAGCAGCGCAGCTGAGGCCGTGAGGAGAAGTGTTTTCATTGGGATTGGTTTTAATTTTTAGTTAAAATTAATATCTTTACCTCAATTAACAGTTTAAAAATGAAAAATATTACTTCAGCCCTTCTGATTTCCTCTTTGGTCATCAATTCGGCCTGTTCCACCATGAATAATACCACTTCCGCTACCGAGATTCCCGCCCCGGACGCAAGTCTTGCTTCCAATCCGTTTATGAAAAAAAGTACGCTGCAGTACCAGGCGCCGGAATTTGACAAAATTAAAGTTGAACATTTCAAGCCGGCATTTGATTATGGTATGAAGGTTCAGCTGGCAGAGATTGAACAGATCGCGAAAAATCCGGATACACCTACTTTCGGCAATACTATTTTGGCACTTGAAAACAGCGGTGAAATTCTGAAGCGAGCGCAGATCATTTTTTATAATCTCACGGGATCAAACACCAATCCGGAACTTCAGAAACTCGAAGAAGAATATGCGCCCATTTTTTCGGGCCTCAGCGATAAGATTTTGCTGAATGAAAAGCTTTATGCCCGAATTAAAGCCATTGACACAGCGCCGCTTGGAGCCGAAGAAAAACGGATGGTAGAGTTGTATAAAACCAATTTCGAAATTGCCGGTGCAAATCTTTCGCCCGAAAATAAAGCGAAAGTGAAAAAAATCAACGAAGAACTTGCAACACTTTCCACGCAGTTTACGAGCCGTCTCCTGGATGCACGGAAGAACGGTGCCGTGCTGATTTCGGATGTTAAAGAGCTTGACGGCCTGAGTGGTGATGAAATTGCTGCCGCGGCTGCGGACGCTAAAGAGGCCGGTCATGAAGGAAAGTATCTTTTAACATTATTAAATACTACACAGCAGCCACTGCTGCAGAATCTTAAAAACCGTGCGACGCGCGAAAAGCTATTCAAAGCGTCGTGGTACCGCGCAGAAAAAAGAAATGCTGATGATACGCGCGATATTATTGAAAGACAGGCGCGGCTTCGGCTTCAGAAGGCTCAGCTTTCCGGTAAAAAATCATTCGCAGAATGGAAACTTCAGGACCAAATGGCCAAAACACCGGAAAATGCGATGAAACTTTTAGCGCAGTTGGCCACACCCGCCGTCGCCACTGCAAAGCGTGAAAGCAATGAAATTCAGGCTTTGATCGATCAGCAAAAAGGAGGATTTAAAGTGGAACCGTGGGATTGGAATTTTTATTCTGAACAGGTAAGAAAAGCAAAATACGATCTGGATGAGAATGAGATCAAGCCTTATTTTGAGGTCTCTACCGTTCTTGAAAAGGGTGTTTTCTATGCGGCTGAAAAGTTCTACGGAATCACATTTAAAGAAAGAAGGGATTTGCCGGTTTATCATCCCGACGTGGTGGCGTACGAAGTTTTCGATAATGACGGAAAATCGATGGCGCTGTATTACCTCGATTTTTACACACGGAGCAACAAAAACGGCGGCGCGTGGATGAGCAATTTCGTTGAGCAGTCACATCTTTTAAACCAAAAACCGGTGATTGTGAATGTTTTCAATTACCAAAAACCGGCTGAAGGCAAACCGTCACTGATCTCGTACGATGATGTTTCCACGATGTTCCACGAATTTGGGCATACTCTGCACGGGCTTTTTGCTGACCAGAAATACACCTCGATTTCCGGAACTAACACGCCACGTGACTTTGTGGAATTTCCTTCACAGATCAACGAGTTTTTCGCGCTGGAGCCTTCAGTTCTGAAAAACTATGCGATTCATTTTCAAACAAAACAGCCGATGCCACAGACTTTAGTAGATAAGATTAAAAAAGCGGCGTCGTTCAATCAGGGAT
>JAEZYN010000102.1 GCA_023419095.1 Bacteroidota bacterium | reverse complement strand
AAAACCAGAAAAATTGTTACTGCCGAAGAACATAATTATTTAGGCGGCTTGGGCGAATCCGTAGCAGGAATGTTGGCGCGAAAAAGACCGACAGTTCAGGAATTTGTAGCGGTGAATGATACTTTTGGTGAATCTGCCACACCTGCAGAACTGATGAAGAAGTATAATATCGACGCGGAAGCCGTGAAAAATGCGGTGAAAAAGATCATATCAAGATAGATTTTGGCAAATTCATATTTTAGACACGTCCTCGCGACGTGTTTTTTGTTTTAGTCCGCGGCCGGATTTTTAATGGTAATTTTATTAAAATTTATTATTCATTAAAAAAATGGATACAAATACAATCTACACCATCGGTCATTCCACAAGGCCGTTTGACGAGTTTTTAGCTATGCTGAAATCGTTTAATATCAAGGTACTGGCAGACATCCGCAGATTACCGGGTTCAACAAAGTTTCCGCAGTATGATCAGGATGAACTGAAGACGAGTTTAAAAGAAAACGGCATCGAATATATTTACCTCGAAGATCTCGGCGGACGGCGAAAACCTTCGAAAACGACGAAAAATACTGCCTGGCGAAACAAATCTTTTCAGGCTTATGCAGATTATATGGAAACAGAAACCTTTAGAAACGGTGCCGAAAAATTAAAAATGAAGGCTAATGCAAAGCCTACAGCGATGATGTGCTCGGAAGCCGTCTGGTGGCGCTGTCACCGTTCGATGGTTTCAGATTATATTAAGGCACAGGGCTGGACGGTTTTGCACATTATGTCCGAAAGCAAAGCCACGGAGCATCCCTACACTTCGCCGGCGAAAGTGCATGGCGGCAAGGTTTCGTACGAAAGCGATGATGAATCCCAAGTTTAAATAAAAAAAAACCGCACCACACAGAGGTGGAAACGGTTTCATCAAATTAAACAATTAAAAAAATTAACTTAGAATGTCTTTTCGAGCTCAATCGCTTTCGGGAAAAGGATGTTGTTTTCGAGGTGAATATGTTTGTGAAGATCGTTTTCAAAATCTTCAAGCATCTTAAATGTTACCTGATACGTACCGCAGGCATCGGCTGGAAACTGATAACCGTTTGTAAGCTCAGAAATCTTTACGAAACGGTCGCCTTCTGCTTCGTGCTCGTCTTTCATCATCGCCACCGGGTTCTCCACAGTGCCGAAGTGTGGCTGAGCCAAAGGTTCACCACTGCGTTTTGCGGAAACCATTTTTCTGATAAAAGGAAACAGGATAAGTTCTTCTTTCTTCATGTGAGCACCCAGATCCTGCGCACTTTCAAGAAAAAGTTCATTGATTTTGAAAAGTTCCGGATGTCTGTCGCCATGCACTTTGCAAAGTTTATTAAGGTAAGGAATCAGCATCGCTGTTTTTTCTTCCACATAGCGGTGATGCGTCTTTTCAACGTAGTCGGCTAGCAGATCGAGCGGCCAAGATTTGAAGTCAATCTCTTCAGATTTCTGTGTTGCAACTTCTTCAAGTTCACGATAGATGGTTTCAGGATCTGCTTTTTTGTTTTCGCAGGCTTCCTCAACGGTGCGGCCGCCTTTGCAGCAAAAATCGATGTGGTATTTTTTGAAGACCTGCGCAGTACGGAAGTTTTCTGCTACGTAATCGCCTATTGTTTTTTCTTTAGTCAGCATTGTAAGTGGTTTAATAATTATAGAGCAAATTTACACATACTTTTTAATTCGGACAAATTTATCCTATTTTATTTTAAATAAGTAAAAGGTGTAATTTTTAGCTTAAATTTTAAGAGTTAATTGCGAAGCCAGGCCAGCCCGTTTTCCGTCTTCGTGGCCAGATCGTGAAAGGTGTGTTTGTGTGTCATTTCAAAAAGTTTGTCGCGCACCACCTTGAAATCATAATGCACGGGACACGGATTATCGCTGGAACAATTTTTGAGACCCAGTCCACATTTAAAAAACAGACCGTCGCCGTCGATCAGGTGTACAACATCAAAAATGCGGTGTTGCTTCTGCTTCTCAGGATCAAAGAAAAAACCGCCTTGTTTCCCACGCACCGACTGCAAGATGCCGCCGCGACAGAGCAACTGAAGAATTTTGGCTGTGAAAGCTACCGGCGCATCGATTGAAACCGATACATCTTTCACATTCACTGTGCGTTGCTGTTGGCTTTGCTGCGCGATGTAGATGGCAGCTTTTATGGCGTATTCGCACGCTTTGGAAAACATGATGGGCTGTTATTTAAAAAATTTCCATTTTGGAATGAACGCGAGTAAACCCACGGTAATGTACAGAAAAAGATTCGTAACATCCGTATACAGGAATGTTGTGAGATAATAATTGTGCAGCAGGAAATGAAGCACGACCGCACCCGGAAAAAGATAAGCACCGAATTTGCGATACATAAAAATGAGCGTGAGACCGACGATCATCAGAAGATCGGTAAAGAAGATCAGCACAAAGTAAAAATCCGGAATACCGAGTGCAGCTTTCTGCAGATATTCGTCGAAATCGATGCCAAGACCCATCAGGCTAAAGAGCAGCAAAGCTGCGAGTGACAGCAAGAAACCTAAACCTTTCTTTGGGCTTTCGTCAGCAAAATCTTCATTCATAGTGTAAAAATAACGAAACTTTTGATAGCCATCAAAAGTTTCGTGTGTAATAAGTATGCAAATGTTTTTTAGATAGACACCGCGTCGATAAGTCGGTTTTTATCAGACATATATTCCTGCATAGAGATCATACTTTCTGTACGCATCACATCCTGAATATCATCGATCTGGTAAATAATACGCTTTGCATCTTCGGTGTTTTTCGCACGTACTTTGCAGAAAATATTATACTTGCCGGAAATTACGCTGGCTTCGATCACGTTCGGAATTGTTGTAAGTTCCTTTAAAACCTCCTGTGTACGGTTGCTTTTCGTAAGAAGGATACCGATAAATGCTGTAAAATGATAATCAAGTTTTGCGTAATCGATGTTCAGTGAAGAGCCTAAAATAATACCGGCATCTTCCATTTTTTTCACGCGCACGTGAATGGTTCCCGCGGAAACTTCCATTTGCTTAGCGATTTCGGTGAAAGGCATACGGGTGTTCTCTACTAAAAAATCTAAGATTTTCTTATCTATTTCGTCTAACTGATAGTTCATTGATTAAATATTGTAAGATTGATAATTTTGTATTAATAATTTTGCAAATTTACAAATAAATATTAATATTAAAAAATTTCATTTCTTTTTAACAACTTTTAACGCAATCTTATGTATTAGCTAATATATTCTTACTTTAAACTATCTTTTATAGCGGAATCGCTTTTAGTTTTGGCAGAATCCTGCACAGGTTTTTTACCTTTTTGCTTTCTTTTGAAGATGGTATTAAAACTTTTGCTGTATACAACACCTACCCCGTAACTTTGGTTTGCGCCCGCGTTCACAGCACCAGCACCGTTAATGCCGATATTCGTCGGTTTTGAGTAGGCCCGAAGCAGACGTGTACCGTCATTTTTCTTAGACCAGTCATATTCGATGATGCCTTCGCCGGAAAGATAATCGATGTTGGTATTTTCACTTTTAGTAATAGGAATTCCAAGACCTGTTTTTACTGTAACTCTTGGTGACAGCGCGAAACTTACGCTGGCATTGGCACGGTCGCCACTGTTTGAATTGGTGTCACCTTTAAGATAATTCAAATCGACCTGAAACTCATTACTGATCTGATTCAGTACAGAACCAAGTTGCTTGAAAAGCATATTGTAACCCGATGTTTCCAGCGTATTCCCCAAATTAATGTCGAAAGCAGAATTCCCTACATTAAAGCTGTTCATCACCAGCACGGAGCCAAACTGAATGATTTTCTCATCCTCATTGCTCATTTTTTCAGCTAAAGTTTCACGCAGACTGCTTGAAACATCCTGTGCCGAAACGCCAAGTTCGATTTTAGGATTGTTAAGCGTCTGGGTAATCTTTGTTGAAAGCAGTACATTGATCGGCTGCAGACTTCCCATGTTCAGATAAGGTCCGGCGTTACTTACGGTGCGCAGGTAGGTGGCATTGATATCGAGCTCTGGTGACATGGCATCACCGTCCCAGCGGATGCTGCTGTTTTTGGTGATCTGGAAAGTACGGTTAAGTATAGCTTTAGAAACAAAAGTTCCGCTATCCACAAAATAGTCGCCATTCATCGCTATTGTTCCGGAACGCGCCATCCGGAACCTCAGTTTTTCTGCGGCTCCACGGACGGTGATATCACCAATATCATCTCCTACCAAGACGTTCACAGTGGTTCCACGATCCAGTGAAATCGTAAAATCCACATTTATATTTGCACTCGAACGTGGCCTTTCTTCGGCAGTAATTACACCCGCATCGTCGCGCTTCAGGAAGCGCAGCATTTTAAATTCTTCGACGTTTGAGGTAGAATTTGAATTAAATGTAAATACGCTGTTATTTAAAGCGGTCATTTCCGGTGTTGAAATATTCAGCGCGGAAACCGGACCGTCCACATAAAGTGTTCCGGATCCATACACTCGTCCCCAGAAAAGATCGTTATCTTTTTGAGTGGTATTCAGCAACATCAGATTATCCGCCCGCATCACAAGGTTGACACCCATCGACGAAAGCGTCTGAAACTGGATCGCACCGGAAATAGAACCGCTTGAATTGCCGCGGCCGTCCTTCACTCCGATATTGTTTAAGATAGCAAGGCCACGTGAGAGCGAAATTACGGTATCATCAAGCGAATAATCTACACCGGTAAAATTTAGTTTTAAACCAAATTCTTTCACGGCAATATCGCCGCTGTAATCCAAATCAGCCAGCGCACCCGAAATCTTAAGGTCGCCGGAGGCTTTCCCACGCAGATTTCCGAATACACCTTTTACAAATTCCTGCGCGAATGCAAGATCGAATTCATTCAGATTGGCGATGACATCCATCGTCGGTGATGATGTATTATTATTGATTGTGCCGGAAAGCAGAAGTGTGTTATTGCCGATAATTCCAGCTGAAACTACGCGCGCCTCCACATCAAAAACATTAGGCACGGCACTTTGTTTGGCGGATATCACCACATTTCCCATGTCGTTACCGTTCATCATTATATCGGTAACATTAAGGTCGATCAGTGGCTGCAGATTATTCCGGCTCATTTTTATATCAAAAGTACCGTTCGCTGTTCCTTCTATTGCCATGCTGTTATCTGCATTCATGAGAGCAAACACTTTTGCAATGTCCAGATTGTTCAGTTCACCGGCAGCTGAGAAATCTTTGGCAGATTTAAAGACCGCCTCTCGCAGCAGAAGCTCGCTGTCGTCAGAATACACACGAAGATTCTGTACAACAAAATCGCCGGCCTGACGCCGGTACGTGATCGAGTGATTCATGGCTGCACTGGTATCTACGTTCCATTCAACATTGTTGAATTTCACTGCAGTCGGTTCAAAGCGGAAAACATAGTCACCCGCCGGATTGGTGGTTTGATTCAGGTTTACAGCATATTCCGTCATGGTTTGCTTCACTTCATCTTCCGGCGAACCGTGTCTGAAAGAAGTGGCGATGTGCAGTAGCTCATTGTCTTCATTGCGCCCGCTGAGCGTAATATCCTTTAAAATATTGGAATTATATTCTACCCTGCCAATCCGTGCAAATATCTGTTCATCAAGGTTTGCCGTATTGATCCGCACCATCAGGCTGTCAACCATTGCGCTGTCTTTGGTGATTCTATCGCGGTCTGTGATGCGGTAGGCCGGATTGGAAGCGGCCAATGCACGGTCAGCTTCGGTGATTTCCTCCGTTTTGGTCATCACATATTTTAATGCCTGCGCGTCAACATTTAAAACTAAATTATTCGCAGAACCGTCATAGGAACCATAAACTGACGCACCACGCGGAATCTGAAGATCAGGCTCGAAATAATTCACCAAACCTTGCTTCACGTCAAAATCCATCGTGAAATACTGTCCGCGATATAATTTTCTCGGCGGCGGACCCACTAGAATTTTGCCCAATCCATTCTGAATCATGTCCGCCAGATCTGCCAGATTATACCGGCCGGAAATTTGGCCGGTCACAGCTCCGGGTGCATCCACGGATACAATGCGATTTCCATTTTCCAAGTACGCTTTCACGTTGGCATTTGCAATCCGGTAGTTTTGACTGCCGTTGGCGAAGTTTACATTTCTGAGGTCAGCATCGAGATTTAGATCATTAAGGTTGGTCATCGAGATTTTTCCGTCCACTACCCCGCTGACAATCTGCTTGCCGGAACCGCCCGTGAAATAATTTAAATTTAAAAATTTAACATCCGCATTTACGTCCGCTGACAGACGGTTTGTGCTGAAATTGATAAATCCGTTGACGGTTCCTTTTGCCTGATCGTCATTCAGCTTCACAAGTCCCTTGTAAGTCCGGTGATCGAGCAAACCATCAAGTAAGACATTGTTGATCTCGCGGTTCATGATCTCAATCTTCGAAATCTGCGAGCGCGTGCGGATCTTCATCGTATTTACATCAAAACTCTGACCCTGCAAATTGAACTTGCCCGAAATCAGTCCTACCTGAGGCATTTTGGTGATAACGGTCGTATTCAGATCATTCACTTCTGCAAAACCACGGTATCTTGGCACATTTGTACTGAAATCATCGAGGTAGAAATTACTTATTTTGGCTTGCCCAATGCCGGTGATCAGTCTTGCATTCGGAACGTAAACCTGCTTTGGCGTTACGCGAACGGCTCCAATATATTTTAATCTGCCAAAATCATCGGCAAAATTTTTCATTTTTGAAGAAATGAAGGTGGGCATCATCGCCTTCAGGTCCTTATACGTGAAATCGGTGGCGAGGGAATTGGTTTCAATCTGGAAATTGCCTTCCAGAATATTCGCCACCTTCATCGTATTTGTGCGGATATTCACCTGCTGGTTTCGTACCAGAAAATCACTCAAGTAAAAGCGGTTTAGCGGGCCCGTCATCGTTCCCGAAATGTTTATCGGTTTATAATTATCCCAATTGGTAACGAAATAACTGATGTCGTAACCACTGATCTGGCTGCCGGGCTTCAATGTAAGATCCCAACGCACTCGATCGGCAAAGTCAGCCCAGGAACCGTTATTTAAATTAAATTTAATATCGCCTTGCAATAATGAGTTTTCGGTATTCAGTGTTAAATCTTTCAATGACAGAAAGCGCTTTGTCAAGGCCAGATCAGCGGAAAAAGTATCTACAAAATGCTTTTTTCCCCAGCGCTCGGTGGTGAAACGGAGATTATTGATCTGCGCTAAAACATTCGATCCGTTCACGCGGAGTTCGGGGACGACGAGATTAAGATTTTCAGCCGTGAGCCATTTTCCGGCTTCGCCATCCGTATTCTGGTTTATAATCGAAACTTTAGAATCGGTCACATACACGCGCGATTTCAGCTGGAACGGTTCGCGACGCGGTGTTGAAGGCGGCGCAGTATCGAACAAATCAACGAAACGCACAAAATTGGAGATGCTGTCTCCTTTGTATGTAATCACTTTCAGATCCATTTTCTTTAATGATAAAGACTGGAACTGCATATTCCGTGAGTTGCTGATGATGGAAAACCAATCAGAATCTGCGTAAAGCTCTTCTGCTTTTAAGAACTGAAAATTTTTGTGGTCTTTGATCCCGACTTTATGAATGTGAATATCACCGAAATAGTTTACATCTACGCTCTCAAAAGACATTTGCGAATTAAGATCCTTATTGAGTTTCGCGATTACCTTCTGGGCGGCCCAGTTTTTTGTCGCGGGCAAACTGATCAGTACAAGAACTGAGGTCACAATGAATAACGCAACCCAAAAAATAACAAGCAGAAGCTTCGCCCACCATTTATAGCTCGTAACATCCTTGGCAGCCTGACCTACAAATTCGCCGGCCGTATCTATCGGATGTTTTATCGCATCAGAGGCAAGTTGCGTGGCATCTTTTACGGTATTCTGCAGATTGTCTACGCCCTTCTGCACGGAGTCACCGATGTTTTCGGCGACTGATTTCTTCTCGCGGTTATCGTTATTATTATCTAAATTTGCCATTCTTATGAGCGAATCAATAATTTTAGGTATCGAATCTTCGTGTGACGACACCTCAGCGGCTATTATTAAAGGAAATAAAATTCTGTCGAACATTGCGGCCAGCCAGGCAATCCACAACGAATATGGCGGCGTAGTTCCGGAACTGGCCTCGCGCGCGCATCAGCAAAACATCATTCCCGTGGTTCACAAAGCCGTGAGCCAAGCAAATATACAACAAAAAGATATTTCTGCTGTCGGTTTTACACGGGGTCCGGGACTTTTGGGTTCGCTGCTGGTAGGTACTTCTTTTGCAAAATCGCTTTCAATGAGTCTGGGTGTTCCGCTTATTGAAGTTAATCATTTGCAGGCCCATATTTTAGCTCATTTTATAGATGATGCCAACGAAAACTCACCAGATTTCCCTTTTCTGTGCCTTACGGTTTCAGGCGGACATACCATGATAGTGCTGGTACGCGACTATTTCGACATGGAAATCATCGGCAAAACAATCGACGATGCGGCAGGTGAAGCATTTGATAAGATCGGGAAGATATTCGGCTTAGATTATCCCGCAGGTCCCATCGTAGACCGACTTGCTAAAACCGGTAACGCCGATGCTTTCAAATTCAATAAGCCGCGGCTTGAAAACTACGACTATTCCTTCAGTGGAATAAAAACCTCCGTATTGTACTTTATTCAGAAAGAGGTGAAGAAAAACCCGGAGTTTATAAAGAAAAATCTAGCTGATCTATGTGCTTCCGTGCAGAAATCTATTATTGAGATTTTGATGCTTAAAGTACAAAAGGCTGCGAAAGATTTAAACATTCATGAAGTAGCCATCGCTGGCGGTGTTTCCGCTAATTCAGGCCTTCGGGAAGCTATGCAGCAGAATGCAGAGAAGCTTGGTTGGAACATCTACATCCCGAAATTCGAATATACAACGGATAATGCAGCAATGATAGCAATGGTTGCCAAACTCAAATTCGATAAAGGTGAATTCGCTGACCTTTCGGTATCTGCAACAGCACGGTACGATATTGAAGAAAGTTTCAGAACAAAAGATTAGCAGATATGAAACTGTTTTATGGCGACATATTTCCGGAAGTAAAGATTAATGATGAGGAGCAAACCCACATCTCAAAAGTGCTGCGGATGCGTGATGGCGAGGAAATATACGTCACCGACGGAAAAGGGAATCTGGCGAAAGGAAAATTGATTTTTGAAGGCAAAAAAATTTCATTAGACACGAGTGAAATAAGGGAAGACTTGCCGAAATTTTCAACCCACCTTCATATTGCGATCGCACCGACAAAAAACATCGACAGAATTGAGTTTTTCCTCGAAAAGGCCACAGAAATGGCGGTTTCAGAAGTCAGTCTGATTCAAACTGAAAAAACAGAAAGAAAAAATCTGAACATCGATAAACTCAGAAAGCAAAGTATCGCTGCGTCAAAACAAAGTCTGAGGTTTCATTT
>JAEZYN010000094.1 GCA_023419095.1 Bacteroidota bacterium | reverse complement strand
GAAGATTTTATCGCCTACTTCCAGAAGGAAGCAAAAATTTAAGAATTAACATTAAAAATTAAACACCATAGCACAGAAATTTAACTACCGAGGCCGAGGTCCACAGCGACGCGTACAGGAAGATTTGCATCAGATTAACGAAAAAATCCGTGCAAAAGAAGTACGTTTGGTCGGCGAGAATGTAGAACCCGGCGTTTATCCGCTGCAGAAAGCGCTTGATATTGCCAAAGACCAGGAATTGGACCTTGTGGTAATCTCAGACAAGGCGGAACCGTATATCACGCGGATTCTTGACTATAAAAAATTCCTTTACGAGCAGAAGAAGAAAACCAAAGAGCTTAAAGCCAAGCAGGTGAAAGTGGTGGTAAAGGAAATCCGCTTCGGTCCTCAGACTGATGAGCACGATTACGAATTCAAGAAAAAGCACGCCGAAAAATTCCTTGAAGAAGGTTCAAAACTGAAAACATATGTATTTTTCAAAGGGCGTTCTATTGTTTTCAAAGATCAGGGAGAAATCCTTCTTCTGAAACTGGCGCAGGAACTGGAACATGTGGGGAAGGTAGATCAGTTGCCAAAACTGGAAGGCAAGCGGATGATCATGATGATGAGCCCGAAAAAACCGGCGAAGTAATTAGCCGATGGCTTTTGGCTGAGTGCCTGAAATATAAAAGAAACTTTTTCAAGTCTCTTTTTTTGTGATAGTGTCAAAAATTATTTGCTACTCTTCATCTTCAGCTTTCTTCTTAGACGTTAGTAAACTAACGGCGATTGCTGTTCCGGCAGCGATCAGTGCCATTTTCAAAATGAAGCCTTTTTTGTTGTGTTTCAATTCGGCACCCCAACCAAGTTCGTTAAATATATTCGGAATATGACCCTTTTTTAAATCATCCAATATTCCTTCCACTACACCAACACGGTCTGCCAGGACAAGCGGAAGCCATCTGCCGTAACTCGACTCACTGTATTTGAATGCAATTTCGCGAAGTTTGCCGTTGAGACCTTCAGGTGGTGAAGCAGTGCCAAAAACAGCTGTAAGGTTTGGCCGTTCTACGGATTTCAAGATTTCCACATTTTCTTTTTGCTGCGCTGGTCTGTCCCAGGCGTAACCATCATGTTCTGCGTTATTGCGCTTTTTCATCGGGTAAACGGGATCGTTTTCAGGATCGGCGTCTATTCCCCAACCTTTTATATGGCTGAAATCAGCGTTTTCACTCTTTTTAAAATCGGAGGGTTTTGTTTCGTCTGTAAGCATGTCATAATATTTTTAAGTTAAAGACCTTTAAGCTCTTGGTGGAATCAGTACTGTTTTTATACAGCCATCAAGTTTCTGCGAAAAGATGTGGTAAGCATCAGATATTTCTTCCAGCGGCACGCGGTGCGTAATAATTTGTTTGGGATCGATGACACCGTTTTTCACATGCTCAATAAGTTTCGGCAAGTGACGTTTCACCGCGGCCTGATTAGCGCGGATGGTAATTCCTTTGTTTACGACATTTCCGATTGGTACAAGTGCATCAATCGGTCCGTATACACCGACAATTGAAACAATACCTCCTTTCTTGACGGAGTTGATCGCCCAATGCAAGGCCGTAGTAGAACCTCCCTGCAGAAGCAATTTTATACCCAGTAACGTGTTCATCGTGTTACCTTTGGCCTCGCAGCCTACGGCATCGATACATACATCCGCTCCAAGCGAGTCGGTTTGAGTTTTAATGAAGACAACCGGATCCCCGATACTTTTAAAATTATAAGCTTCACATTGTGCATATTTTGCTACAAAATCAAGTCGGTATTCCAGGTGATCGATGACAATTACTCTTCCTGCTCCAAAGAGCCAGGCGCTTTTCGCAGCCATAATACCTATCGGTCCAGCTCCAAAGACAACAACCGTATCACCTTTCTGAATTCCGGCCATCTCTGCAGCCTGGTAACCTGTGGCAACGACATCAGTAAGGAGTACGGCATCATCGAGATCCATCCAATCAGGAATTAAAGTTGGTCCAACGTCTGCGTAAGGAACCCTAGCATACTCTGCCTGTCCGCCCTGGAAGCCGCCGGCAGTGTGTGAATATCCAAAGATTCCACCTACTGCGGTAGCGCCCGGATTGGATTCGTGACAGTTACCATAAAGCTCCTGCTTACAGAAGGCACATTTTCCGCACGCAATATTGAATGGAACCATTACTTTATCGCCCACTTTAAGTTTTTGGACGCCGGAACCAATTTCTACAACTTCCCCGATAAATT
Organism: Bacteroidota bacterium; assembly: GCA_023419095.1. Taxonomy (GTDB): domain Bacteria; phylum Bacteroidota; class Bacteroidia; order Flavobacteriales; family Weeksellaceae; genus Kaistella. The sequence goes on along the minus strand of JAEZYN010000094.1, from coordinate 9,055 downwards.
CATGGCCAAAAGTTGTACCTACACGGGTATCGGGAACAAGACCGTGATAGAGATGAAGGTCGGATCCGCAAATACAGGATCTGAGCACCTTTACGATTGCATCTTCCGGATGTTCGATCTGTGGCTCCGGCATGTTGCGGTCGGGGCGGACGCGATAAGGTCCGCGAAAATTCATTGCTAGCATATTGTTTATTTTTTTTGGTGATTGAACCGATAGCATCAAAAAAAAGACCGCACTCTGTTATTTAACATAATTTATCATTTTTTTTATTTATGCACCGGAAATTGGTTTGCTTTATTTATATTGTTAACGAATCCAGCGGAATTCTCGTTTTTAATAAGTTTATCCGCGTGAGGGATCGCAGCGGCTACCCCGGAAGCGCGGCGAGCCGACAGGCGAGCCAAGGTGAGGAGTAATAGTGGAGCCCGACGGAAGCGAGGGAATGGTTTTGGCGCGCCCACAAAGGGCACGCCAAAAGATGACCGAGCGCGCGGCACGCCCAAAAAATCTAACACAATTCGCACTTGTGGTTACAACAAATTATTGTACTTTTGCACTCTGAAATGTTGTGTGCATATCCATTGCGCAAGCAAGCAGAAAACTTGAATTGATAACAAACAGATAAATTAAGCAAAAATGCCAAAATTAAAAACTAAATCAGGTGCTAAAAAGCGTTTTAAGCTTACCGGAACGGGAAAGATTAAAAGAAAAAATGCTTTCAAAAGCCACATCTTGACGAAAAAAGAAACGAAGCAAAAGAGAAATCTTACGCAAACTTCTTACGTTGCTACTGTGGATGAAAAAAGCGTACTTCGCCAATTAGCTATCAAGTAGTTTTTATAAATCAGACCGGTTTATAAGAATTCGAAAAAAATTCAGAAAATTTAACCCTGAAACGGAGCCCAAAAGTGTAATGAAATAAGTTACCGCCCTTTTCAAAAAAACAAATTTAATTATGCCAAGATCAGTAAATGCAGTAGCTTCAAGAGCTCGCAGAAAAAAAGTAATGAAGCAGGCTAAAGGTTTTTTCGGTAGAAGAAAGAACGTTTGGACTGTAGCTAAAAACGCCGTGGAAAAAGCAATGCAATATGCTTACCGCGGCAGAAAAGAGAAGAAAAGAAGTTTCCGTAGCCTTTGGATCATGCGTATCAATGCAGGTGCAAGAGAACACGGGATGTCTTACTCCCAGTTTATGGGCGCTCTGAAAAGCAACAATATCGAACTGAACAGAAAGGTTTTAGCAGATTTAGCAATGAATCACCCGGAAGCTTTCAAAGCAGTTGTAGATCAAGTAAAATAAGTACAATTTTTTGTTATCAATTTTTAAATCCTGAACTTCGGTTTAGGATTTTTTATTTTAATTTTACGCCCATAAAAATCCGTCCTGTGAAAAAGACTTTCATCGCTTTAGCTGTTGTATTTACCGCTTTCGTATTTGGCCAAACTATTCCGGTTTACCAGTCGAGAGTAGATCTTGTTTCGGCAACTAACATCAATACTTTCCTTTCCGAATTTGAAGCACTGGGCGTGAAAACTACAGGCAGCACTGCCAATGCAAATACGCTGACCTGGCTAAAAAACAAGTATCTTGATTTTGGCTATACCGCGGAAAACGTTCAGGAGCACCCGTGGACAGGCAGCGGCTACTCCAGCAAAAACCTTATTGTCACCAAAACCGGCACAGGTCCCAATGCCTCCAAATTCATCATTATTTGCGGACACTTTGATACCATCGTTGGCCGCGGCACGAATGACAATGGCTCGGGCGTTGCGCTGATCCTCGAGTTAGCAAGGATTTTAGCTAATGTGCCGACTGACTATTCTATTAAATTCATCAATTTTTCCGGTGAAGAGCAAGGTCTGCTCGGCAGCAGAGCATATGTTGCCAGCACGGAGGTTCCTTCACTGCCCAACACCGCTTTTGTGCTGAATATAGACGAAATAGGTGGCGTCACTAACAAAGCCAATACTACAGTGACCTGCGAAAGCGACCAAACCAGCGCGGGTGGAACTGCTAACAACGCGCCGAGCCTGGCCATTACAACAAGTCTTGCATCATATATCAGAAATTACAGCAGCTTGCTCACAACGATGTCATACGCTTATGCATCAGACTATATGCCTTTTGAGCAAAAAGGTTATGTGATAACCGGCTTATTCGAGACCAATGAAACCACACACAAACATACGTCTACTGACCTCAAAAGTAATATGGATCCGGCGTACGTGACCAATATCACGCGCGGCGTAGTAGGTGCTGTGCAGCATTTTTCGGGTGCGTCAACAGACACCACACCACTTTCAACAGGTTCAGCCAATATTTCAAAGCGGGTAAGTCTCTATCCAAATCCTGCACAAAGCAATGTAAACGTCGGTGTTGATGCAAAAAACTTTAAAATTACTATCACTGATTTGGCGGGACGACAGGTTTTAAAATCTGAAAATCAGCAGAATATTGATATTTCCACCCTTGCAAACGGCACTTATATTGTCACAGCGATGATCGATAACGAACCGGTAAGTAAAAAACTGATCGTGAGAAAGTAAATTTAGAATATTTTCGAATATAGAGCAGAAACGAATACTTTCTGCTTTTTTATTTAAAAACGCCAGCCCGATTAACGCTCAAAAAGGCTTTGATAAATACGCATCATATCGCCTGCTACTCTTTCCTCTTCAAATTTTTTGGCATACTCCAAACCTTTTTCTGCGCGGCGCCTTCGTTCAGATTCGTTGTTCCACAGAAACTCGATTTTAGCTTTCAAATCTTCCACATTTTCAGGATTCACATAGAGCGAATCCGGCCCACCGGCTTCCGGTAATGAACTCGTGTTACTGGTGATGACCGCGGTACCCGAAAAGAGCGCTTCTATTACCGGTATTCCAAAACCTTCATACACACTTGGGTAAACAAAAACATCCGCGAGCTGGTAAAGTGCTGCAAGTTCGTTCATCGAAACTCCTTCAAGGAAATGGACGCGTTGCTGCATTTTGTTTTTAATTATGAACCGGTTTACGCGTTTAAAATATTTGGTTTTGCGTCCAATTACCACCAAAGGAATTTCATTTTCTTTAATGGCTTTCACAACTCTGAGAAGATTTTTTCGCTCCTCAATGGTGCCAACATTTAATAAAAAACGTTCAGGAAGTGCAAATTTAAGTTTCAGCTCATTCAGTTCGTCTTCAGATTTCTTTACTTTAAAAGCGTCATGACAACCCTGATAAACCACACAAATCCTTTCTTCCGGCAACTTTAAATACTGAATAATATCCTTTTTTGTTTGTTCTGAAATCGCAATAATTTTGTCGGCTTGGTGTGCAGCGCGGCGGAATTTCCAAAAATGAATTTTACGATCGAAAAAAGAATAATATTTTGGAAATTTCAGAAAGATAAGGTCGTGAATGGTCACGACTTTCTTAATGGGTTTCGAGTTCCATTTCAAGGGCAGTTCGCCGGAAAGTCCGTGGAAAATGTCTGCGCCGGCTTGCTGGGCGTTTTTACCCAATTTCAGTTGGCGCGAAAATTTGCCTTTAGATGTTGCGATAAATTCGACATTGGCCTGATTTAAAATCTCATCGCCTTTCGAACTTTTGGATTTGTTTAAAAGCAGATACTCATTGTCCGGAAAATAAATGGCCAATACACGCACCAGGTCCCGCGAATAGTTTCCTAAACCCGAACTGTTATTAAAAAACCGTTTAGCGTCAAAAGCAATTTTCATGCGTTTACTTTTTGTTCAAATTCCTGAAATGTACCAAATGAATAACCGTTTTTATTAAGCCAGATCAAAAATTCATTAAAGCTTTTCACCATTTCCAGACCGGTATTTTTAGTTGTAAATCCGGGTAATCTCAGTTTTTCATCTTGAATATCGGCAAACTCCCAAGGATGAAAATAGATGTTCAGATAATTGTCTTTTTTAAGTACACTTTTACTCAAAGATTTATAAAATGTCAGCGGGAAATTATGGAAACTCAGCCAAAACAGCGGAATCCGGAGTATGGGTGATACAGATGCAGGAACCTGAAGTAGTTTTCCCTCACGAAAAAAAGTCCTTGAAGCACCAAGATTGTTGTATTTTCCAGGTAAAAATGTAGGATTGACCGATGAATTGTAGGTATAGCCCGCAGCTTCGACATCCTTATAATCTACTTTTTTCATTCGCGGCATCCGCAGGCCGGAAACATTAGTCCCGAACATTTCCGCCAACTTCTCACGCGATTTTTTCAGGTCTTCAACAGAAAATTTTGAATGGAACCACGTATGTGAAGCGAGCTCATGACCTTCTTCCAATAGCTGCACGATCAGGTCTTTGTTATTTTCAGCAAAGACAACGGTGGAAAAGAAAGTAGCTTTTGCATTGTGTTTGCTGAGCAGCGCAAGGATTTCGATCAGGCCGCGCCGCGATATTTCGAGTTGTTCCTCAAAACTGATTTCACCGCCATATTCAAAAGGCATATCAAATTCTTCGATATCAAAACTGAGCAAAACCATATTAAAAATTTTTAGATCTGATGATGTAGTTGGGTCTGTCCTTAACCTGCTTGAAAATTTTGCCTAAATAAATGCCGATTATCCCAAGCATGATTAGCTGAACCCCGCCAAAAAACACAACGGTCATGATCAGCGAAGCCCAACCGGAAATCTCTGTGCCGTCTACGAATGAATTGATTACATAAATACCATAACCCACAGCGGCAAAAGCTGAAAAGATAAAGCCAAGATACGCCGCCAGATAAAGTGGTTTAACGCTGAATGCCGTGATGCCGGTGAAAGCGAAACGCATCATTTTTTTGAGGTTGTAGCTGCTTTGGCCTGAAACGCGTTGTCCAGCCGTAAATCTTAAGCCGGTCTGCCGAAAGCCCATCCAGTGGGTAAGTCCGCGCAGAAAGATGTCAGATTCGTTCATGTTGCGCATTACACGCACCACCGCTGCATCCATCAGCCTGAAATCTGAGCCGCCACCCTCGCTCATATCTACATCAGAAATTGCCGTGAGGAAGCGGTAATAAAGCGATGACGATTTCCTTTTGAACATCGATATCTGCTTTGGGTATTTACGGATGGTGTAAACCACATCGTAGCCTTCTTCCCACTTTGCAATAAGCGTCGGAATAAGTTCAGCAGGATGCTGCAGATCGGCATCCATCGAAATTACAGCATCACCGTCAGCAAGGTCAAGGCCGGCTTTCACGGCCGGCTGATGGCCGAAGTTCCGCGAAAATTCGATGGTTTTTATTTCGGGGTGGAGTTTTGATAGTTTCTCTAAGACATTTTGAGTGTCGTCGGTACTTCCATCATTGACAAAAATAATTTCAAATGTATAATTCAGTGATGCAAAAACGCGTGCAACCGCGTCATAGATCAACACGATGTTGCCTTCTTCGTTATGTGCCGGAATTACAATTGAGATTTTTTTCACCGTAAATGTTTTATGCGAATTTATAATCTTTTGCAAAATCTTTCGTCATGAGTTCATAGCATACCCGAAACCACACTACGCAGCACGGCAAAGCCTTGAGCGAATATTTCATGATATAATTTTCCTTAATTGACTTCGGAAACAGATCTGAAAACGAAAAGCACGTGAGTATGATAACGAATACCAACAGCGCGATATCAACTGCCGTTTTTTCTTTCTGCATCAAAAACCACAACATCACACCCGAAACCGCTATGATAAAGGTAGGCGATTCGGAACCGGAACTGAAAAGCACGATAAACAAAAGCGTGGACGCCAGAATCATCATTTGGAAAGCCAAATTTTTGAACTGTTTAATCCGAAGATACGGTAATCCAAACAAAACAATACCCGGCAGCAGAAATGTAAGGTTTGAAATTTCTGCGCCGCTGATCCGCCGCACAATTCCCATCAATGAGTAATCCTGACGGTTGCCCAATACCTGATTCGACATATTTTTCTCCGATAAAGACTGGTACCAATCCGCATAAGATCTTAAACCAAAGCCGGGATTTGAGATTATCATTGGCAGGATGAAAAACAAAACCGCAACCGCGATGAATGCACCGATAAACCGAAGTTTATTTTTAATAAAGAAAAATGATGAAAGACCCGCGATTCCGTACAGTTTCACGAAGAAACCAACTAAGATCGCGAAGGCAGATTTGGCTTCCTTCCGCTCATAAACGTACACAGCGGACAGCATTAGTAATCCCGTCAATGCAATGTTAAATTGAAGACTCACCGCGGCTGTGATAAATTCCTGCAGACACAGCCACGCAAAAAACGCTTTATACTGGTTCGGGAACGGTAATTTATGGATGGCATAGGTGAAAATGGCGGCATTAGCGACGTTCCACAAAACCATTCCGAACCAATCGGGAAGCAATGCAAATGGCGCGATGATTACGCTGAACAGGATGCCGTAATGATTGGCATCAAAATGCGCGTCTGGATAGTATGAATAAATATTCCGCTCACTCAGCGTGTTTACGAAGACATTCTTAAAAATCAGATAATTATTATATTTCAGCGGTCCGCCCAGATATTTTGCAATGGCAGAAGCGGCAGAAACAAGAAAATAAATCCCAAAAATATATTTGGGATCTGAAATGAATTTTAAGAATTTAGATTTCACGGTGCAGGGTTATACTGCGACGTTATTTTCGCGAAGCGCATCATTCAGTGAGGTTTTCTTATCGGTAGATTCTTTTCTCTTACCGATGATCAGCGCGCACGGAACCTGAAATTCTCCGGCCGGAAATTCTTTGGTATAACTTCCCGGAATCACCACCGAACGTGCGGGTACACGACCTTTAATTTCGATTGGATCATCTTCTGTAACATCAATGATTTTTGTGGATGCCGTAAGCACCACATTTGCGCCTAGAACAGCCTCTCTTTCCACATGCACACCTTCAACGACGATGCATCTGGAACCCACGAAAACGTTATCTTCGATGATAACCGGCGCAGCCTGCAACGGCTCTAAAACTCCACCGATACCTACTCCACCACTCAGGTGTACGTCTTTCCCGATCTGCGCACAGCTACCTACCGTCGCCCACGTGTCTACCATAGTTCCGGAATCAACATACGCACCGATATTCACATAAGACGGCATCAGGATCACGCCCGGCGCAATATACGCACCTTCTCTGGCAACTGCATGCGGCACCACGCGAACGCCTTTTTCGGCATAATTTCTTTTTAATGGCATCTTATCGTGAAATTCGAACGGACCCACTTCTATAGTTTCCATCTTTTGGATCGGGAAGTACATCACCACCGCTTTCTTCACCCATTCATTTACTTTCCAGCCATTATTGGTAGGCTCCGCAACACGCAATTCGCCTAGGTCAAGTTGGCGGATTACCTCGCGTATCGCCGCCTGGCTGTCTGCATTCTGCAAAAGGTCGCGGTTATCCCAAATATTCTCGATGGTCTGCTGTAACATATCTGATTATTTTTAAATATTAAAATTGAGGCCGCAAATCTACAAAACTCTGCGCACGAAAAGATACGCCTGATTCCAGTATTTTTCGTTCAGCGATGAAATGATGACGCCTTTTGACGTAGAAGCATGAATGAATTTCACCTCGCCGCCATGACCAATGTCGTGCACAATACCCACATGCGAAACGCGGCTACCGCCCGCTGTGGCGAAAAACACCAAATCACCGGGTTTGGCGTCGCGGATGTTTACTTCTTTTCCGGTACTCGACTGGTCTTCGGAGCGGCGTGGCAGTTTCGTTTTGTTCTCATCGAAAACTTTTACCACCAAACCGGAACAGTCGAAACCCGCCGATGTATTTCCGGCGTATTTGTAAGGTGCACCGAGATATTTTTGCGCATCGCGGAGAATCTCTTCGATCTGCGAATTCAGTTTGCCGGAAAAATTAGATTCCAGACTCTTTAAGTTGGGAGATTTTGCAACGGTTTTTGTTGGAACGCTTCGCTTCACAACAGCGGGTTTGGAAGCGCCACATGAAACCAGGAGCAATGCCAGGACGGCCAGAAAAAGTTTTTTCATAGTAGAGTTAGCACTGAGGTTCAAAAGTACTAAAATTATTTTGTCTAAGCTGAATATCACAGCGTTTTCCGGGTGTTAATAGATTTTTAATCTTAAAAATATCTTCATCAAAAGTTTTTGGTTAAAAATTATTTATATTTAAAAACTTCAAGCAAAAAACAATGACTTTACAGGATCTGAAAGATGTATATAAAACTGAATTAAGCGCAATTTATGATGCAGGCGAAATCACGGAGCTGTTTGCGGTATTCACAACAGAATTTGTAGGTCTAAGCCGAATGGAACAGCGGCGGTCTTTGGATTTAATCCTAACCGAAGACCAAACAAAAGTACTTATACAGGCTCTAAACGAACTGAAAAGCGGAAAACCCTTCCAGCAAATCCTCGGAAAAACCGAATTTTACGGTGTTGATTTTATTGTGACTGAAGATGTGTTGGTTCCGAGACCCGAAACGGAAGAACTGCTAGAACTGGCGATTGGACAAATAAACCGCATACATACCACCAAGAGAACGCTAAAAATACTTGATATTGGGACCGGCAGTGGTATCATTCCGATAATCCTGAAAAAGCATTTTCCGGAGGCTAAAGTTTGTGCCGTCGACTTCTCTCAGAAAGCGCTTGAAGTTGCGCAGAAAAACGCGGCACTGCACAACGTGGATATCAATTTCATCCATGCAGATTATCTGAATTCTGAACTTTCTGATGTTTTTGAGGTGATCATTTCGAATCCACCCTACATCGGACAGAATGAAAAATCGGATATCGCCGTCTCTGTGAAAGATTTTGAACCCGAAATGGCGCTGTTTTCACCCACCGAAAATGCGCTCATATTTTACGAAAAGATCGCTTGGGACTGCAAAAAACATCTGGCAGAGGGCGGAATGGTCTTCCTGGAAATCAATCAAAAGATGGGACCGGAAACGTGTCGGTTGTTTGAAGAGGTTCTGACCCGCGCGGAACTCGTGAAAGATATTTCCGGGAATGACAGGATGGTATGGGGAATAAAATAGGATGTAATTTCGTGGTCCGGTTTTGTATGGCGCGAGCGAAGCGCTG
>JAEZYN010000092.1 GCA_023419095.1 Bacteroidota bacterium | reverse complement strand
GATAATTTCCGAATCCGGTGCGGCAAGCATCAAAGATTTGGGAAAAGTAATGGGAATCGCAGGTAAATCTTTGGCCGGAAAAAGCGATGGCAAGTCCATCTCCGAAATGGCCAAGCGACTGCTTTCCTGAACGTCTTCCCGGACGCAGACTTCGGTCTGGACTTAATTTTTTTTTGGATATCCATCCTTTGCATATCGATTTGATTGAGACCCGAAACTTTAATGTTTCGGGTTTTTATTTGTCGCAATTCGCTAATTTTAAACAAACTATAACTATGAATCTTACTTTCCTTGTCATTCGCAGGGTGCTGTTTGCGCTTGTGTGCGTGTTCAGCGAACCTGCATTTTCACAGACGCTCATTCATCATTCCACAAACTGGTTTGGGCCCAACGCCAATCCGGTTCCCGAATTTACCGATGCAACAATCCCCCAGACTACTTCTATATCGGTATTTGCAGACCGCTATTTCGGTCATGGCGACCAGACTGAGACTTTTTATCTAAGCGCAGAAATACCGCTGATACCGCAAAAGGTTTCAGTAAAGATCTGGACGCCTTTTATAGAGCATTACCAAGTCGCAGATGATGAATATGCCCGAAGGATGATGCTTGAGGAAAAGTCGGGATTTTCAACGGGGGATCTTTATTTTCAGACCCGAATTTCACTTGCAAAAGAACTTCGTGCCCGCCCCGCAGTTATCCTGAACACAACACTCAAAACTGCGTCAGGCACGGGATTCAGAAACAGGCGGTACTTCAACACAGCCGGCTATTATTTTGATTTGGAAGCGGGAAAAAGCTTCAGTTTTACGAACTTCTTTATCGATGAGCTAAGGCTTGTAGGTAATCTTGGATTTTATTCGTGGGATGTGCAGACTCCACAAAATAATGTGCAGGACGATGCTGTGATGTACGGTTGTAAAGTTATTCTTAAAAATGAAAAATGGAGCTGGGAAAATACATTTTCAGGGTACAATGGATGGATAAACCGTGCGGCAGATTACGGTAACAAGCCGCTTGTCGTCGCCTCGCGCCTCAATTACTTTCGGCAAAATCTAATATTATTTTTGCAGTATCAGCATGGCGTGCGGCACTTCCCTTACGAGCAAATCCGGTTTGGAACTACATTCCGTTTTAGAAGTTTAACGCCCAATTTTTTGAAATAAAGAAATCTTTGCACAATTAATATGACAAAAAGACCATTCGTTGCTTTTGGAATGATTTTGATCATTGACTGTGTATAATTTAAGTTATATAAAATGCCTTAAATTTGCAGCACAAAAATTATTGTTAAACTTAAAACATTAGATATGTATCCAGAAGAATTAGTATTGCCGATGAAGGCTGAACTTACAGATAAAGGATTTTCGGATCTTCGTACGCCACAGGAAGTTACGGAGGCGATCAACAAAAGCGGAACTACCCTTGTGGTGGTAAATTCAGTTTGCGGTTGCGCAGCCGGCGCGGCGCGTCCGGGAGTTGTGTTTTCACTGACCGGTGATAAAAAACCCGACAATTTAGTGACGGTTTTCGCAGGTTTTGATAAAGATGCGGTAGCTGAAGCGCGCAGATTTATGGCGCCATTCCCACCGAGTTCTCCGAGTGTCGCTTTATTTAAAGATGGTGAATTGGTTCACATGCTCGAAAGACACCATATTGAGGGAAATCCTGCAGGCGCTATTGCTGCCAACCTTCAGGCTGCTTATGATGAATATTGTTAAAAACTAATATTTTAGTTCATATAAATTCCGCTGTTAAGGCGGAATTTTTTTTTATTTAATGACATGCGAAGCATTTGCCCAAAAACGTTATATTTGTGACTGATGGCGACGAAAACACTTTTTAATACGGTAGTGAATTGGTTCATACGGCAACGGATTGATCAGATTGAGAATTTCATCAAAATGCCGATCGAAACACAAAACGGAGTACTTTTTTCTCAGCTCTATCATGCTGAAAATACAGATTACGGAAAAATTCACGGTTTCAGTTCAATATCAGATTATGAAGATTTCCGCCGCAATGTTCCCATCGTTACTTACGAAGATTTCGAACCTTTCATCGAAAAAGCGCGCCGCGGCGCGCCTGATGTTTTCTGGCCCGGTTATATCCGGAAATTCGCGAAGTCTTCCGGCACCACCAATGCAAAAAGTAAATTCATTCCGATCTCTGAGGAAAGTTTAGAAGATTGCCATTTTAAAGCAGGTAAAGATTTGCTCTCGATCTACGCCAATAACCATCCGGAAAACACGCTCTTTTTAAATAAAAATTTAAGGCTCGGCGGAAGTGCCGAATTGTACGAAGATTACAATACTAAATTCGGCGACCTTTCTGCGATTATGATTGAAAATCTGCCGTTTTGGGTTGAAATTACCACAACACCAAGCAAGAAAGTTTCGCTGATGTCCGAATGGGAAAGCAAACTGAAGGCAATAGTTTCAGAAGTGAAAAATGAGGATGTGGGAAGCATTACGGGCGTTCCGAGTTGGATGATGGTACTTTTGCAGAGAACGTTGAATGAAACCGGTCATGCGACCATTTCTGAACTTTGGCCAAACCTCGAAGTCTTCTTTCACGGCGGAATCAGTTTTAAACCTTATCGTGAACAGTACCGCAAAATCATCGGGAAAGACATCAATTACTACGAAATTTATAACGCGTCGGAAGGATTTTTCGCCATTCAGGACCGCCACGGCAGCGACGAAATGCTGCTGATGCTTGATTACGGCATTTTCTATGAATTTATTCCGATGGATACTTTCCACCGCGAAGACCGGCAGGCGGTTCCACTTTCCGAAGTAGAAATCGGCAAGAACTACGCCATGGTGATTACCACCAACAGCGGTCTCTGGCGGTATTTGATCGGCGATACCGTGCGTTTTACTTCATTGGCACCGTTTAGAATAAAGATTTCAGGCCGAACCAAACATTACATCAATGCATTTGGCGAAGAACTGATGATCGATAACGTGGAAGCAGCGTTGGCAAAGGCCTGTGCTGAAACCGGCGCTGATATCTGCGATTTTACCGGCGCACCGGTTTTTATGAAAGACGGCGACAGCGGCGCTCACGAATGGATTTTTGAATTTACCCAACATCCGGAAGATCTTGAACGTTTCACCGATATTTTTGACAATGAATTAAAGTCACTGAACTCCGATTACGAGGCGAAACGTTACAACAACATGACGCTTAAAAGGCCTCTTGTTCATGTCGCCAAACCGCAACTGTTTTATAACTGGATGTCGGCTCGCGGAAAGCTGGGTGGCCAGAACAAGGTTCCGCGTTTGAGTAATGACCGCGAATATATTGATCCCATTCTGGAAATGAACGGGTAAGTTTACCTTACCGTATCGCGCTTTTTCGTTGTCAGGTCGGCTTCGATTTTTTCTGCGCCCTTTTCTACCTTTTCAGCACCTTTTTTCGCTGCGACCTTGATGTCCCGTCCGGCTTCGTTGAGGGTCTTTCCTGCCTCATTCAGTTTTTCTTTTGCGTTATCCACGGTTGCCTGAACTGTGGCAGAATCCAGTGCTGAGGTTTTTTCGGTTTCAATGACTTTTACCGAAGTAGTACCGTCCGGATTTTCAATGGTTTCAGTTTTTGTTTCCGTCTGTGAACACGATGTTAAAAAAATCAAGGCTACGATTAATATGGTATTTTTCATAAGAATATAATTTTTAAAGTTGAAACTTTAAAAAGCATTAACAAATTCATGACCAAAATTCAAACCTTTATTCAGTTCTTAATCTTTTAAAAATTCAAAATAAGCTTTAAGGACTGCCGCGTTTTCAATTTCCTGCGTGTCCACCTCCAGGATTTTCGGCTGGGTGTCCGGTTTAAAGAAATTATCGAGAACGCGGGAAAATGTATCTTCATCATCTACTTTCGTATAGGCAAAACCGAAATGTTTGGCTAGATGTTCAGCAGTTTTCCGGTGTTTTGTAAGGATGAATTCTTCCAGTGCATTGGTAGAATCCGGTCCGGGAATGATTTTAAAAATGTCGCCGCCACCATTATTAAAAATGATAATTCTGGTGTAAGGCGGAATGTAGGGATTCCACAGTCCGTTGATATCATAAAAGAAACTCACGTCGCCCGTCACCAACACTGTTTGTGCTGTATTTCGCATCGCATAACCCATCGCAGTGGAAGTTGAGCCGTCGATTCCGCTGGTACCGCGGTTGCAGAAAATGTTGTTTTCCTTAAAGTCAAAAAGCTGCGCATATCGTATTGCCGACGAATTGCTGAAATGCAGATTGATGTTTTCCGGAATTTTTTCAGCGAGCAGTTCAAAAACCTTAAAATCAGAAAAGTCGGTTTTGAGGCAATATTCCTGATGCTTACGGTCTCTTTTGTCGCGAAGGACATCCCAAAGATTAAAATAAGCCTGCGGTTCCGGTGTTATGGATTTCAGTAACTGGCTGAAGAAAAGTTCCGGTTTGGTCTGGGCTTTATAGGTAAGTGTGAAAAAAGTATCGGGATGCCAGAATTCATCTATATGCCAGTGATTTTTCGGTTTCGCCTTGCGCAAAAACTGTTTTATTTTTTTCGAAACTACATTCTGCCCAATGGTTATCAGTAAATCCGGGGCATACGTTTTGAAATCTTCATCTTTAAAACTGAAGATATAACGGTCTATATGAGCGAAGAATTTTTCATGATGAAGGTTCGAACTCGCTTCTGTGAGCACCACGGCGCTGTGGTTTTTTACCAATTGGGCCAGTTGTACTTCAAGTTCCTCGCTATAATCTCTCGTTCCTACCAAGATCAGGACTCTTTTCGAAAGATTCCAGTTCGCAGTCACATGTGAAGGCAGAATGAACGATTTTTTTGTCAGATGTTTTTCAACGCTGGGAAAAACGGGCAATTCTGAAACCATTTCGTAGAGGGGTTCTTCGAGCGGAATATTGATGTGTACGGGCCCTTGTTTTTCAATGCAGATTTCAATTGCTGTTTTAATCAGGCTGAAATTATGTTCGTCTGCGTTTTCTTCAGAATCTTCGAGCAATTGAAAATCGCCGTAAGAATGTTGTTGATAAATGTCCTTTTGCCGAATCGTCTGGCCATCGAAAATATCCACATAATTTGTCGGCCTGTCGGCCGTAAGCAGCAGTAACGGAATATTTGAATAAAATGCTTCGGTAACCGCCGGATAATAATTGGCCGACGCGGAACCGCTTGTGCACGTTACCGCGACAGGCTTTTTCTCGCTTTTGGCCATTCCTAAACCTACAAAACCCGCACTTCGTTCATCAACGATGCTGTAGCAGTTCATTTCGTCGGTTTCTGAAAAGTGAATGGCGAGAGGTGCGTTGCGCGATCCGGGCGATATCACAACATTGAAAATTCCGTATTCTTTCAAAAGGTGCGTCAGGATCTGGATGCTTCGCTTAGATGAGTATTGTTTCATGTTTGAATGTGGACTGTATGCAAATTTAAAGATAATATTATGTAGCGAAGAGCAGGCGAAAGATATAAAGCAAAAATCCTAATTTAGCGGGACAATTTTTAATCCAATCAGATGAATAAAATTCCCAGTGTGGATTTGCGTGATTTCCTTTCGGACGACCCGGAACGCAAACAAAAATTTGTAAATGAAATCGGAAAAGCATACGAAGAAATCGGCTTTGTTGCCCTTAAAGGTCACTTTCTGGATGACAAATTGGTGGATGAACTGTACAGCGAAGTGAAGAATTTCTTCGATCTGCCGGTGGAGACCAAGCAGAAGTACGAAATCCCGGGAATTGGTGGCCAGCGCGGCTATGTGGGTTTCGGGAAAGAAACCGCGAAAGGTTTTAAAAAAGGGGATTTAAAGGAGTTCTGGCATTTCGGTCAGTATCTTGAAGACGGCTCCAAATATTCCTCGGTGTACCCGGATAACGTGGAAGTTAGCGAAGTTCCAAAATTTAATCAGGTGGGAAAAGAAGCCTATAAAATGCTCGAGAAAACCGGCGTTTTTGTGCTGCGGGCTTTGGCCCTGCACCTTGGTTTGGATGAATTTTACTTCGACAAATATGTGGGCGAAGGCAATTCTATTTTAAGACCGATTCATTATCCACCAATTACCGAAGAGCCTGATAATGCGGTTCGTGCAGCTGCACATGGCGATATCAACCTGATTACGCTTCTCATGGGCGCACAGGGACGAGGACTTCAAGTAATGAATCATGACGGCGAATGGATTGATGCCATTGCAGAGCCCGATGAACTGATGATTAACGTAGGGGATATGCTGTCCCGACACACCAACAATAAACTGAAATCTACCATCCATCAGGTGGTGAATCC
>JAEZYN010000090.1 GCA_023419095.1 Bacteroidota bacterium | reverse complement strand
CAATGAAAGAGTATTTTTTTTCTTTTTTCGTAATAAATCTCATAGAAATGCTTACTAAGCACTGCAAAAATACAAATTAAAGACCAACTATTATTTACATGAATGAATTTATAATAAAAATAAATTTCAAAGAAAAAGATGAGAGTTTTTCAATTTATTTTTCATAAATCCAAAAATATGTTAACTTCTTTTTAATCAGCCGTTTAGTATTACTAATCAAAACTTATTAACATTAAGTCAAAAAGTGGGAAAAAGTGGGAGCTTTTAGAAATTTTTATATAAATTTGTCCCAAATGAAGAATTTCATCGGCACATATGAATGCAAAATAGACGACAAAGGCCGTCTGAAACTTCCGTCCTCGCTGGTCAAACAGATGGAGAACTTCGGAAGCGCATTTTATGTGGTGAAACGTTCCGTTTTCCAAACGTGTCTTGAGGTTTATCCGATGTCCGGCTGGGAAAAACTGATGGAAAAAATTAACAGGCTGAACCGCTTCCAGAAGAAGAATGCTGATTTTATCAGACAGTTCACGGCTGGTCTTAAGATTGTGGAACCAGACAACGCTGGACGGCTTCAGATCTCTAAAGATCTGATAAATTACGCACTGCTGAAAAAAGAAATCGTGATCACAAGCGCAGGTGAACTCTTCGAGATATGGGATAAAGACAACTACGAAAGTGTGATTGCAACTTCCGAAGAAGATTTTGCAAAACTTGTGGAGGACGTGATGGGCGACATTAGTTTCGCTGAAGACCAAATATAGCGGCTGACCAGCTTCTTTTTATTAATATATACAGGATGTATCATAACCCCGTTTTACTGACGAAAAGTGTGGATGATTTGGTGACGGATCAGGCTGGAGTCTATGTGGACGTAACTTTCGGCGGTGGCGGGCATTCCCGCGAAATCCTGCGAAGGCTTTCACCGGATGGGCGTCTATTTAGTTTTGATCAGGATTTGGATGCGCTTAAAAATACGGTTGATAATTCCCGGTTTACGCTGGTAAACCAGAATTTTCGTTTTTTGGAGAACTCCTTATTAATATATGGTATAAATCAGGTTGACGGCGTTTTGGCGGACCTTGGAGTTTCCTCTCATCAGTTTGATGCAGCCGAGCGGGGATTTTCTACCCGCAGTGACGCGCCGCTGGACATGCGGATGAATGTGCAGCAGAGCCTCGATGCCAAAAAGGTGATCAATGAATATGAAGAAGAGCAACTTGCCGACCTTTTTTATTATTACGGCGAACTGCGTGAAGCCCGGAAGCTCGCCCGTGAAATAGTTCATCACCGAAAGCAGAAACCCATTACGACCACTGCTGAATTAAAGAATCTGTTCAGCTACATTCCACAGTTTAAACAGAATAAATTTTTTGCGCAGGTGTTTCAGGCAATCAGAATAGAAGTCAATCAGGAACTTGAGGCGTTGAAGGAAATGCTGGTACAGGCGCACCGGATTCTGAAACCTGGTGGAAGACTCGTCGTAATCTCTTATCATTCACTGGAAGACCGTTTGGTAAAGCGTTTTCTGAAAAACGGAATGTTCGAGGGGGAGCCGGCCCGCGATATTTATGGAAATTTCAGCAAGTCTTTTGAACTTTTGCAAAGTAAGGCCTGGGTTCCGGACAGCGACGAAATCGAAAAAAACTCACGTGCACGAAGTGCGAAGATGCGTGTGGGAATAAAATTGTAAGGTTTAAATAAATTATAAGTTTAAAATAAATTTTGGCTAAAAAAAGCACATACAAAACACCGAAAAGGCTCACCTTCATCGATATTGTGAAGGGAAATTTCCTGAACCGCGACGAAGTGAAAATTCACTATCGCTATTTCCTGCTGGTTTTTGTGCTGCTGATGATCATGATTTACAGCAACCACCTGGTGAGCCAAAAAATAGAATTGGTGAATGACCTGAAAGAGCAGACCGAGGAATACAAATCCAGGAATGCCTACGCACAAAGCAGACTTATCAAGGTTAAACTTGAATCAGAATTGGGCAAAGAAATGGTGCAGGACTCGCTCTTGTCGCTTGAAAACCATCCGCATAAACTTTTGATAAAACTCGACAGTACCGATGGCAATACAGAATGAATTCGAAGCTAAGCGTTCCAAAACATTACGTTGGGGCTACCTCTTTGCGGCGGTAGCTATCGTCGTATTTGCAGTGTTCCTGGCCAGAATTCTGGTGTTGCAGAACACCAATGTGGAGGCAATTAAAGAAGACTACATCAGCAAAAACTACCGTGAAGCAAAACTGATGGCGGCACGCGGAAATCTGTATGCGGCAGACGGTTCTATTTTGGCAACCACCGTCATGCGGTATGATGTTTACATCGATTTTAAAACGATCAAAGACACTGCTTATTCGAATAATATTGGGGCGCTTACAGATTCGCTTTCCTCGATGTTTGGAAAACCCAGAAGCTATTTTCGTGACCGGCTCGATCAGCAGCGAAAGGCTGGAAATCAGTATTATTCGCTTGTAAAGGGCCTGGATTTCGATGAATATGACCGCATCCGGAAGTTTCCGATCTTCAAAAAAGGAAAAAACAAAGGCGGTTTCATTATTGACCGCAATTTTAAGCGTGAACTCGCTACTACGCAGATTGGTGCCGGAACTATTGGGATGGATAATGCGGTGGCACAGTCGGGTCTCGAAGGAGCGTTTTCCAAATTTTTGCGCGGCACCGACGGGACAAGACTCGAGCAGCGCGTAAACTCCAGCCAATGGAAGCCTATAGACTACTGGAAGGTAAAAGAACCCGTTGACGGGCAGGATGTTTATACCACTATTGATCTTAGAATTCAGGATATTGCACATTCAGCACTCGAAAAACAGCTTATTAATTTCGACGCAGATCACGGCTGCGTACTCGTAATGGAAGTCGCTACCGGCAAAGTAAAAGCAATGGTTAACCTCAAACGGACGGAGCCGGGAATTTATGTTGATTCATACAATTACGCCTTAAAAGATGCTACCGAACCGGGCTCGACTTTTAAGACAGTTTCGCTTCTCGCGGCCATGGACGATGGTTTCATTGATGACAAAACAACGGTGAATGTGGGCAATGGTGTCTGGACTTACGCCAAACAGCGCATCTCCGACGGTCATGGCGGTGGTGAATACGATATTTCAGATGTACTCGCAAAATCCAGCAATGTCGGATCTGCAAAACTCATCACGCAATATTACGCCGATAAACCGCAGGTTTTTCTAGATCACCTGAAACGTTGGAAAATGTTCGATAAAATGGATATCGAGCTGCCCGGAATTACCAAACCATTCATCGTGACACCAGAAAACAAACGCTGGAATGCCGCGACACTGGCGTCGTTGGCGTACGGTTATTCTTCAAGATTTAATCTTCTTCAGCTCACCACTTTTTACAATGGTATTGCCAATAAAGGCACAATGCTGAAACCTCTTTTCATAGACAAAATCATGAAAGACGGACAGCAGCTTTATGTCGCTCAGCCTGAAATTATGGTGAAGAAAATGGCGTCCAAGGAAGCGGTTGCAATGATGACAGCTGCCCTGACAAAGGCCGTAGAAAAAGGTACTGCAAAAAGTATTTTCACACCGAACCTCAAAATGGCCGGCAAAACCGGAACTGCACGTTTCGAATACTGGAAGCCCGGTCCGCCAAAATACCAGGCAAGTTTTGCAGGATTTTACCCGGCCGATAATCCGAAATACACATGCATTGTAATGGTGAATCAGCCGGATAATTCGAAAAGTTTTTACGGTTCTACGGTTGCTGCTCCGGTTTTCAAAGAAATCGCAGGTAAAACATTCCTGAAGACACCACAAAATGTTGAACCAGAATTGCTGGTCGATAAAAAAGTAGATCTCAGCCGGATGATTGAACCGAATGTGAAAGTTGCGGTGCGCGGAAAACAGATGCCACGCGTCGTGGGACTGATCGGAAAAAATGTTATTCCTCAACTTGAAAATTTGGGTTATAGAGTTGATTACAAAGGTGTTGGGAGAATTATGGAGCAGTTTCCGCTCGAAGGAACCTTAATCAAAAAAGACCAGAAAATTTACCTCAGTTTACAAAACTAAGGACCATGCTTTAGATAAAATAAATGACATTAGAACAGTTAATATTCAAAGTTCCCATTCTCGAAACCGTTGGCAAAACGGATCGGGAGATTAAAGTGCTCGTTTCAGACAGCCGAAAGGCCTGTCCTGATTCGCTGTATGTTGCAGTGAAAGGCACGCTCGTGGACGGACATGAATATATTAATTCTGCTGTCGAAAAAGGTGCAACAGTAGTCGTTTGTGAAAAAATTCCGGCTGAAACCAATGCTGAAATAACTTATCTCCGCGTCGGAGACAGCGCCAAGACTTTAGGCAGACTCGCTGCAAATTTTTACGGAAATCCTTCTGAAAAACTGAATCTGATTGGCATTACCGGCACAAACGGCAAGACTTCGGTTACCACGATTCTGTTTGATGTTTTTAAAAATTTAGGATTTAAATCTGCGCTTATTTCAACGGTGGAATACAGAATTGCTGACAGAATTGTACCTTCCACACATACGACGCCGGACATTATCACTTTGAATACATTATTATCCGAAGCTGTGGATGCGGGCTGCGAATACGCATTTATGGAGGTTTCCTCACACGGAATCCATCAGCGTAGGACTGAAGGTTTGGTATTTAAAGTGGCCGGATTTACCAATATTTCGCATGATCATCTTGATTATCACAATACATTCAGCGAATACCTAAAAACCAAAAAGCTCTTTTTCGACAACCTTTCCCCCGATGCTGTCGCGATCACCAATCTCGATGACAAAAACGGTACGGTAATGCTGCAGAATACCAAAGCCAAAAAGAAATCGTATGCGCTGAAGAGCATGGCCGATTATCACGGAAAGATAATCGAAGCAGATTTCAACGGTATGCTGATGAATTTTCAGGGAAAAGAATTCTGGACAACATTGAGCGGAAAATTCAATGCTTACAATCTTTTACTTGCATACGCAGTAGCTCTGGAATGTGGCCTGGACGCAGAAGATGTTTTAAAAGCCATTTCCACGCTGAGCCGTGTAAAAGGAAGATTCGAAACCTTCAAATCGGATGGCGGTATTTTTTTCGTGGTCGATTATGCACACACCCCGGATGCGCTGGACAATATTCTGGATTCCATCAATGAAATTCGCACCAAGAATGAGAGACTGATCACCATTTTTGGCTGTGGCGGTGACCGCGACCAGGAAAAACGCCCAGAAATGGGAAAAATTGCCACACGTAAATCCACGCTTGCGATCATCACTTCCGATAATCCGCGCACAGAAAAACCGGAAGATATCATTAAAGAAATCGAAGTCGGCGTAGAACCGCAGAATTACAGCAAGTACACATCGATTCCGGACCGAAAAGACGCTATCAAGATGGCCATAAAGTTTGCAGAGCCCAAAGATATCATCCTCGTTGCCGGTAAAGGGCATGAAAATTACCAGGAAATCAATGGCGAACGTATCCATTTTGATGACAAAGAAACCGTACTGGAACTAGCCCGCCTGATGTCAAAGTAAGATTAAATTAAAAGCCAAAACATGTTATACTACCTCTACGAATATCTCACCAGCTTAGGAATTCACGTTCCGGGACTCGGTATGTTCCGTTTTATCTCATTTCGTGCGGGCATGGCAGTTTTGCTTTCACTGGGTATCGCATTGATTTTTGGTAAAAAGATCATCAATTTCCTGCGCCGGAAACAAATGGGTGAACAGGTTCGCGATTTAGGTCTTGATGGCCAGAAGCAGAAAGAAGGAACGCCAACAATGGGCGGTCTCATTATCATCCTCGCAACACTGATTCCTGTAATTCTGTTCACACGCGTGCTGAATATTTACATTGTTCTCCTTATCATTTCGGTGGTCTGGATGGGTGCGATTGGTTTTATTGACGATTATTTAAAAAAAATCAAACAAAACAAAGATGGTCTCAGCGGTAAATTTAAAATCATTGGCCAGGTAGGTTTAGGCCTTATTGTGGGCATTACCATGTTCTTTCATTCCGATATCACTGTAAAACGGAAATATGCGGATGCAGGAGAAGTGAGCCGCGTCAACGTGGAGAAAAATTTCCTGCCCACCGAAAAATCTACGGTTTCCACGGTGCCATTTGTTAAAAATAACGAGTTCGACTACAGCGGAATTTTATTCTGGATGTCTCCGGAAGAAGCCCATGATTGGGCCTGGATTATTTTCATCCCAATTGTGATATTTATCGTTACAGCAGTTTCGAACGGAGCCAATATTGCGGACGGAATTGATGGTTTGGCAGCAGGCGCGAGTGTGGTGATTCTGCTTACGCTTGCCTTCTTCGCTTACCTTTCGGGAAATATCATTTTTGCTGATTACCTGAATATTATGTTTCTGCCCAATATGGGTGAAACCACCATTTTTGCGCTTGCGCTCGTTGGTGCTGTGATCGGGTTTTTCTGGTACAATACCTATCCGGCGCAGGTCTTCATGGGAGACACCGGGAGCCTGATGCTTGGCGGCGTCATTGCGGTGCTGGCTATTATATTAAGAAAAGAGCTCATGATTCCGGTGTTGTGTGGAATTTTCCTGATTGAGAATATTTCGGTAATGCTGCAGGTAGCCGTCTTTAAATACAGAAAACGAAAATTTGGGTTAGAATACGCGCAGAATAACCGGTTGTTCAAAATGGCGCCTTTGCATCACCATTACCAGAAGGAAGGTTACCATGAAAGCAAAATCGTAAACCGGATGATTATCATGGGCGTTCTGCTTGCAATTATCTGTCTGATCACGCTGAAAGTGCGTTAGGCCAAAAACCATTAGCAATATAGAAGTGGATAAAAAGGATAAAAATAAAATGAAGATTGTAGTTTTAGGCGGCGGAGAAAGCGGCTGTGGCGCAGCGTATCTGGCTATGAAAAAAGGCCTGGACGTCTTTCTCTCAGACAAAGGCGCCATTAAAGAAAACTACAGAAATTTCCTTACAGAAAACAGAATCGGGTTCGAAGAAGGGACACATGACGAGGAGAGAATTCTGGCCGCAGACTGGATCATAAAATCGCCCGGAATTCCTAAGAAAGCTGCCATCCTTCATAAAATCCACCAAAAAGGCATTCGTGTTTCATCTGAAATCGAATTTGCGTCTGAATTTACAGATGCAAAAATCATAGCCATTACGGGTTCAAACGGAAAGACTACTACGACGTCCCTGATCTATCACATCCTGAAAAACGATGATCTGAAAGTGGGCTTGGGCGGAAACATTGGTAAAAGCTTTGCAAAGCAGGTGGCGGATGAAAAATTTGATTATTATGTGTTGGAAGTCAGTTCTTTTCAGCTTGATGATGTGCAGAATTTCAGACCGTATATTTCTTTGCTTTTAAATTTGAGCCAGGATCATCTCGATCAGTACAATTACAATTATGAAGAGTACGCCCTCGCGAAATTCAGGATAACCGAAAACCAGGAAAACGACAATTTCTTCATCTACAATAAAGATGATGAAATGAGCCAA
Source organism: Bacteroidota bacterium (assembly GCA_023419095.1). Classification (GTDB taxonomy): domain Bacteria; phylum Bacteroidota; class Bacteroidia; order Flavobacteriales; family Weeksellaceae; genus Kaistella. The sequence goes on along the minus strand of JAEZYN010000090.1, from coordinate 9,069 downwards.
AATCTCCTTCAGAAGCTGGAAATCAAAGCTAAAATGATTCCTTTTTCATTAAGAGAAAAGATGCGCGAAGGCGGGTATCTCACCAATCAGAAAATGGTAGTGAAACTTCAGGACGAATTTACAATGGATATCTCCGAGCTCTCACTGGTGGGAAATCACAATGTAGCGAACAGCTTGGCAGCGTCTATCGCAGGTAAAATACTGAACATCCGCAACGAAAGCATCCGGCATTCGCTGATGACATTTCAGGCGGTGGAACACCGTTTGGAACAGGTTGCAGATTTTGGCGGAGTGAAATACATCAATGACAGCAAAGCCACAAACGTAAATGCCGCATATTACGCGCTTGAAAGTATGAAGCAGCCAACAGTTTGGATCGTCGGCGGTGTAGACAAAGGGAACGACTATTCTGAAATAGAAGACCTCGTGAAAAAGAAAGTGAAGGCAATTGTATGCCTTGGACTCGATAACGCCAAAATAATCGATTTCTTTAAAGATAAAAAAGAACTTATTTACAGCTCTTCTAGTATGGAACAGGCTGTGAATATCGCTCAGTCCCTTGCCCAGAAGGGCGATGCTGTTTTGCTTTCGCCATGCTGCGCGAGTTTTGATCTGTTCGACAATTATGAAGATCGTGGAAACCAGTTTAAAAAACAGGTATTAAAAATAGAAACCGCTGCAAACTAAAAAGATGCAAGTAACTGAAAACAAAAATGAACTGCTGAAAGGCGACAAAGTGCTGTGGAGCGTGATCCTGCTGATCTCGTTTTTCTCGGTGTTCCCTGTTTATTCAGCGAGTTCTAATTTGGAATATATCGTGAACAGCGGAACCACCACTTCACATCTCTTCAAGCACACTTTTTTTGTGTTGTTAGGCCTTGCGATAATGCGCGGAGTCGGCGTTTTCAGGTATGAACACATCGGTAAACTGAGCAGCATCGGCCTTGTAGTGATGGTACTGCTTTTAGGATTAACGATGGTGACGGGTCAGACGATTGACGGGGCGTCCGCCTCGCGCTGGCTGAAGATTCCGGGCACGCCGATCTCTTTCCAGCCTTCATCTTTTGCATACCTCTTCCTCATCATCTACCTGTGCCGTTACCTAACCAAAAAAATAAAGCGGAAACGCCAGACATGGGAAAACCTGCTGTTCATTTTCGGGCCTGTATTGCTGGTTTTCGCACTTGTAGCTAAAGATAACGGTTCCACTGCGCTGATGATTTTAATTGTCTCATTAGCTGTAATGCTGATCGGGCAGCTCAATAAAAAGTACATTTTCGGTTTTATCGGCATTTCCTCAGTGGCCATAGGTGTTTTTATGTTGGTTGCTTTAAAGACAGATTTAATTGAAAATAACCGTGTTCATACCTGGATGAGCCGTGTTGAGGTTTTCTTGAACTCAAAACAGCCAAACCAGATCGAGAACGAAGTAGATAAAGCCAAAAATTATCAGGTGATGCAGGCGAAAGCCGCTATAGTACATGGCGGGATCGCCGGTATGGGTCCGGGAAAAAGCGCGTTGAAACAAATGCTTCCGCAATCGGCGTCCGACTTTATCTTCGCCATCATCGTAGAAGAATACGGTTTTGTAGGGGCTTTTATACTTATTGGACTTTATTTAATTATGATCATCCGCATCGTGATGATTGCGAGTAAGATGCCGGCTTTTTTCGGCAGTTTACTCGTACTGAGTCTGGGCATCATGATTTTTGTGCAGCTCGCGGTGAATATCGCCGTTGCCGTCAATCTCATTCCGGTGACCGGACAGCCTTTGCCGCTGATCAGTTACGGCGGAACGTCGATGCTGGTGACTTATATCCAACTTGGAATTATTCTTACAGTAAGTTCCAGAATTCAGATTTACGATGAAGAAGGCATGGGAAAAAAACAGAATATAGCGGAGATTAACGATATAGCTTAGAATTTTTAAAGCCAAATGGCAACAAAATGAACAGAAAACTTAAAATATTGATAAGCGGCGGCGGTACAGGTGGACACATCTTTCCGGCGATTGCAATTGCAGACGAAATCCGCAAAAGGTTTCCGGATGCAGAATTTCTGTTTATTGGTGCTGAAGGTAAAATGGAAATGGAGAAAGTTCCACAGGCTAACTATAGGATTATCGGTTTAAATATTTCGGGCTTCGATCGCGGCAATTTGCTGAAAAACGTGAATCTTCCATTTAAGGTATTATCATCGTTGGTGAAAATGCGCCACATCGTCAAAGTCTTTAAACCTGATTTCGCTGTTGGAACGGGTGGGTTTGCGAGTGGTCCGGCGCTTTTTGCATCCGCCTTTTCCGGTACACCTATTTTCGTGCAGGAACAGAATTCACTGCCGGGCAAGACCAATATGTTTTTGGCTAAAAAAGCGCAGGCAGTTTTCACGGCTTATCCGAATATGGAAAAGTTTTTCTCCGGAACGCGCACATTATTTTTGGGAAATCCGGTTAGAAATACAATCGTTCAGGATTTGATTGATTCTGAAACCGCAAAGGAAAAATTAGGCCTCGATCCACAAAAATTGACGATCCTTTCGGTCGGAGGCTCTTTGGGTTCACGCACGCTGAATAACGCCTGGAAGGCCAATCTCAGGAAAGTTCTGGACAAAGATTACCAACTCATCTGGCAAACCGGAAAAACCGATTATCAGACGATTTACAAAGAAACCGAAAGCCGCCAGTGCCGAAATCTGCAGATAGCGGAATTTATCAGCAACATGCATCTTGCTTACTCCGCGGCCGATGTGATAGTTTCGAGGGCGGGTGCTATCTCAATTTCTGAGCTGGCGATGGCTAAAAAAGCTGTATTGCTGGTGCCGTTTCCGTTTGCCGCGGAAGATCATCAGACAAAAAACGCCCAAACTTTAGTAGAAAGAAATGCAGCGAGGATGGTGAAAGATGCAGACATGGAAACCGATTTTTGGTCTACACTTATAGAAATTAGCGAAAATGAAAACCTGCGCCGCGAAATGGCAGAGAACATCGCGTTTTTTGCCAAACCAAATGCAACAGAACAGATTGTTGACGAAATATTGTCATCACTTCAAATTAGAGCCTAATAACTGAATGAAAACTTTAGCATCATACCAGAATTTTTATTTTGTCGGCATCGGCGGTATCGGCATGAGCGCGCTGTCGCGTTATTTTCAGGCGGCCGGCAACAATGTTCTGGGTTATGACCGTACCGTAACCAAATTGACGGAATCTCTTGTTTCGGAAGGAATACGTATTTCTTTCGAGGATAAAATCGATACAGGAATCCAATCTTTGAATCCGGAAAATACGTTGGTTATTTACACACCGGCGATAAAGAAACTCGGTATTTTAGATTATTTTAATCAAAATGGCTTTACGGTACTTAAAAGAGCTAAAGTTCTGGGTCTTATAACGCAAAACACAACAAGCATTGCGGTTGCCGGAACCCATGGCAAGACCACAACGTCTTCGCTGATGGCGCATTTAAGCAAGCAAGCAGATTTGCCGTTTTCCGCATTTCTGGGTGGTATTGCCGAAAATTTTAAATCAAATTTTGCATACAACGGAACTGAAATCTCGGTGATGGAAGCCGATGAGTATGACCGAAGCTTCCTGCAGCTCTCACCCGATTGGGCCGTGATCACCTCTACAGATGCCGATCATCTTGATATTTACGGCGATACGGCTACCATAGAGCAGGGTTTCCGTGATTTTGCTGCACTTGTTGCTGCTGACCGGCAGATTTTTGTGCGAAAAGGCATCGATATCGGTCGGCCTGCCGTAACCTATGCGGTAAATGAACCGGCAGATTATTTTTCAGACAATATCCGTGAGGAAGGCGATAAGATCTGCTTCGATTTCCATGATACGAATGCGGAAGTAACCACTTTTGAGTGGGAAATTCCGGGAATTCACAATGTTGAGAATGCCACCGCTGCCATTGCACTGCTTCAGAGTTTTGGAGTTGAAATGCAAACGCTCCAGCATGGAATTTCAACTTTTAAAGGCATCAAGCGCCGCTACACAAAACACCGTTTTGCGAACGGAAAGATCTACATCGACGATTACGCACATCATCCGACAGAACTAAACGCGGTAATCGGCTCCATCAGGACGTTTTACCCGGGTAAGAAACTTCTGGTTGCCTTCCAGCCACATCTTTTCAGCCGTACACGTGACTTCGCCGACGCGTTTGCCGGAAGTCTGGAAGCTGCGGACGAATTATTACTGCTTGATATTTATCCGGCGCGCGAACTTCAGGAAAATTTTGAAGGCGTGACTTCTGATTGGCTTGCCGGAAAGATTAGACTTAAAAAGAAGGAAGTGACAGGTCTGGATGAAACATTTGAAAAAATTAAAAATAAAGATTTCGACGTCCTGCTTACAGTAGGCGCGGGAAATATCGATACGCTGTATGATGATATAGTAAAATGGCAGTCTGCGCAGGCTGATTTGCCTAAAGCTGAAGCTAAAGGATGAAAAAGAAGTTCAGAATATTAAAAATAGTAATCACCGTGATCATCTTCGGATTTTTGCTAAGTTTTTCGCTGAAAAGGTTTAACAGTAAACCGATGGAAAAAGTGACGGTAAATATGATTCCGACTTCACATCCGGTTTATTTCGTAGATGAGAAAGATGTTCGCGAAATCGTGCGCAGATCTAACACATCCGGAATCGTAGGTGACATTAAAATTCCTGAACTCGAGAAAGAGCTAAACAGTCTGCCGGCCATTGACAGCGCAAATGTTTACTTAAACCTGAACGGTAATCTGAATCTGGATATCAGACAAAAAGTGCCCGCTTTCCGGCTCACCAAGAATGAAGAAGATTTCTATGTAGATGCAAACGGTGTAGAATTTCCGGTTTCGAAAAACTACTCATTTCCATGCATGTTGGTAACCGGAGATGTGCCGCGGGAGGACTATAAAAGTATTGCGGAACTCGTGAATAAAATCGATAACGACCCTTTCAGTAAAAAGTTCTTTATCGGGATTTCTAAAGAAAAAGGCGGGTACAATCTGCTCACGAGTCAGGGAAATTATAAAGTTGAAATCGGCGACTTAGATAATATTAATTTAAAAGTGAAAGGCTTTAAAGCATTTGTTGAGAAATTTCTGGTCTATCAACAGCCCGAAAAATACACAAAAGTTTCGGTGAAGTACAGCAACCAGATTGTTACAACGTTGAACCCGAGATTTGAGGAAAATGACAGCATCCTGAAAGTCGGCAACCGTGAACTCGCAAAAATCGCCTTGCCGCCGGGAATCAGGCCCGCTGCAGTTTCTACAGGCGCTGTAAGGAAAACGTCAGAAAAACCTGCTGCAAAGCTGCGCGAAAAGGCGAAAGGGGCTGAAAAAACAAAACCTGAAGCAAAGAAACAAACCGAATCACCGCAATCTAAGAGCGTGAAAAAATCGGAAACAAAAAGTTCTACGCCGAAGGCAAAGGTTAAAATAGAATAAGATGATGTAAGAAAAGTTTAAAAAATTTAAAAAAATCAAATCGGCATAAAAATGGAAAATCACGAGTATTCAGTAGGGCTCGACATCGGTACCACAAAGATTGTGGCCATCGTCGGGCGCCGAAACACGCACGGCAAAATAGACGTGCTGGGTGTGGGCACAGCAAGAAGTTTAGGGGTTCACAAAGGTATTGTGAACAATATTTCGCAGACTATTCAGTCAATCCGCGCGGCGGTGATGCAGGCGCAGTCAAGTTCAGGAGTTGAAATCCGCAAAGTGACTGTAGGTATTGCGGGCAAACACATCCGTTCGCTGCAGCATTCCGACTATATAATGCGCGAAAACCCGGACCAGTACATCACAGAGGATGACATTGAGAAACTGAAAGAGCAGGTAAAAAAGTTGGTGATGTTGCCGGGCGAGGAGATCATCCACGTGCTTCCGCAAGAGTACAAGATCGATTCGGAAGGCGAAATTCACGAGCCAATCGGTATGCACGGCAAAAGGCTGGAAGCAAATTTTCACGTTGTGGTAGGCCAAATGGGCAGCATCCGGAATATTGCACGTTGCGTAAAAGAAGCGGGTCTGGAGATGGAAGCACTCACGCTGGAGCCGCTTGCGTCCTCTGAGGCAGTTCTCACCAAGGAAGAAAAAGAAGCCGGCGTTGCCATTGTGGATATTGGCGGCGGAACTACTGATATCGCCATCTTTAAAGACAACATTATCCGTCACACCTGTGTGATTCCATATGGTGGCGGCATCATCACAGAAGATATTAAAGAAGGATGCTCGATCATTGAAGCGCATGCTGAGCAACTGAAAGTAAAATTCGGCTCTGCGGTTCCTGAACTTGAGCGAGACAGCACTTTCGTCACTATTCCGGGACTTCACGGACGTCCGGATAAGGAAATTTCGTTAAAAACTCTTGCGCAGGTAGTGAACGCCCGCGTTGAAGAAATCCTTGAAATGGTGAATACAGAACTTAAAGCCTACGGCGCTTTTGAGCAGAAGAAAAAACTCATCGCAGGAATCGTGCTCACGGGTGGTGGTTCTAACCTGAAGAATTTGAGGCAATTGGCCAACTACACAACCGGCTTCGACAGCCGAATCGGTTTTGCCAATGAATATATTGCGAATGACAAAAACCAATCGCTAAAAGGGCCGGAATTCGCTACGTCTATCGGGCTCTTAATGGAAAGTTTAAAAATCCGTGATAAAAAAACCGGAAGTTTGCCAAAAAAGGAAACGGAAACAACAACTGAAACTGGAGCAGAATCATCACTGCAGCCAGCTGAAAATTCCGTAGAAGAGACCCAGACTGAAAAAATACCGGCAGAAAAACGCCGCAAGAAGCTCACCATTGGCGAAAAAATCATGGAAAGTGTAAAAAAATTCTTTGAAGAGGTAGAATAAATAAAGAAACATCTGATGAATGATAATTGATTTCATCACCATCAATCATTATCAACAAAAAAATTAAGTTATGGAAAACATGAATACTGCAGGATTCTCCTTTGATTTACCTAAAGGCAATTCTTCAATTATAAAAGTGATCGGTGTAGGTGGCGGAGGAAACAATGCCCTGAAACACATGTATGAGCGGGGTATCCACGGTGTAGATTTCGTGATCTGCAACACCGATGCGCAGACTTTGGATAATAATCCGGTTGCGAATAAAGTTCAACTGGGCGTTACCATTACCGAAGGTTTGGGCGCCGGAGCTGATCCTGAAGTCGGCGAAAAAGCGGCGATCGAAAGCATCGAAGATATCAAAGCTGCAATGGGCCAGAATACAAAAATGGTATTTATCACCGCCGGAATGGGCGGTGGAACCGGAACAGGTGCGGCACCTGTAATTGCAAAAGTTGCCAAAGATATGGGCATTCTTACCGTGGGAATTGTGACCGTTCCGTTCAGTTTTGAAGGGAAAAGACGTTTGGAGCAGGCAGACCTGGGTCTTGACAAATTAAGAAACAATGTAGACTCGCTGATTGTTATTAATAATGACAAACTTCGCCAGCAGTACGGGAATCTTGGTTTTAAATCAGGCTTTTCTAAGGCCGATGAGGTTTTAACGAATGCCGCAAAAGGCATGGCAGAAGTGATTACGGGTTATTTTGATGTTAATATTGACTTCCGTGATGCTAAATCGGTACTTGCAAATTCCGGTACTGCACTGATGTCTAACGGAATCGCTTCTGGCGAAAACAAAGCCGAGGAAGCAGTGAAAAAAGCGCTCGATTCTCCTCTGCTTAATGACAACAAAATTACCGGCGCACGAAACGTTCTGCTTCTCATCCGAAGCGGTTCGGAAGAAGTGACGATGGACGAAATAGGCGTAATAATGGATCATATCCAGAAAGAGGCGGGCAACACAGCTGACATTATTTTCGGTGTGGGCACAGACGAAGAATTGGGTGATGCAGTGAGCGTACTTGTGATTGCGACAGGTTTTGCGAAAGAGCACGAAAAACATTCAGGTATTTCAGAGAAAATAAAGATCTCCCTGTCGGATGCCGTTTCACCGAAAAGCCATCAGGAATCACCGTTTTCATACCGTGACAGCCGCGACGAAATGAAGCGCGAGGAGCGCAAAGGTCTATTCGTTCTTGATGATGAAGATGACGCACCTGCTCCAAACTCAGGTTCAAGAGCGCCGGAAGCGCGTGCCACTTCAGGAAAGACGCAATCTTCTGAAGCACAGTTCTTCAGCCTGACGGACACAGAACTTCCAGAGCAGACCTTCAATCTGAACACACCGGAACGTCCGGTGGATCTGTTCTCCTTTGATCAAAACAATGATTTCCCGGAGTCACAGGCCATCACATTTGATTTTGATACAAAAACGCCTGAAGATGAGCCAAATTTCTTTAAAACAGAAGAAAAAAACGAGATCAATTTTTTCGTAAACGAACCGACTGAAGAGCCCAAAGCTAAAACAGAACAGCCCAAAGCCCAAGCCAGCGTGCAGCCGGTTCCCGCGCCTGAGAAATTTGAAGAACAGGTAGAAGAGAAAAGCGCTGAAATAGAGAAATTTGAGATTGAAGACGATTTCACCTTTATCACCAAACCCGCGTCCAGCGAGAAGGTGACAGAAAGAAGAAATAAACTGAAAGAATTCAATTCCCGTTACCAAACGTCAGAAGCTGACAATGATTTTGAAAAAGTGCCGGCTTTCCGTCGCAAAAACATTTCAATTGATGGCAACAAACCTTCCGAACAGCGAATCAACAGCTTTCTGTCTGACGAAAACGGAAGAATGCAGGTACGTGAAAACAGATTTTTGAATAAAGACGTTGACTAAATTTTAAGCAGATGAACTTAGAAGAAAAAATAAGCGAGGCAATAAAAAATGCCATGCGCGAGAAAAACAAAACGGCGCTGGACGCACTGCGCGCCGTAAAAGCGCAGATTATCCTGCTGAAAACCGAAGGCAAAGGATCCGATATTTCGGCTGAACAGGAGATCGCGATTTTGCAGCGTATGATAAAGCAGCGCAAAGATTCTTATGACCACTTTATGGCGCAGAACCGTTCTGATTTGGCCGAGGTAGAATCTGCGCAGATGAAAGTGATAGAGCAGTATCTTCCACAGCAACTTTCGGCGGAAGAACTGGAAGCAGAAATGAAG
>JAEZYN010000088.1 GCA_023419095.1 Bacteroidota bacterium | reverse complement strand
TCGCCGCCGCGACCGGTAAAAGGATTTCCGTCTTCGCCCTCACGCAGTGTCAGTGTCCAGAATTTCAGCCAGTCTTTTGGTGAGGTTTCTGCGTGAGAAGCGTTCGATATTCTGTGTTTCGGGTTGCGCATCTGCCGATTTCCATAAGTGATATTGCTGAAGGATGAATGTTTTCAACCCATCGATGTCGTCGTAATTAAAATGGCGGCCGGCACCGGTTTCATCCAGGATTTTTTTCACATCGCTGTCTTTCGGTCCGAATGACAGGATTTGGTTTCCGCTCGCAAGGTATTCGAATATCTTTCCCGGAATGATGCCTTTTGAAGTTTCATCCGGAAAATTCGTAATCAGAAGCAAATCTGAATTCCGCATTTCACGGTTCGCCTCAGCGTGCGGCAGGTAGCCCAAATTGCGCAACGACTTTCTGAGCGGAGAACGGTTAATTTTTTCGAGGATCCTCTCATCGATACGTCCTACAGATTTTAATTCAAAATCATTTAAGAATTCTGCATTTTCTGCGAGAATTTCATTCAAAACTTTCCACAGGACTTCCGGATTACGCAGCTGCTCCAAAACACCGACATAGCTAAGCGTAAACTTCTCACTCTTTTCGCGGGTTTCGACCTCTACTTCATCAAATCCGTTCGTTACACAAAATGAATTGGCACCCTTTTTTCGGAAATTATCAGCGTCTGCGAAACTTGTGGCGAGCGTAACGTCCGCATTTTGGAAAACCTGCTTTTCGAGATTTCTGTGTTTTGCATCGGCAGTTTTTGTCAGTTTCAAATGTTTAAAGTACGAAATCTCGGTCCAAGGATCACGGAAGTCTGCGATCCATTTCAGTTTCGGGAATTCCTGTTTAATTTTCAGCCCGATCAGATGAACTGAATGTGGCGGACCCGTCGTCACAACCGCATCAAAATGATTTTCGGACAGGTACTTTTTTAAAAATTTAACCGAAGGTTTCACCCAAAAAACGCGTGCATCCGGTATGAAAAAGTTGCCGCGGACCCAAACTGAAAGTTTCGATTTCCAGCTTTGGTTTGCGCCGACATCAAACTGTCCGGCTTTAAACTTTTTGTTCTCTTTACCGAAAAACTCGGCGATTTGATAGGGTTCCCAAATTTTATTTTTAATGATGTCAAGATCCTGAGATACTTCGTTTTTCAGCGTCTCATCAATAATCGGGTAACTTGGATTTTCGGGAATGAAGACAGTGGGTTTCCAGCCGAAATCGGGCAGATATTTAACAAATTTGAGCCACCGCTGCACACCCGGTCCACCCGCGGGCGGCCAATAATAAGTGATGACCAAAATTTTCTTTGATGCCATTTATTTAAACGAATTTAAGCTTACAACGAAATTCACTTTCTCAAGCCGCAGAATTACTTTTCCGACGATATAAGAACCAAATTCCGCCTGCACTCAACAGAATAAACAATATAAATGCGCTGAGTGAGATCACTTTTCCGGTTTGGATAACTTCGGGTTCGAAAACCATTCGCAAAACGTGTTTCCCGGCCGGTACATGCACAGCGCGCAACAGATAATTTGCTTTTATGTAAGGAACTTCAGCTCCGTCCAAAAACATTTTCCAACCTTTCGGATAATAAATCTCTGAAAGCACCGCCAGCTGCGGTGTGGCTGAAGTGGTTTCAAATTCCAGCTCATTCGGCTGATACTTTGTGAGTTGCAAAACGGCTGCGTCATCGGGCGCGAGCTTTTTTCCTTCAAAATACTTCTTATCGGACGCGGCCACCACGGCGATTTTTTTAGTATCCATAATCCCGATTTGCTCAAGTTCTTCATTTGGAGAATCTACAAAACTGATTTGCGAAACAAACCACGCATTGCCGTTTGCCAAGGGATTTGGAACCACCTGCGGTTTATCGGGCGAACCGAAAATCATGTACTTTGTATTGAGCATATTCAGGATGCGCGGAACTTTTGCGGTATCCATTTTGCCAAAATATTCGTTGATGAGATCGTCATAACGGCGCAGTTTCACCGCGTGATAACCGCCGATGGAAGATTTAAAATAAGAGGTGTTGGTTTCGCTGAACGGGCCCAAAACCTGATTGAAAATGCGGTAATGAGTCTTGTCTTTCTCGGCGATTGTCTCTAAAGTTTTATTAATTGTCGCATTGTCCAGTAGACCCTGCAGATTCTGATTTTCACCAACTTTCTGCATCAGCAGTTCAGAATTTTCAGTCTGGAAAGGATTGTCGGTAAAGGTTTTGTCAATGAAATTTTCGTCATTCAGATAGCGTTTGTTGACGCTCCAGAGATCGAAAAGGCTTACGATACCGATAACAATCAAAACAATATTTTGAGTCAGCGTTTTCTTTAGACCCAAATAAAGTGCGCCAGCGGTAAGCAAAACATACAGAATTGCTTTCAGTGCGTCGGTGCAGAACATTTTAAACCTTTCATCTACCAGAAAATCAAGAAGATAAGGCGGAAGATAAGTTTTTTCAGTGGCGGTATGGAAACCTAAAACCGATTTTCCGAAAAGCAACAAAAATAGCGTAATACCCAAAACGGCTGCAGATACATACAGCAGAATTTTCTTTTTATACTCGTCTGTAAGGATATTTTCAGGATTGGTTTCGGTGTTTATATTTGAATTAAAAAACCGGTAAAGTCCCAAAACAGCAATAAACGGAAACAACAGTTCCACCACAACCAATATTGAGCTTGGTGCCCGGAACTTATTGTAGAAAGGCAGAAAATCAATAAAAATATCAGAAACAATCATAAAATTACTTCCCCAAGCCAGCAAAATGGTAAGGATCGAAGCACCTAAAATCCAGTATCTATACTTTTTCCAGGCAAAAAAGAATCCCAGTATTGCGAGAAAAATCACAACGGCACCCTGGTAAGCCGGTCCGGAAGTGCCTGGCTGCTCGCCCCAATAAGTTAGCGAGTTGAAGCCCTTCGAAACCTGGTCCATTTCGTCCTGCGACGAAACATTCTGCTGCACCATCGCCTGAACTTGCGCCATCATCTCATCAGCACCTTCTTCGTTGCTGGCACCGCCCATCAAACGCGGAATGAAAAGATTTAATGTTTCAAGTTTTCCATAGCTCCACATCAGCATACTTTCTTTATCCATACCGGATTTTCCGGAAGTGTGCGTGTCATTATCTAAAATTTGTTTGCCCCGAACAGTTTCTGTAACATATTCTGAATTGGCCAAAAGCCGCTGAGCATTCATCGCCACACCTAACACAAACGCAAGCGCTAAGACTCCGGACGAAATCGCGAAATGCCGCCATGTAGTTTTATGCTGAAAGGCCCGAACCAGTTCACTGATAAACAAAAATGCGAGCGCAATGAAGAGATAATACGTCATCTGCGGGTGATTCGCAGCAATCTGAAGACCCATGAAAAGAGCTGTGACAATAAATCCAAGAATATACTTTTTCCGGATGTACACCAACAGAATGCCCGCCAGCAGTGGCGCGAAATAGGCTACCGTATGAATTTTTCCGTTGTGACCGGCTGCCAGCGCGATATAAAAGTACGTGGAAAGCCCAAAAAACGTGGCACCAAGTGCAGCGTATTTCCAGTTTCTTACCGCAACCAGACCTAAAAGGAAAAAGCCCGCAAACAGCAGAAAGATATAATTAGCAGGTTTTGGCAGAAAATTTAACGCATCATCAATTTTTTTAATGACGTCACCGCGAAACTGCACGCCCATCTGGTAAGTCGGCATCCCGCCAAACATAGAGTCGCTCCAGTAGGTTTCAGAACCAGTTTGGGCGCGGTAATCTAAAAGTTCTTTCGCGCCACCTTTATACTGCACAATATCGTGCTGGTAAAGTTGTTTGCCGAGCAAGACAGGATTTGCATAAAGTAAAGCAAGCACTGCGAACGCGACAATACTCACGAGAATGACCACTAATTTCTTATTCTTTGCCATTGTTATTATTAATAAAAACCCTTTAAAATTAAACAATTAAAAAGGGTTAAGCTACTATTTGTTCTTATCGTTTATTTCTTCGTACTCCACGGTCTCTGCGTCCCAGTTGAGTTTTGAATCCAGTTTTTTCTTAGATTTTGATGTCGTCTGATTTTTATTTCCCGGTGACGTTGGGAATTTATAAAACGAGGCAAAGAAAAGCCTTTTCAAAATATTCCACAGGAAAAAAATTATAATTACCGTGAGAATTATTTCTAATAAATACTTCATTTTCAATCGGTTATTTAGAAGGTTTTGTAAGAAAACAGTGTTATCTGGCCGGATTCACCTGTACAAGTGAGTTGGATGTGCTTTTCATCGTCTGCGACTGTTTTCCGTCAGAAAGGGTTTCGCTTTGCGATGTTTTGACATTAATTGATTGGTTCTTAATCCAGCCACTTTTCTCATCCAGCAATATTTTGCCGCTTTGTGAAAGTTCAGAACTCATGCTGCGCGTGATTCCTTCCTGCGTTTTTTTATCGCTTTTTTTCGGAATTCCGCCCATTACCGAGATTTCTGCCACACCGTTTCCTACATTTACTAAAGTGTATGTGGTGGTAAGTTTTACTTTTCCGTCCGGAGTTGCATTCTCGCTTACCGACCACTTTTCACCTACTTTGGCTCCTTTAGATGGCAGCAAAACCAGGTTTTTTGTAAACTGATCTCTCAGGATTTTTTCATTGAATGATTCTTTAAAACTTTGCGTGAACGCAGATTTTTGTTTGGCATCTTTCAGCAAAGTCCCGACAGCAGCCGTAACTTTCGTATAAATCGGGTCAAAACCGGTGATTGAAACCACTTCTCCGTTCTCTTTCATTTTAAGGTTCAGTTTGTTGCCGACAAGCGCTTTGTTCACCTTATACATCATTTTCAGCTGGTCATCTTTGGGTTCAGCCTGCCGTGTATCTACAACAATCGATTTTCCGTTTGCGGCCTGTGTATTTTTTTTTGCCAGAAGCTCGATCGTGATATCATAAACACCATTTTCAAATTTATTGACCTTAAAAGACATTTCATCAGTACTTTCGCTGGTTCCGCTTTGAGATTTTCCGTCCGGAGCCGTCATCGTCTGCTGATCTTTCTGATAGGTTGTGAGGGGATAAGATTTGCCCACCTCCAATTTAAAAGTTTGCATATAAACTCCGTTCACATCGTTTATGGCAGCATCCGCAACAGTGTTGGCGCCGGTTTGAGCAGAATCCGCAGGTACTTCTACAACTATTGTTTTACCGGTTTCAGGATCTGTTTTGGTAATCGTTTTGGTTTCTTTATTACAGGAAGATAGCGTGAAGGCAATCAGGGCGATTGCTGTAAGTTTTTTCATTAAATTGGTTTTCGAAAAAATTAAAAAAATTTAGCCTTAAATTGCATGAATCCGGCCATAAGGTGCAAATTTAAGTTATTATTTTTGACCATTTTAAATATTATAAAATTTTAACGGTCTCCCGAAAACCGGGAAATTTTTAGAAGATAATTCCGCCATAACGCACAAAACTGCCCAAAACCATCATCGCTGCACCCAGCAGCGTTACAGACCAGATATGGAACGCCATCACGGAAAGTTTCTGCGGACGGAGTTTCGGCAATACAAAAATATTGGCACTCAGTGCGAACAGGACGGTGGTAAATAAAAACGAAAGCTTCAGCGAAACTACCGTTTCTATCGGATCTGCGAACTGAAACCATCTATCGATGCTCACACCCAGCTGATATGCCATCCAGATGCCGGTTATTACCATCACAAGCAGCGCAGGCAGTCCAATGCACTCATACTTTTTTTCAAACTTTAAAAGTATGGCAGGATCTTTTTTGCGCAGCACTTCCGGCAGGATGATGAGCGACAAAATCAAATGGCCGCCAACCCATACAGCCGAGCCTAAAAGATGCAGTATCAGTAGAAAATGATGGGACATAAATGTTCGTTATTAAAGCTGTTTCCAAATATTATTCTTAAAAAAAACACGCAAACAAAGATAAAACTTAAATAAGTAAATTTGCACTTCCAGAAAATTACGGTAGCAGCCTACCTGTTAAAATAATATAAGAGATGAAAAACCCGCTGTTAGAAGAATTTCAAACCAAATATAATTCGGCTCCGTTTGACCTTATTAAGGAAGAACATTTTCGGCCAGCCTTCGAAGAACTGATCCGTCAGGCAGAAGCGGAAATCGAATCAATCGTGGAGAATTCCGAAGAGCCGACATTCCAAAATGTAATCGAAGCACTGGCTTTTTCGGGTGAAAAACTCGATCGTGTGTCGAGTATCTTCTTCAACCTAAATTCTGCCGAAACCAACGATGAAATCCAGAAGATTGCTCAGGAAGTTTCGCCGCTATTAACTGAATTTTCAGCGAAAATTTCGCAAAACGAAGCCCTTTTCCAAAAAATTAAAAAGGTATACGAAGAAAAAGACAGGTACAACCTGAATGACGAACAGCAAATGCTGCTGAACGAAACCTACAAAGGGTTTGTAAGGAGCGGTGCCTTGCTGAATGAATCGGATAAGGAAAGATTTAAAAACATCAGCATCGAACTGTCAAAAAAATCACTCCAGTTCGGGCAAAATGTATTGGCTGAAACCAACAACTATTTTAAACACGTTACCGACGAAAAGCAACTTGCGGGAATTCCCGAAGCAATCCTGAAGCAATACCAAGATGAGGCGAAAGAGCGCAATCTCGACGGATTTGTAATCACACTGCAATATCCGAGTTTTATCCCGCTGATGACTTACGCAGAAAATCGCGAACTCCGCAGGGAAATTGCACTCGCGAACGGCAAAAAATCATTTAATAACAATGAATTCGATAATCAGAATTTAATTAAAGAAATCATCAGTCTTAAACAGGAAAAAGCAAAATTACTCGGCTATAACACGTACGCCGATTACGTTCTTGAAGAAAGAATGGCACAGTCGCCGGGCAAGGTAAAATCTTTCCTGAATGAACTGCTCGAAAAGGCGAAACCATATGCAGAAAAGGAAATTGAAGAACTCAGAGTCTTAGCCAAAGCAGATGACATTGAGGAGATGCAAAGCTTTGACCACGGCTATTACGCGGAGAAATTGCGCAAAGCAAAATTCGATATTGATGATGAGGAACTGAAACCATTTTTCGAACTTGAAAAAGTACAGGAAGCTGTTTTCGGGCTTGCATCAAAACTATTCGGTCTTGATTTTCTGCCCGCAAACGAAATTCAGAAATACCATCCAGAGGTAAAAACCTATGAAATCTTTGAGGGCTCCGAATTTAAAGCTTTGCTGTATGCCGATTATTTCCCGCGAAAAGGGAAGCGCGCAGGCGCCTGGATGACGAGTTTTAAAAATCAATTCAGACGGAATGGCGAAAATTCGCGTCCTCATATTTCGGTGGTTTGCAATTTCTCAAAAGCCACGGCGGATACACCGAGTTTACTTACGTTCCAGGAAGTTACCACGCTGTTCCATGAATTTGGACATGCGCTGCACGGTGTGCTGGCGGATACTACCTACCCTAACCTTTCCGGAACCTCCGTAAAGTGGGATTTTGTGGAACTTCCGTCGCAGTTCCTCGAGAATTTCTGCTATGAACCGGAGTTCCTTAAAACCTTCGCTAAGCATTACAAAACCGGCGAAACTTTGCCGGATGATAAAATCCAGAAGATTTCTGATTCCAAGAATTTTATGGAAGGTTACCAGACCATGCGCCAGCTTGGATTTGGTCTGCTCGATATCGCTTATCATACAGATGCAGACAAAGTTCAGGACGTAAAAACCTTCGAAGTGGAAGAAACCAAAGCTACCAACCTATATCCTTCTAATCCTGAAACTGCGATGAGCACCAGTTTTTCACATATATTTCAGGGTGGATATTCGGCGGGTTATTATTCGTATAAATGGGCCGAGGTTCTGGATGCGGATGCTTTCCAGTATTTTAAAGAAAACGGAATCTTCAATACGGAGATTGCGGCCAAATATAAAGTTCTGCTGTCTTCCGGCGGGACAAAAGATCCGATGCAACTCTACAAAGACTTCAGAGGCAGCGAACCACATATTGAGAGTTTGCTGAAACGCGCTTTTGGCAATTAAATAAAAACAGATGAAACACGCGTTTCATCTGTTCTTTTTCATGGTATTGTATATTTGTTACTGTTTAATCATTTTCGCCACTTTCTTATTTAGACCATCGTTCACTTTCAGCATATAGCTGCCTTTAGCAAGGTCTGAAACATTGTAAGAATCTCCATACGGCATGGTTTTCACAAGTTTACCGGACATGTCGTAAACAGAAACTGTTGTGCCGGCGCGTTGGCTTTCAGCGGGAAGATTAAGTTTAAAAATATCTTTCACAGGATTTGGATATACCACCACTCTGTTGTCAAACTGCACATTTTCATTAGTTCCCAAGACGGTATAATTAATAATAAACGGCAGATCCATGGTATAATCTGGTGCGCTCGTCGGATTTCCGTCATCTACAAGTGGAGTCCAGATAGCGTTGGTAGCATCATACTGGATGCCGTTGAAAGCAGGTAAACCACGTGAACCTGGAATGGTAACAGGTGGTGTAAAACCTCCAACAGTGGTAACAGCGCTTTGGAACTGATATTTAAGCCAATAGGTGCCGGCGGCCAAAGTAACGGGTGCACTTCCTGTAAGTTTCCATATTTTACGCGTAGTTGTGGTAGCGCTGGGTGTGGGAACCATCGTATTGAAAACTCTGTACATCGTCGCGTCCACACCTGCTGTGAAACGGTTCGTAGTATCATCACCAAAAACTATCGTGCTTCCTGCAACTGACGGATTGCCGTTTGAAATACTTAGTCTTAATACGTTAAACGGTGACGTGCTGCCTGTGTATCCTGTCTGGTAAGCGAAAACATCGATTGACGAAACTTGCCAGGACTGTCCGGCCGGGATGATGAAATCATCTGCGAGAAAGAAATTGGTGGTTCCGAAAAGCGCAGCTGTATAACCTGCTGTGGTGTTAGATTCGGTGGTGTTTCCCGTGTTATTCTGCACTTCAGACCAGGTATAACCCGCCGGTGCTGCGGTGCCGTTTTTGGCCGTTGGGCCGGTACTCAATCCTCCGTTACTGTATTGGGAGAACGCAAAAAGTGGCACTAAAGCCACCAGAGAAAGTAATTTTGTTTTCATAACAATTTGTTTTTTTGTATGATAAAGTTAAAACTTTTACGAATACAGCAACAAATTATTAAATATTTTTTTTAAAATCTAATGGGTTAACGAAATTTGTTCGTAGAGAAAACGGTCTACTGCTTATAAGAAAGCGTGACATTTTTATTTTGAACCAGCCAGGCTGCGTGCTTTTGCCAGGACCGGAACCGAAATAAGTCCCATCACGAGCATAATGGCCAGTTGCATTGTATGCGAAATGAAAGCGTAGGATAAACCCACTTCACCGCCTTCTTCAGGATTTTTGCCCATTGAAAGATAGAGCGCCATGATACCGAATTTCAGCGCAAGGTGAAAGGCGCCAATACCTCCGGATGCAGGAATCATCATGCCAAGTGTACCCACAACAATGATAAAAAAGCCATCCGCGGGCGTAAAACTGGAAGTCTCGGGAAGTGCAAAACAAACCAGATATGCGGCCAGATAATAACAAACCCAAATCGCGAGCGAATAAAGAATAAAGGCAACTTTCTTTTTAAGTTTAAAAATGGACATTAAGCCGTGATAAATTCCTTTACCGAAATCCAATACTTTTTGAAAAAGTACAATCTGCGTCAGCCTTCTCCGAAATAAGTACAGCAAAAACGCCAGTAAAACAACACCTATTAGAATATAATACAGCGAACCATTGGAAGCACTTTCCTCTTTTTGTTGCGTGACATAATGATAGAATGCTAAAATCGCGTCATATTTAAATATTAAAGTAAAAAGCAAAAAAATGCACATGCACAGAAAATCCACAACGCGCTCCAAAATGATGGTACCGAAAGACTTGTTGAGCGGAACTTTTTCAACTCCATAAAGTGCTGTAGACCGCGCCACCTCGCCACTTCGGGGAATCGTAAGGTTCATCAAATATCCGAATGAAATGGTCCAGAATGAGTTTGCGCTACTGATCGTATATCCTAAAGGTTCTAAAAGCAAATTCCAGCGCACAGCCCGGAACCAATACGCTAAAATTCCGAACACGGACGCGAGTAAAACCCAAAAATAATTGGCCTCTGCGAAATAGCCGGCGATTTTTTCAAACTCCATTCCGCGCAGCGCAAACCACATGAAGAGTGCTGCCACAGCAACGGAAACCGCGATGGTGAGGAAGGTTTTAAAAGGATTGACTTTTTTCTGTTCGTTCAAAACGAAGGTTTTTGAGCGGATTAGTTGAGAAGATTGGTGACTTCGTCCGGGAAAATGATTTTAGGCTGAAAATTTTGCGCCTCCTCGGGCGTCATCTGCGCATAAGAAATGATGATGATGATGTCTCCCTTCTGCACACGCCTTGCAGCGGGCCCGTTCAGGCATACTTCGCCGGACTTCCTTTTACCTTTGATAGCGTAGGTATCGAAACGTTCGCCATTATTTACATTCACTATGAAGACCCTTTCACCCACGATAATGCCGGAAGCTTCGAGCAGATCTTCGTCGATAGTGATACTGCCGATATAATTCAGGTCAGATTCAGTCACGCGGACGCGGTGAATCTTGGACTTAAAAACTTCAATTAACATGGCACAAATTTAATTATTAAAATCAAACCGGCTTTAAAAATTTGCATTTTCGCTACCTGAGCCGTGATGTTTTTCAGGACTTAAATTTAAATTATTCGCAAAATAGTTTTTTGTATTAAAAATTTATATAAATTGCGATGACAAAAGGCTTACATGGAATAGCGATGCGCGCGAACCACGATGAACCGCAAAATTTATTTTTAGTAAGTTTGTGGTAAAACCGTGATTTATATCAAGTCTTTTTTAAATATGATTAAAAAATTTGCGCAATTTTAAAATTGTTTTATATTTGCCTTAATACAAATTTAACTTAACAATAATTATTATGAACAAGTCTGAACTTATCGACGCAATGGCAAACGATGCCGGCATTACTAAAGTTGCTGCTAAGGCGGCACTAGAATCATTCATCTCAAACGTGACAGAAACTTTGTCTAAAAAAGACGGAAAGGTTTCTCTAGTAGGTTTTGGAACTTTTTCTGTAGCTGAAAGAGCTGCGAGACAAGGCATCAACCCGGCGACTAAAAAACCAATCAAAATTGCCGCTAAAACTGTTGCTAAGTTCAAAGCAGGTGCTGAATTATCAAATTCAGTAATGGGCGGAAAAAAGAAATAATCCGTTTGCAATAAAAAAATTTAAGCCTCATCTGCAGATGAGGCTTTTTTGCTTTTAAAGAAGGAACACCTACGGTGCAAGCCGGCTGATCTTCCACTCGAAATCGTGCTGAAGGGTATAGAGAATCCGGTCGTGAAGGCGGTTCGGGCGTCCCTGCCAGAATTCAATCTCGTAAGGCTTGGCCAGATATCCGCCCCAAAATTCCGGTCTCGGAACGTTTTTACCTTCAAATTCAACTTCCAGATTTTTTAGCTTTTCCTCAAGAAACTGACGGTTCGGAATGGTTTCACTTTGCGGTGAAACTACAGCGCCGAGCTGGCTGCCGCGGGGACGCGACTCAAAATAGCCGTCGCTGAGGTTGGGCGCAACTTTCACCAGTTCAGCTTTAATGATGATTTGGCGCTCGAGCGTAGGCCAGAAAAAATGCAGACAGGCCTTTGGCGAAGCTTCGATGGCCCTACCCTTGCGGCTGTGGTAATTGGTATAAAAAATAAAACCTTCCCAGGTATAAGATTTCAGCAAAACCATACGTGTGCGCGGGCAACCGTCGGCTTCCACGGTGGAAACAGCCATCGCATTGGCTTCGTTGATGGCAGTATTTTCCTGAGCTTCTATATACCAGTTTCTGAATTGCTCCATCGGATTTTCTTTAATCTGATGTTCCAGCAACTCAGACTTTTCATAAACTTTTCTTTTATCGTGCAGGTTTTCCATCGGTTTTTTTTACTTTTGAACAGCAGTTCTGTCTTTTTTTCTTTAAAAGCGATATACGCTATGAACTACTCTTACAAAGGTAAAATATTAATTTCCACTCCCGATATAGCCGGCGATATCTTTTCGCGCTCCGTAGTTTTGATCATTGATCATAATGAAGAAGGCGCTTTTGGCCTGATCCTGAACAAAAAAAATCATGCAATGAGCGAGAGATTGCTCAAGATTTTCGGGTTTAATGTCGATGTTTACGAAGGTGGACCCGTGGAAAACGACAAGATATTCTTCATCATCAAAGGTCAGGAAGTTTCGCCAGATGTCACCGTAATCAATGATGGTTTCTATCTCACAGAAGATATTGAGAGTGTGGTTTCTGCAATCATCGAGCAGCGCCTTTCAGTTTCAGACATCAAAGTGTTCTCAGGCTATTCCGGATGGGCTGCGGGACAGCTGGAAAGCGAAATTCAAAGAAAATCATGGACCGTCGTAGATGTATATAATCTCGATTATACTTTAGCCAACGACCACACCCTTTGGAAGAAAATCATGCAAAATCTTGGCGGTGAGTTTCTTTTGTGGGCCAATGCGCCGGAAGATGTTTCGATGAATTAGTTTTGCAGATTATTCTGCCACAGCGAAACCATTTCCGCAAATCTGTCGCTCGCGAAAACCTTGTTCCGTATTTTTTCAACCGAAAATATTCCTTTTTCATCCGAAATCATGAGGACTTCTTCCGCTTTTTGAGACTCAAATGCAGCCATTTCCACCTCGCGGATCTCAGCTAAATTGTTTTTGTGCAGGAAAGTCACAAAGTTTTCTAGCAGCGGCGAAATATAGGCCCCTTCGCTGTGTTTCGGGATTTTAATCGTATTCCCGTCCAGAAACAGTAAATTACCATAGATACTTCGCGCAATTCTCTTGTCGGGATTCAGCATTATTAAGTCGTCCAGGCCATTCTCTCTGGCGTAAATTTCAGCATAAATGTTTTCCGGGCAATGCACACGAATGCTGCTCAAAAGATGCGTGTTCACATGTATTTCCCGAATCACATCCAGCTCCAGCAAACCGCGAATCGACGCAACATCTGTTGTTTTTGCTACATTTGCGTAGTACGACACCGCGGCTTTCTCCAGCGCCTGATCATCCTGGCTGCGGTACATCATCAGCGTGACGACGGCACCCCGAATTTCTTTCGCCAGAACATTCTCAGCTAACATTCGCTGGAAGTAATCGAGCGTATAGTCAAGCGGAATCCGCATACGCATTTTGCGCATCGAAGCCATGAGGTAAAAATAGCACTCCTCTGCCATGATCACTTCAGCATTCCGTATGTAAAACGAAACCTTCACCGCGTCACCCTGCAGAAAAGCGCGGTTAGCAATCGCCGGTGTGCCGCTATAAAAAGCAAAATCCATCGGTAGGTGGTATTAAAAAAATAATGAACGAAAATTCCGTTCATCATATTTGTTATCGTTAAAATTTTAAGATGCGCCGAGCTTTATTTTCAGATTCTCGATAAGGTTTTCCCAGTAAAGCTGGTTTTCATCCTCATCTCCCGGATCGCAGAAATCGGTAACGTTCAGTGACAGATCTTCAGTAATATCATCGATCACGATCGTCATTTCAAAGAAATTCTTGGTTCCCTCGTCTTCTTCCCAACGGAAACGAACGAAACTCTCCGGCTTATAGCGAATCAGCGTGGCTTTTTCGGCGGGACCGCCATTCCAGCTGAAGTAAAAATCGTCACCTTTTTCCAGCACCTCATCAGCAAACCACTCAGAAAGTCCCTCTGCACTTGCCATATACTCGTATAAAATCTCCGACTGACAGTGCATTGGAAATTCGTATTGCACCTTTGTTTTCGCCATATCGCTGCCTTTTTTTATTGTGGCGCAATATATAAATTTATTCTTGATTTTATGCAACAAAAAAGGGTAAAAAACAGCGCATTTCAGGAGCCCGAAATCACTTTTTTCCGGCCACATCCGTACCCGCCCTCACCACTCGCTGCGCGCGGCCTTCGCAGGCCGCGGGCGAGCTCAGACAAATGGTTCGGTCGGGGCTAAAAGTTCAGCCGTCTTCCCTCCCGAAAGGCTATTCTGGCGTTTCATCCAGCGCCTGGAGAATTATCGCACAACCCTCTCGGATCTCATCAAAAGACAAGGTCAAAGGTGGCGAAATGCGCAGGTATTCGTTGCGATAGAGTTGCCAAAAAACCACAAGTCCCAGCTCCATACAGCGCGCGGCAACCTTGAGTGTAAATTCAGGTGAACCGAGGTTTACGGCCAACATCAAGCCTCGGCCGTTTATATTTTTTATTTTTGGGTGAACCAGTAATTCACGGAAAAGCTTTTCCTTTTCATCCACTTCGTTCATAAGACCGCTCTCGAGAACTTCCTTCAAAGTCGCATAGCTTGAAGCCGCTATCAAAGGATTTCCGCCAAACGTAGTGATATGACCCAATTTAGGCGAATGAGAAAGCGATTCCATTACCGCACCCGAACTCATAAAAGCGCCCACCGGCACGCCACCGCCCATGCCTTTGCCCATCACCAGGATGTCTGGCACGATGCCGTAATGCTCAAACGCGAAAAGTTTTCCCGTACGTCCGAAGCCGGGCTGAATTTCATCCAGAATCAACAGTGCGCCCACTTCTTCGCAACGCGCTTTCAGTTTTTTAAGATAATCTGCTTCAGGCAATAAAAATCCCGCCGCACCCTGAATGGTTTCGAGGATTACGCCGGCCGTCTTATCCGTAATCTTTTCAAGATCCGGGACGGAATTAAACTCAATAAAACTTACCATTGGAAGCAAGGGCCTGAACTCACGCTTGTGATATTCATTACCCGAAACCGAAAGCGCACCATGCGTATTGCCGTGATAGGCGTTCTTAAAGGAGACTATCTCCTCGCGACCTGTGTACCGTTTTGCCAGTTTCAGGCTACCATCAATGGCTTCTGCGCCAGAATTTACAAGGTAAGTTACTTCCAGAGGCTCGGGTGTGGCTTCCGCCAGCAGCCTGCAAAGTTTCACAGGCATTTCCTGCGCATACTCGCCGTAGACCATCACGTGGAGGTATTTTTCGGCCTGTGTTTTTATGGCTTCCACAATTTTGGGATGTGAATGTCCTAAAGTGTTGGCAGAAACGCCGGCGACAAAATCAAGATATCGGTGACCATCTTTGCCGTAAATATAGCTTCCTTCGGCTTTTTCTACTTCGAAGCCGGCGGCAAATTGAGTGGTTTGGGCCTGGTATTTAAAGAAGTCCTGCTGCATTGTATTTTTTGTGCAAATGTAAAGAAGATAGTCTTGCCACGGAAAAATTTTGATGCCCTATCATATTATATTGTTTCCTTTCGGACACTGCTCTAGTTCCC
>JAEZYN010000060.1 GCA_023419095.1 Bacteroidota bacterium | reverse complement strand
CGCGCGCAGAAACTAATTTCAGACCGTCTTCGAAAGACAGAACACCATTCGCTACCAATGCAGAAAATTCACCTAAGGAATGGCCGGCAACCATTGCGGCGCCGAGTCCGTTCACTGCTTTCAAAGCCGCCACGGAATGAATAAAAATGGATGGCTGAGTTACTTCGGTCTTTTTCAGGTCTTCTTCAGAACCTTTAAACATCACCGAAATAATATCGAATCCCAGGATATCATTGGCAGAATCCATGAGGTCTTTGATGTCTTTCCGGGAATCATAAAGTTCCTTGCCCATGCCCACAAACTGTGACCCTTGCCCAGGAAATACAAGTGCTTTCATATAGAAAATTTAGAATAGTGCGGTTATATTTTTGTTATTTTTAAATGTGCTAAGGCTAGTTGGGCAGCAGTCTTACAACACGGTATCCCTTGTTCACATAGGCGCCGTTACGGGTTTTTTCGAACTCAAATTTTGTGGCAAGCTGTGTCTGCACTTTATTCATCTGTTTGAAGATTTCACCTTTTTTGTTTTCGCGGCTCAGCATGTCGTTCACGATATCGAAACCGATGATTGAATATTTTGGTGGCGTTTTGCAGTATTTGCTTTTATAAGCTTCGAGAATCTCCTTTTCGAATCTGCCTTCTGAATCTACTTTACGGTCCATCAGATACACCAGATTCACCTGGCTCAGCTCGTCAACTTTCCGTTCAAATATTGGCGAATAATACATGCTGAATGCTTTGATATTGCTCACTTCTTTAGATAAAGCGATCATTCTGTTCGCAAAAGCATCACCATCCGAGTCGCTGTCACTGGCCAAAACCGCAATTACCGGTGCAGACTGACCCGTCATCATATTTTTATCGAGCTGGATCTCCGAACCTGAATTCACGATTACAACATTTGCGTTCTTCAGTGTTTTTTCAAGGTTTGATTTTAAATAATTCGCGTTCGATTTGTCGTCATCAGCTACGATGTAGATTTTCTGATCCGAATAAACGTCTTTCACCTCCTTCACAATGCGGTCTGCATACACCAACTTGTTGGTTTCTATAAGGATAAGGTTTTCATATTTCAACAAATCATCGCTGTTCGCAAATGGCGCCACAACCGGGATTTTATTGGTTTTCACATAATCTAAAACCTGCAATACACTTGATTTAAAAAATGGTCCGATGATCAGGTCGGTATTATCTGAATTAATCTGGGTCAAAGAATTCTTGAAGCTGCCTTCGTTGCCAGCATCGATCACCTTCACATCCAGTTTTTGGCCGCTGGCCGCGTTGCGTTCAATGGCGAGTTTGGCACCTGAAAGAAAATCGAGCGAGAGTGTACGGAATTTAGTATCATTGGTGTCAAACCCAAATGGCAGCATAATCACCACATTCAGGGCGTCTCCGGATTTTTTCACGTATCCCGCGTCTAATTTTTTAATCTTTAAAACCATACCGGCTTTCAGACCGGAAGAAAGGTTCGGATTAAGCGTAAGCAGCTCATCGAGACCGATACCGAATTTATTTAAAATTCCAAAAACCGTATCGCCGCTCTGAACGGTATATGTCACGTAATCATCAGAGGTGGAAGTTGTACTGTACGTATTGGGTGCCGGAGTCGGCGTATCGATGGTTTCAATAGCTGTTGCAGCCGGTGCTGAAGTTTTCACGCTGTCTCTCACGATGATGGAATCTCCAGGCTGCAAGCCTTTTTCCTCTAACCCAGGATTCATGGCAAAAAGTTCGCTTTGGGTCAGGTTAAATTTCCGTGTGAGTTTATAATAATTATCCTTTGGCTGCACCACATAAGTATCATCGGCATTTGGCAAGTCCGTTTTCTCTACTGCGTCCGATGTTTCGGGCGCTGAAGTTTGGGATGCAACCACCTGATTTCCGCCATAGCTGTTTATGGCAGCGAGCGGTAATGTCACTTCGTCACCGATTTTCATATTTGAATCCAGGTTTGGATTCAGCGCACGAAGGTCAGCTTCCGAAATCTTATATTGTTTTGTGAGACCATAAATAGTCTGTTTAGGCTGAATGACAATCTTGCCAAGCTTCTCAGACTGCTTCGCCGCAGGTTTTGAGCCGCTCGATCTTCCCACGACTAAAACTTCACCGATATTGATCTTACCGTCCTGAACTTTGGGATTCATGCGGTATAGTTCTTCGGTGCTGATGCCGTATTTTTTTGAAATATTGTAGGCGTTATCACCCTTCACTACGGTATGTATATTCTGCGCGCCCACAGCGATGGAGGCGGTAAATGCGGACAGAGCAATAATTTTTCTGATCATTTCTTGGGATAATAAGTACAAAAATAATGCATTAAAATTAAATGGAGATGACGGAAAGCTCCGGTTTTTCCACGTTGATGCCGTCATAACAAGTTTGAAGCCACTCCTTCCCATGGTCTGCAAAAAACACCGAAAAGTTCAGGACACGTTCCTGCCACACGCCTCCGGGATGCACTGCGAGGAACAAATCATTCAGTTGCTGAAGCTTTTCGTTTTGCTTTATTTTTTCAGCGCGCAGCAGCCGTTTGCGCATGCGCCGGAAAGATTTCAACTGACGCGTCCGTTCGGCATCCACTAAATTGCCGAAACTTTTGTCGGTAAGCGCAGATTGTGCGGCCAGCTTATCAAAATGCGATTTAAGCTGTTCTTCGCTGTCATCCAGATATTTAAGGATCTCATGGTCATCCAGAAGAAGTTCTCTGGTCACGTTGGCGAAATTTTTATAGAAGTCACTTATTTCCAGGCCCAGTTTTCTGATTTTGCCAAGGGTTTTTTCCTGCACCATAAGCACCGAATTCCGCGGAATGAGAATCGGGAAAGGAAGATTAATTTTTTCAAAATATGCTTTCAATTCCACCCAATACATTATTTCGGCATTCCCACCTATGTAGGCGACATTCGGAAGCACGGTTTCCTGAAAAGCCGGCCGCAACAGTGCATTAGGGCTGAATTTTTCCGGATGATTTTCGATTTCGTTTAAAACTTCCTCTTCAGTAAATTTTATGTCAGAATCCACAATTTGAAAAACATCACCATCGGCTTCCACACGGTTTCGGGTCCTACTTAAATAAAACAGATTGATCTCCCGCGGATTCACCTGCACTTTGCCGTAATGCGAAGCGAGATCCTGCACGGCATTTTTGGTCGACTCAAAAAGATCTCTGTTTAAAATCTCCGCAGTAAAGACACGCTTCATTTGCGCTTTTAGCTGAACATCATTTCCGTCGATAAGCAACAAGCCATATTCTGCAAATAGTTCCTGAACTAAAATCCGCATTGCCTGCGCGAATGTATGACCTTTTTTGTAGGCACGCCGCATCAGCAAAATGAGTTCAGTACCGAAAACCGAATCTTTAAATTCCTGTTCAAATCCGTTAATGAAATGATCATCTTCAATCTGAATTTCTCCCACAGCACCGCCGGAATTTGCCCGAGTTTCATAATAATT
Organism: Bacteroidota bacterium; assembly: GCA_023419095.1. Taxonomy (GTDB): domain Bacteria; phylum Bacteroidota; class Bacteroidia; order Flavobacteriales; family Weeksellaceae; genus Kaistella. The sequence goes on along the minus strand of JAEZYN010000060.1, from coordinate 6,992 downwards.
CGTAAGCGTCCGGAAATGGTTGATCTCCTCAAAATCATGATCTTCAGATGCCAGCCAAAATATGGGCACCGTGTATTGCTCCGGAAATTTTTGGTTTAGAAAACGTGCAGTCTTTATCGTCTGCAGAATTTTGTAAATAAAGAAAACCGGACCTGTAAAGAGATTGAGCTGATGACCAGTCGTAACCGTGAACGTATTATTTTGCCTTAGTTTTTCAAGGTTTTGCTGCTGCGTGGCAGTTAATTCAAAGTTTGCGTGCTGCGTTTCCAGCGTTTTGTGTAAAATTTCTCTTTGGGCGGCAGAAAACATCTGCTGTTTAGCGTCAAATTTCTTCGTAAAGTTTTTTAAACTAAAAATTTCGTCCTCATATCCATCTATTTTTTGATCTAGAAAATCTTTAATCAAAGCGGGAATGCTTTCAATATTTTGAAACGGTATGGAGGTGAGATTTTTCAATGTCTAAAATTTATTTCTTAATGCTTTTGTTTAAATTTAAACTGCCCCGTAAAGAGGTTTTATAAAGCAATTTGATTTTAACTAAAAAGATACCATACAATTCCAAGATTCAGCCTGAAATCTGAAACCGGATAATAAGGTGCCGCAAATGACCGGTTTTTCTGAACAGTGGTGTTCAGATGCTGGGCTTCTACGAAAAAGAACATTCTTTTAACTTTTAAATTAAAATAAACATCCACAATCGGCTGGCCACCGATAGAATACGATGTGCTACCGGGCAGAATGAACTCGTTCAGCACCGGTGAATACTCACGGGACGCAAATTTGCTGAAGTAATAAACCTTCAGGCCGGTTTGAATTTCTGCGGCATCTTTGAACGCTTTTGACTGCCAGTAGAGATTTGCGCGACCGATAAAATTCGGCATCGGCAACAAATCCTGATTGCTGAGCGCCGTCTGGAAATGCACACGCGGATTCAGGTGAAATTTGCCGTAAGTAAAGGTCGCCTCGCCGCCGATTTGGGAAATATTCAGGGCAGAATTACTTTGCTGAGGTTGTGCTGCAGCATCCAGATACGTGTAATTGTTGATCATGAAATAGTTGGCAAATACCGAACTATTAAACCATTTCAGGTTAACAGAACCGCCGATTTCGGTCATGGTTTCATTGTCCGGGTTTTCAAGAAAATAATTAAATCTGCGATAAACAGAAGGGTTCATCAACAGATTAAAAGTTGGCGCAGCGGTTTGGAAATTCACTTTGGCATCTACAAAATAGCCCGCGACAGGTTCGAATTTCAACAGGTTTTGTGAGCGGAGATAACTGCCAAATTCTGTTCCGGTAGAAATCTCAAGGTTTGAAGTAAGTGCAACTTTGTCCCACAGATTGATTTGGAGGTTACCCACGGCGCCTAACCGGTTTTCTGAAAGTTCCTGCGGAATGTCCAGCGAGGCCGGAAGCGCTTCTCCGATGCCGAGTTTGATATTTTGATGGCGGATGCCCGCATCGAGTTTGATATTTTCTTTATCGAAAATAATACTTACGGTGTTACTCAGGTTTTTCGAATACTTTTTCGAAGAAAGCGGATAGTCAATGAGTTCCGAAACGTCATTAAAATAAAAATCCTGCGGTGCAGCCTGGATAAAATAGTATTTATTGCCCTGATGATACAGCGTATGCCGAATCTTGAACGGAAATTTTTCCGAAGCGAAGGGCCTGAATTCGTGGCTGAAATAGTAACGGCGATAAGAAAAGCGCGAATCTGTACCCGAAAGGTTTACAGGTAAGTTGATACGGTTGTCGAAATTGGAATTATCTCCTAAAAACAGGCTGATATCGGCAACACCTCCATTCTCCTGGTTATTTACATTCTGATGTATAAAGTGCGCAAATGCTTCGTATTTACTGTTTTCTGAAACATAATGGCCGGAAAAAACCACATTGTTATTGGCCGCCAGATTGTTTTGGTACAACCCGAGCGAACGTAAACCCATGTATTCAAGGGCAAAATTGAAATTTTTGCCGATATTCTGCGTGTAGGTCGTCTGCAGTGCGGCGCCGCTGCTGACCGAATTGTGATAGATGAATGCGGTGGTAGGCGTCTTCACGTCATAATATCTGATATCCTTAATTCCCTGAATTATGAAAGCCTTATTCGTGGGCAAAAGCGACAGATTCTGTTCCGTATTCACCTCAAAAATCAAAGGCTGAAAACCCGAGCCGATGTTTGCAAACTGAATACGTCCAAAATTATCACGGTTGTTGTACTGCGTAAAAACAAAGGTTTTTTCAGGCGTAAATGCGGTATCGAAAATCTTCTTTTCGCTGAACTGTGTCCGGAAAGTATAATCGTAAATAGTGGGTTTAAAAATCTGCAGCGAATCTTTGCGTCCCGAATCGATAACCAACGTGTCTTTAGGTCTTACACGGTTAGAATCGGTTTTATTGAGCACCTGGGCGCTAAGAGACAGTGATAAAAAGAATATACAGAGAAGGAGAATCCTCATTATTTATTTTTGTGAGACAAATGTAAGAAATATGGGCAAATAAAAACCCCGCCGAAAGGGCGGGGTTTCTAATATAGAATTATAATTCGTATCCTGGATACTGCTTTAGATTGGAATTAAAATTCAGGACCTCTTGGTCAATCGGGAAAACGAACCTCTTATCATTTGCAGGTATTGTGCAGTTTGTGGTACAGTTTGTTCCACGGACTAAAGGAAGATTATAACGCTTAAGATCCAAGAACCTTTTGCCCTCGCCATAAAATTCCTTGGCTCGTTCTGTTAAAATGTCATTAAGCATGTCTGTTCCTGTATAGGTAGAACCTCCTCTTGACAAGGCAAAATTATTGAGTTCGGCTAACGCAGTGGCATTTTGACCTGTTAAATGAAGTGCTTCAATTCTACTCAATTGTGCGTCTGCGAAGCGTAAAATTTTTATGTTGCGTACATAATTTCCATTTGACGTAAGACGGGGATATTTATTTGTCCATGCTCCCGGAGGCGTGTCAGCAGGCGGTGCAGATACAGTGGTCAGGAGTGATGTTGCTGTACCGTTACCACGGCGGACATCCGTAACGGGAAAGGAATTATAAAAACTGCGTGTTACCAAAAGTGCACGACGGCTGTCTGTACGGCTATATAGGCCTGGAAGCGATAGGTTTGCACCTATTCCGGTCGCATTATTGGTATTCATATTTAAATCTAACTCCCAGATCGTTTCCGAATGGCCTTCCGCAAATTCATCATCTATTCCACTAAAATAGGCAACATAAGAAGATGATGCAATTGGCGCGAATTCTGAGCTGGAATTGTTGACAATTTCTGATGAATATTGAAGTGCCAATTGCGCATCTCCTGCGGCACGACGAGTAAGATATACTTTAGCTAAGAGTAATTCTGCAGCGGTTTTAGTAAAAGTCACTTTTTTGGTAAGTGGCTGAGATCCACCTACACTTGCTGCATCTTGCAAACTAGCCTGCAAATCTGAAATAATTTGGTTATATACTTCGCCAACAGATGCGCGAGCGGGCTGAATGGAAACATCATAATTTCCGAGGACAATCGGCACACCAAAATCCTGATTTACACCTGAGGTTGGGGAAGGTGAAAAATAATTTACCAATGTGAAATAGGCAAAGGCACGAGCAATTCTAGCCTCAGCTTTAATGCGTGCCACATTTGCACTATTTGGAACAGTAGTATTATTTATAACAATATTGCAATTCATAATAGCGTCATACATTGTACCATAGAAACTAAAATCATTGTCAGTCGCCGTGTAATCTGCGTTCTTAGTCAGTGAATAAATGTTGTTGGAATTAGTCACAAAAACATTGTCTGAAAGGATGTCCGAAAGAGCTGGAATTGCAGTACCATAAGCATTGACAGATCCAAGTGCAAAATACGAACTATTAAGAAACTGTTGAAGTTTTGCTTCTGTATTTACATCTTCTATATCATCTGAACTGGGGGACGTAAGGAACAGATCCCGGTCACTGCATGAGTTGCTTGCCTGAAAAAAGAAGAATGAAGCAATTACAATTATATATTTTTTCATTTTTTTATTGATTTTTAATAATTAAAATCCGATCTGAATGCCCATCGACATACTTTTTAAAACAGGTGAGGCATACCAATACCGACCTTTGCCAGCCCAAGACCATGAGTTGGAGTTCGATTCAGGATCATAATCTAAATCTTTATCGAATGTATAAGTGAACAAGTTTGTTCCCCTTAGATAGATCGTAAGATTATTCAGACCTGTACTGTTTTTAAACAATTCTCCAAATGTATATGCCAAGCGCATTTCCTTAAGTCTAAGGTGATCACCCTTATTTACGAAACGCGAAGATTCCAGCCTCCAAGTATTGACATCACCAATCATTGCGCGGGGGTTTGAAGCATTGAAATTTTCAGCTCCTGGTGCATCAGTCCAACTGTCATACAATGCGTCATTAACTTGGTTACGTGTTGGGAATCTACCGTCATGAATTGTGTATGAGTGTACTGCGTTGTGCACCAAATAATCGAACTGGCCTGAAATCAGGAAGCTTAATGAAAAGTTTTTGTATTTAAATTCATTTGTTAATGCTACATTATAGGTTGGAAAAGCACTTTTGCCCATCCAAACTTCTTTTGCATCTAATCTTTTATTTGTAACATCAGTTCTTGTCTCATCTGTATAAAACAATGCATCACCCGCTCTTATTCCTTTAGTAGAATCGTCTTGCTGAGCAATACCGGCCCAAATTCTTGTATAATATTCACCAAAAAGATGACCTGGAGCCAAGGCGGCAAATGCGTTATCAGCTGCACCTGGATCGTCGGAAGTGAACTGTTTAAGCGGCAAATTATATTTATCCAGCATCGTTCTGGAATATGCACCATTCGCATTAATAGACCATCTGAAATTTTCTGTTTGAACTGGGGTAGCATCAATTACTAATTCAAATCCTTTATTGGAAATAGTGCCGATATTTCCGTAGAAATATGTAGGTCCTCCGGTCTCTGTTGCCGGAAAGCTTTCATCTATCGCTTTGTCAGTAATTTTATTATAATAATCTACTGTGAATTTAAGTCTGTCATTAAAGACCCCAAAATCAGCACCAATATCAAGGTGCTTTGCTTCCTCCCAAACCAAGGCGCCGTTGCCCGGTTGTATTATTGAGCCATATCCCAACTGATCTCCCCAACTGTAATCTGAACCATATCCTGCCAACGGATCCGCGTTATATTGGAAGCCCCACTGGTCTGCATAAGGAATATTGCCAAGTACTCCGTAACTCGCTCTTAATGTAAACGAGGAGAAAGTTTGCGGCAGAAATCCTTCATTAAAAACATTCCACGATCCTCCTGCAGACCAGAAGTTACCCCACTTTTGCAGTCCTAACGTAGAGTTACCGTCACGACGTAACTGACCCGTAAGTGTATACTTACTATCTAATGTATAGTTAATTCGTCCGAAATAGGCAATCTGAGTCCATCTGTAATCATCTCCATCCGCACGAATAGTCCCCTCTTTGGCAAACCTGAAATACGGTCTTGGATCTGTCATATAGAATGAAAGAGCATTAAGAACATTGTAAGTATGATCCTGATATTCCATGCCTGCAAAGGTTTCCAAATTATGTCTTCCGTTAAATATTTTTCGGAAACTGAGGGTGTTTGACCAGTTCCAATCAAAAATATTGGTGCGTGCATCCTGCATGAAACCATATATATCAGATTCCAGTTGCGCTGTGTAAATAGGGTGACCTTTGTCGATAACCTGTAATTCACGCATCATTTGAGATTGTGTGCCGAATAAAGAATTAAAGTAAAAATTCTTTGCAAACTCGTAATCCATACTTGCCGAGGCCAAGAAAGTGTTGATTGTAGATTTCTGATAAGTGTTTGCAAGGATAGACATCGGATTAAAAAACTGCGTCATGTCCGTCTCGCCGCCTGGAGTATAGCCCGGATCACTTGAACTGGCATTTTGCCATGCATCCTGATTGAAAGTGCCATCTTGATTAAAAATTGACCGCAGAGGTGATAACATTATAGAATTGGTAACCGGATTTGCTGATGCCCGACCTCCCATATAGGTGCCTCGCTTTACATTGGAATAGCTGGCATTAACGCCAAATTTAAGCTTTTCAGAAGCTTTGTGGTCTACTGCCATATTGACGCTTAGACGATCGAAACTTGCAGATTTTACCAAAGGATCATTATCGTAATAAGATCCGCCTAGCCGATATGAAGTATTTTCACCACCGCCCGATGCACCAAAATTATAGGTGCTTACCATTGAAGAACTACGATTAATATTTTTTGTCCAATCGGTATAATTTCTGTTAAACTTAATAGGTTCGTCGTTTGGAATATAATTATCAAGATAATATTGGGTAGCTTCTTCTAATGTTGTGAAAGTCTGCCCTACAGGCAAACCATTTCCATTCTGGGAGTTCCACATCAATATTCCACCATACTTAATATACTCATCACCATTCATCAGCTCCAGCTTATCATACGCACGACCCTGAACACCGGTTTCGGTAGAAAACTCAAATCTTGTTTTCTGATTGTATTTCCCCTTTTTGGTCTTAACAATGATTACACCATTCGCACCACGAGAGCCATAAAGGGCTGTAGCGGATGCATCTTTCAGTACTGAAACCGACTCGATAGAGTTCGGATCAATAATTGCAAGTGGATTCCACGATTCCATCATCTGAGCATTATCCGCTCCTTTACCGATGATGATACCATCAATAACATACAAGGGGTTTGGCGTCCCAATAAGTGAACTTACGCCCCTTACCAGCATCATATTAGAAGATCCGGGATCACCACTGGCTGAGGAAAAATTAAGTCCGGCTACGCGACCATTTAGAACTTCGTCAATAGTTGAAAATGGAGTAGATTCGAAATTTGCTTTTCCAACTACGTTATATGCGCCCACTTTCTGAGCCGGATCCAGCTTGATCCCCCCGATCAGTACTACCTCCTGAATTTCTTTAGTTTTAGTTGCAGTATCTCTGTTTGCCCGCT
>JAEZYN010000013.1 GCA_023419095.1 Bacteroidota bacterium | reverse complement strand
GTTCAGTGCTTTTTGTAATTCCCCACTTGCAACAATAAATTTCATTTGGATATATTTATTTTTTTTAATGTCAAATGAAACGCGGACGCTTCATTTTAAGAAAAATATTTTGACAAATATAACGATTTGGCGCAAAAAACCGTCATAATCCTAAAATATAAAAAGAGCGTTTGCGCAAAAGTTATCAACACTAATCTGCACCTGGGAATCCGTATTCTTTATCGTCAGAGCCGTCGATCGTAATGTTTAGCGCGAGGTAAAGGAAATGCAGATTTTTGTTGCCGGACAATGCAAATTCACGTTGCCAGAGATAACCCGAAGCGATGCCGAAATTATCATCGATTTGGTAACCGAAACCACCAAATACACGGTTGCGTGCAAACAGCGGTTTTTCGGTGGTCACGAAAAACACCTCGTCGTAAGCATTTGCAAACACTGTCCCTTTATCTACTTTTTCAGAATTCAGCGGAACCGTGACATTCAGACGGTAACGCAGGCGGATCCGGTCTGAAACTTCATCGGTTTGTGGTTCGTAGAACCAGCTTTTTTCAGCACGTACGCGGTTTTCAAATTTTACTCTTCCTGCTTTAAAATCAACTACATCCTGCAGCCACACGCGGAACTCTTCTTTATCGATCAGACGGTCCGAATAGGTTGCATAACGTCCGATACCAATGAAAGGCTTGTGATTCGGTGTAAGTTTGTAGCCGAGTCCACCTTTGATTTCGTAATAATCCGGATACGAAAAATCTTCGATTCCACGGAGCTGGCCTTCAGCAAAAAGATAAAATTTTGGATGGAAATTATACGTTACAGAAATAGTATTAAAGCTCGAAATATGCTCCTGAGCACTTACCTTAATTAAAACAAGTGCAAACGCAAAAAGTAACAGGCATTTTTTCATCGGGCAAAAATAACACTTTTAGACTAAGACAAAAAAGTGCAACCCCGAGGGATCACACTTTTCAATTCTTTTTTAAACTAAACTTTGAATCACTATCTTTTTCTCATCAAATGTGTAATCAGATCATTTAAAAACTTTTTCATGATTGTTACAAATTTGTTAACCAAATATCGGAAAATATTTTGAATTCCGCAAGACTGAATTTAAAAATAATTTCGCTGGAAAAAATCGTAATTTTGTAGGTTCTAATTTTACACATGACCACAACAGAAATAGATATAAAAAAAGAGATTTTCGTAAAGAACGCACATCTCAACAACCTGAAAAACATCGATGTACTGATTCCGAAAAACAAACTCGTCGTGATAACGGGCGTTTCCGGAAGCGGCAAATCTTCACTGGCATTTGACACGATTTATGCGGAAGGACAGCGCCGGTATGTGGAGAGTTTGAGCTCTTACGCAAGGCAGTTTTTGGGAAAGCTCGAAAAACCGAAAATTGATGATATCAAAGGGCTTGCACCTTCTATCGCGATACAGCAAAAAGTGATTTCATCGAATCCGCGCTCTACGGTGGGTACTTCCACAGAAATTTACGATTACATTAAACTGCTTTTCGCGCGCGTGGGACGGACATTTTCTCCCGATTCCGGACGCGAGGTGAAAAAAGATTCGGTGACGGATGTGATTGAGCACATCAAAAAGAATGAAAACCAGGATTTCCTGCTCAGAACTCCGCTTTCATTTCAGACCGAAAAATTTGAGGAACTTTTAAATACATTGAAGGTTTCAGGTTTTACAAAACTGGAAGTGAACGGCAATGTCGCGGGAATAGAAGATCTGGAAAGTTTCGGTTTCGTGCCCGAAAAAGACATGGAAATTTTCCTGGTCATTGACAGGTTCCGGTACGAAGAAGACGAAAGCTTTCTGCAGCGGCTAGCCGATTCCATACAGATGGCATTTTACGAAGGCCTCGGCTATTGCTCATTAAAAAATACCGAAACGGGCGAAATCACGGAGTTTTCAAACAAATTTGAGCTCGACGGACGTGAATTCATGGAGCCTAATGTCCATTTTTTCAGTTTTAATAATCCTTACGGTGCCTGCCCGGAGTGTGAGGGATACGGCAAAGTGATCGGCATTGATGAAGATCTGGTGATTCCGAATAAAAACCTGTCCGTTTTTGAAGATGCCGTGGCCAGCTGGAAAGGTGAAAGCATGGGCGAATGGAAGAAATCTTTTATAAAGAAGGTCGGTACTTCATTTCCGGTACACAAACCTTACTTCGAACTGACCAAAGAGCAGAGAAATTTTCTTTGGAAAGGCGACGGAACGCGTGGCTTCCCGTCGGTGAACAATTTCTTTAAAATGGTGGAGGAAAATCTCTATAAGATCCAGTACCGTGTGATGCTTTCGAGATACCGTGGAAAGACACTTTGTCCGTCCTGCGAAGGCCTGCGCCTGAGTGAAGAAACGAAATGGGTAAAGATTGACGGTCACAACATCCAGGAGATGATCGAGCTGCCGCTGGACGAGCTTTTACCACTGATCAACTCACTTCAGCTTAACGAACACGATGCCGAAATCGCCAAAAGGCTTTTGTACGAAATCACCACGCGCCTTGATTTTTTACTAAAGGTTGGGCTTGGTTATCTCACGTTAAACCGGACCTCCAACACACTTTCGGGCGGTGAAAGCCAGCGGATCAATCTCGCGACATCACTCGGAAGTTCGCTTGTAGGCTCGATCTACATTTTGGATGAACCTTCAATAGGACTCCACTCCCGTGACACCGAAAACCTCATCGAAGTACTGAAAAGCCTTCGCGACCTGGGCAATACGGTAATCGTGGTAGAACACGATGAGGACGTGATGCGTGCCGCCGATTATATTATTGACATCGGTCCGGAAGCCGGATACCTCGGTGGTGAATTGGTTTTTGCGGGTAATTTTGATGAGTTAAAAAATTCAGATTCACTTACCGCTCAGTACCTTATCGGAAAACTTCAAATAAAAGTTCCCGAAAAGCGGCGCAAATTTAAAGAGTTCATCGAAATAAAAGGTGCACGCCAGAATAATCTGAAAAATATCGACGTGAAGATTCCGCTTGAAAATCTTGTGGTGATCTCAGGTGTTTCGGGTTCGGGAAAATCGACTTTAATGAAAGAAATCCTGACCAATGAAATCCAGATTCAGCTTGGAATGGGCGGTAAAAAAGGTGATTACGATTCGGTAGAATTTCCGAAAAAACTCGTCAGAAATATCGAACTGATCGATCAGAATCCCATCGGGAAATCATCGCGCTCAAATCCGGTAACTTACTTAAAAGCATATGACGATATTCGCGATTTGTTTTCAAGACAGAAACTTGCCAAAATCCAGAATTTAAAGCCAAAACATTTTTCCTTCAATGTGGACGGTGGCCGTTGCGACGAATGTAAAGGTGAAGGAGTGATCAATGTTTCGATGCAGTTTATGGCCGACATTGAGCTTGAATGCGAAACCTGCAAAGGCACGCGTTTCAAGAATGAAATTCTTGAGATCAAGTTCGATGAGAAAAACATTTCAGACGTACTGCACATGACCGTGGATGAAGCGCTGGAATTTTTTAAAGATAACAACGAGCAGAAAATCGTAACCAAACTCAAACCACTGCAGGAAGTCGGGCTCGGCTATCTTCAGCTGGGACAGAGCTCTTCTACCCTTTCGGGTGGCGAGGCGCAGCGCATCAAACTTGCGTCGTTCTTGGTAAAAGGTGTCACGACAGACAAGACGCTGTTTATCTTCGACGAACCTTCTACGGGACTTCATTTTCATGATATCAATAAACTGCTGACGTCATTGCAGGCACTGATCGAGTTGGGACATTCGGTAATCGTAATTGAACATCAGCCGGATATTATTAAGTCTGCAGATTATATCATCGATATAGGTCCGGAAGCCGGAAAACACGGCGGTGAAGTGGTATTTGTAGGTACGCCAGAAGAATTAATTGAGAATGAGCGCTCTCACACGGCGAGATTTTTGGTCGAAAAACTTTCATAGACTAATTGTTATCAACAAAAAATTGTTAGTAACTTGTCAATTTTAATATTGGGTTCATCTTTCGGAATATTTTAAACAGTACATTTACAGTAAGAAAGGACAAATTTTAAGACATATCCTGAAATTTGAAATTCTTAAATTCTAATAAAACAGAAGCGATGTCGGCTTCACTATTCGTGGTTGTATAACTAAAAAATGAGATGAAATTATCTGTCAATCCTTCGCCTAAAGCGGGGGATTTTCTTGTAGGAAGTAAACTTTAGTAGCCCCAACAGGAATCGAACCTGTATCTAAAGTTTAGGAAACTTTTGTTCTATCCGTTGAACTATGAGGCTATGAAGACAAATTTATAAAGAAAATTCCGCTACAGACTGCAGCGGAATTTATTTTTGGAAAATTTTTATCGGGTGTTCTTGCCGTCAACTACTATTCGGTCGGCACGGTTAGCCAGTTCCCACGCGGTGGCAAACACGAGTTGCGTACGTTTTTGGAGTGCGACGTAATCGATCTTGTCTGGATCGTCGCCCGGCTTGTGATAATCAGCGTGGATACCATCAAAGAAAAAAGCAGCCGGCACATTGTGCTTTGCAAAATTATAATGATCAGACCGGTAATAAAGCCTTTGAGGATCTGCAGGATCGTCATATTTATAATTCAGTTCAAGCTTCACGGTTTTGTTGTTCGCTTCCACATTGATTTTCTTCAGATCGGAGCTCAGCATTTCAGAACCAATCACATACACATAATCTTTACCACAGTTTTCAGGATCGCAGCGCCCGATCATGTCTATATTCAGGTTGGCAACCGTGTTGGCCAACGGAAAAACCGCATTTTGGGAATAATAATCTGAACCGATCAGGCCGTGCTCTTCGCCTGTCACATGCAGGAACAGGATTGATCTTTTCGGTCCGTGACCGGCTTTTTTAGCGGTCTGAAAAGCTTCCGCGATTTCCATTAGCGCCACCGTTCCACTGCCGTCGTCATCCGCACCATTGTAAATCTGTCCGTCCCGTGTTCCGACGTGATCATAGTGCGCCGAAATCACGATGAGTTCCTCCGGCTTTTCGCTTCCCGGGATGTAAGCCAGGATGTTTTCAGATTCGGGCAGGCTGCCGCCACGTGTTTTGGTTTTCATGAAACTTTCAGGAACTGTCTGATAATAAGAATTTAGCGCTGCCGGGAAATTCACACCCATTTTTTGGTACTGCCCGATCATGTAGCGTCCCGCTTTCTTTTGGCCTTCACTGCCGGTCTGGCGGCCTTCCATCTCATCGGAAGCTATTATATAAAGATCTCTTTTGAGGTCATCCTGACTGATTGATTCATAAGCTTTGCGAAATGCACGTCCGTCATAGGAATAATTGGCGGTGGTGGCGCAACTTGTCAGCAATACCGCCGAAAGCAGCGGTACAAAGATGTTTTTCATAGATTCTGGTTTTATTTGGAAAGTTTAAAAATATAAAAAAATTCCAAACTCTTTTCTATGCGGAATATGCTAAATTTGAGTATGATTAAACGAAAACATTCCGGCCAGGATTTATCCATTTTCTCAGAAATGTCCGCGCTTTCCGCAAAACATAACGCGGTGAATCTCTCGCAGGGTTTCCCTGATTATGAAACAGATCCGCGTCTGAAAAAATTGCTTGGTGAAGCCACTGACCTGAACTACAATCAGTATGCGCCAATGGGCGGCTTGCTGCTTCTGCGCGAAAATCTGGTTGAATTTAACCGTCGGCGTGAAATTCCGCTGCATTTGCAAACAGAAAATATAATGATTTCGCCGGGTGCGAGCTATGCAATCTTCATGGCGCTGGCCACGGTACTCGAGCCCGGAGATGAAGTGATTGTGCTGGAACCTTCATACCATTCTTATGTTCCGTCGATCGAAACTAATGGCGCCGTGCCCGTTTATGTGCGTTTAAACAATGATTTTAAAGTTGATTTTGAAGCTGTTAAGAATGCCGTTACAGATAAAACGAGGGTGATCATGGTGAATTCACCACACAATCCCTCAGGTTACGTGTGGACGCAATCCGACTGGAATCAGCTGGCGGAAATTATTAATGATACCAATATAATTATCATCTCCGATGAAGTTTATGACATTTTAACCTATGACGACCGGCCTTTTTACAGTGCTTTCCATCATCCGAAACTGCGTGAGCGCTGCTTCAGTATTTTTTCATTTGGCAAAATGTTTCACGTTACAGGTTGGAAAGTGGGTTACGTTTTGGCTTCGGAGGAATTGCTGAAGGCATTTGGAAGAGTGCATCAGTACGCAGCCTTTTGCGTTAATGCGCCCGCGCAGTACGCACTCGCAAAATACCTTGAGATTTTCGATGTGGATGAAAACCGCAAAATCATGCAGCGCAGACGCGACTTTTTTATCAGACAATTTTCAGGCCTGCCATTTAGTTTTGCTGAAAAAGCCAGAGCGGGTTATTTCCAACTTTTAAAAATAAATGATACAGAAATGAGTGACCGGGAGCTTGTCTTCTGGCTCACAGAAAAAGCAGGCGTGGCGGCAGTACCGCTTTCCGCTTTCTACCATGGTGTACAGCAGACCGGCCTGCTGCGCTTCTGTTTTGCGAAGAAAGAAGAAACCATTGAATGGGTTGCGCTCAATCTTAAAAAATTCTTCGGCAGCTAATTTCCGCTTCACTGCTTCCGGGCGCCATCAGACAACTTGCTGACAATCAAATTTAAATTCAAACAAACCGCTGGTTTACTGCGGATCTCCGCTTTAGCACCGTTACGTTAAACAATGTTAAAACAGCCATGCATGGCATTTTAATTGAATGTTCTGCACCATAACAAATCATAAATATTAACATTAAAAATTTTAAAGTTATGGAAAACCAACAGTACAGACCAGAATTCAGAAGTGATTATGTTTCAAGAGTATTCAGATCAAGAGAAGAGGCAGATAACGCCTATTCGGACCTGCACAGCAGAGGTTACAGCAAAGATGATATCAACGTAATGATGTCTGATGATACACGTAACCGCTATTTCACTGATAACGACCGCGACTCTGAATTAGGCGATAAAGTGGCTGAAAATGCAGCGACAGGCTCATTGATCGGTGGTGGAATTGGTGCTGTAGTAGGTGCTGTGGCGGCAATAGGCTCTAACGTTCTTTTGCCTGGTCTTGGACTTGTAATTGCCGGACCTTTGGCAGCCGGACTTGCTGGCGCAGGTGCAGGAGCTGCAACAGGCGGTTTGGTAGGTGCACTTACCGGGGCAGGTGTACCTGAAGATGAAGCCAAAAGATACGAAAGCGAAATCAAGGACGGCGGAATCTACATGGGATACAAACCACGTAACGAAGATGACGCGCGTTATTCGTATGACAGATGGTATAACGACGATACCGAAGCAAGACTTTAATCTGCACAGATCTAAAAGACAAAACCACCGACATTTCGGTGGTTTTTTGTTTGGCAATTGGCATGTGATCAAACTTTTTTTGCGCTGAAACCATTATCTTAGCTAATAATTGCATTATGAAAAAAGTACTTATTATTCTTTGCGGCGCCCTGATTCTGGAATCCTGCGTAGTTTCCACCGCCGCCAGCGTGGTGAAAGGTGCCGGAAAACTCGCCTATAAAACCGTGAAAGGAACCGTGAAAGGCATCGCGTGGACGGTGAGCAAAGCCAAAGGGAAGATCGATGAAGACCGTCTCGACGGTAACTGGAAAATCGTGGGAATTTACGATGGTTCATTCACCGAATTTGAAAAAGCTGAAAATCCGGAAACTTCATTTGAAAGCAGTTGTGCAGAAGGTTTTGAACAAATCGAGTTTAAGGCAAAACGCAGTAAATTCAAACCTGTTCACTGCAGCAGTGAAAAAGAAGACTGGACGAAATATGACTTTAAGTTCGGTAAAAATCCGGCGAACGGCGAACGTGAAAACTATATCGAGTATAATTCACGCAACTATATTTCAGTCATCGATGTCAGCGGCAAAAATCTGACGCTTGAAGGAAACCTGATGATGGCGGGAACCCAGGTTTATCTTCTCGAAAAAGTAAGGTAGCGCGAACTTTGAGTTGACTCTGAAAAATTCAGTTCGAACGGAGAAAGCAGTTCGGAGCAGTTTTTGTTTTTAATGAAAATCATCTTGCGGAATATTCTGCCGTAATCATCAAAAACCAACTTATGCACAGAACGATTGAAGCCTCCATTCCCTCAACCGCTACTCCTGCTGTTACCAAAGCTTTACTCAACGACACGAACGTCATCCACCTCAGCGTTTATGAAAATTCATCGCTGAAACCCGTCGGCGACACCCTCGTTATTCATGTGCTCAACCGCGGAACAGATGACGTATTGAAAATGATTGGTGAACATACCGAAGGTCTTGAATTCTCAATTGCCACCGCCGAGGTCGCCAGTCTTACGCACCGTTCGAAACAGAAAGAAATCAACCATGATGTGGACGAAGCCAT